>JBFJVZ010000670.1:0-1524 GCA_041623895.1 Pirellulaceae bacterium | reverse complement strand
GCCATCTAGAGTCCGACGAACGCTGATTGGTTTCTGGCTAGCCGTCGGTTTGATTTGGGTTGGGATCTATTTCATTCCGCTATTCAACAGCCGCGCATCGGGCCTGACAGCCTGTATCTGTCCAACGTGCCGAAATTTGCAATCCCACCACCAACGGCGCCACCAATGGCGGTAAAATCGGGGTCGGCGCGACACGGTGTCCTTGTCACCGACTGCTTTGTTGTCCTTCAGCACGGCGTCCTTCAGTACCAGGCTGCTGCCTTCATTGACGAGAATGGCGCCGCCGGTGCTGCTGTTCGGGGTCGTGTTCACATCCGCCAGGCCATCCGCAATCGTCAGCTTCGAAATGGACACGTCCGCCGTATCCGCGGCCATGACGCCGATATTGAAGACACGCGTTGAGTTATCGCCGCTGATTGTCAAACGGTGGGACCCACGGCCCTCGATTTTCAGATCATCGGTGATCAGCAACTCACCTTTGGTCAGCGTGATGTCGCGAACTGACCTGGCAAATCGGATTCGATCAAGCCCATCGCGAATGTTGGCTACCTGGATGGCTTCTCGCAACGAAAGCGTCGTCGGATCCTCGCCCGCGTCATCATTCTCCGTGGTTACCAGGAGCGTGTCTCCCGCCAACAAACGACGCCCTTCCAACAACTCTACACGGGGGCGGTAAGAAGATCTCCTTGACTTCGCTCCCCGGACCTCAACGGAACGGCGGCGAACAGGACGTTTTCGACGTTGCAAATCACCCTGAATCATCTTACGGCTCCTATTTGATGGAAATGGGCCGCAATAGCCGGCCCACATTGGATTCGTTGTGGGCTTTGTCCCTCTCTCTCTGCAACGGACGGCGATGTGTCCAAGAAGGCACCGGACACGCTCCATTTGCTTTATCAAACGAAACTCAAAACACCCTTAAGCTGGCAGCGGGTTCAATCGAATGGAGGTGATACGCTTCTCTGATTAACTCGTGATTCATCACGCGTGATCGAATCATGAAAACATCAAATCATGTTGAAATGGAAACCTGTACAAATGCGTACGGACCAAATTCCGCAGAGGCGGATCGTCGCTAATTGGCATTCTGTCAATTCAATCCATCGGCAATATCTCGCTCGATTCGGGCTGCCCGACAGTTCGGTTAAGGTGATGGTCAACGATGTCTTGTCGGAAATCCACTCTGGCAACACGCCACGGACTTCTCAATCCGATGGCGTTTTCACAACAACCACGCGACACAACGATGCACACAGGCTCTTAAAGTGTTGCAAAGAAATTGTCCAAGATCGCGAATCGTTCGGACATGCGAGATCGAGTTTCTTGAACTGACTCGGTGGGTTCTGCGAGTTCATAGCGAATGTTGTTCTTGGTCATGACGTAGGCAGTCATCGCAGTAGCGAAGTCTTCTTTCGGGTTTGTCTTGCCATATTCCCGAGCAAACTGGTCGCTTTCCGCCGTGCGGAACCACCAGTCGTTCTTGCCGTCAGAGTGTGTCAGTCCATTGCGAGAAGTCCAAAAGTC
>JBFJVZ010000669.1:0-1575 GCA_041623895.1 Pirellulaceae bacterium | reverse complement strand
TGCAGTTCATCAGTTCTTGAGCGTCATCGCCGCCGTTCGTACTGCCAACGTATGACCGCATGGAACCTGTGAATTGGATTGCGGTGAAATCGAAAAGAAGTGTTCGTGATGATCGTTCATGATTCGTGGCCCGCTGTATGCGGCGCAACACTGTCTTCAGCTTTGGCGTTGTCTTGTGAGGCAAGTAACCTTTCATTGATTCGTTTTTCACGAACCGCGAGAAACCCCAAGCCTATCGCGACGACGCCTGAGCAGACCCAAAGAAAAGCCGTATTGTATCGTTCCTCGGCGAGAACATGGATTCCAGAGTATTCTGCGTTCGGGTTCGGCCCGTTCCAGAAGAAGGAGCCATAATCGGCCAATGAGTCGGCACGTGAAGCCAAGTCTCGCCCTTGTGTGAAAGCGACAATGGCCGCGCCAAAACAGAATACAGCCACCGTCCAAAGCGCCCACTTAGCGCGATTCTGCCACAGGATGCGCCGCGAAAGGAACTGTTCTGTTGCGTCACTTTTCATGGTTCATGCTGCATAACGACCGAGGTAACGGGGGGCGAAGAGAGGAGCTTGACTTCAGAACCGACTGCGCTGAGCCCTCCCGTTGATCCCTTTGTTATCCCACGTTTCCATGTTGATGTTGGTTTGTAGTCGATCCAGATGGCGACAACGAGCCGTGACGCCGAACGCCAGAAACCAGTATACCGACCGCAACAGAGAATCCAACAATCGTACCGATAACGACCATGCCAAAGCCTTGAGCACGAATTCCCGTGAACATGAAGACAACCGTCGGCACAAGAATCAGGGAGGTGCCAGCATAGATCATTTGCCGCTTCCGCGCCGTTGGGTCGACGGGCCACTTACGTGAACGGGCGCGATATACGATTCCACCACACACGCATCCAATAAGCGGCATCGCAAGTCCCACGGGATTGTATCGAATCAATAATGGAACGGCGGCGAATCCAAACAGCATGCCGATGCCAACGATGTAGAGTGCGGGACCCTTCTTGTTGCCCCGCTCAAATGCTGCGCACGTCGTTCGTGTCGCAGCGGGAGACGATGCTGGCGGAGAGTACGGATTGTCATCAGATTGAGTGTGCGTGTGCATGCCGAGGTTTTCCGTCGAGTTCTGGCGTGGAGTCTCCGGATCTAGGCGGCCATGGCTGAATGGCGAATGCGAAAAGGACCATTGCGCTCAACACAAGTATTGTAATCGGACCAGTCAACTCGTCGGCAATTACGGCAACACAGTTTATTGCGATCATGTAGGGATCACCGTCGCCAATTTCCACCGCACGGTGTACAGGGCGAAAGTAGACGTTCTTCATCGTTAGTGTGACCCAACACGATCCGGCCGCGCAAAGAATTGAAACAAACGCGACACCAATCGCGGCCAAACGTAGATATCGAGGGAAACGCCGGTCGGATGTTGTCACAGACAAGTCGTTGCGAAGCATATTGTTCGCGATGAGCTCCACTGAAGTGGGATAACGACCCGCATCACCGGGGCCCGTCAGTTGACAGTCCATTCGTAAATGCGAACCAACGGGCCTCCGCGTGCATGCGTTGGTTATGC
>JBFJVZ010000668.1:0-1610 GCA_041623895.1 Pirellulaceae bacterium | reverse complement strand
CTCGAAGACGTGGTCAACGTGCATCAACGGCCAAAAGTTGAATCGTACGGAGATTACCTGTTCTTGATCGCCCGCGCCCATCCGCGCGACGGGTCGCTGGAAACGGAACAGGTGGCGATGTTTCTCGGTCAACGTTTCGTCGTCACTTTTCAAGAGCGTGAAGTCGATTGTCTCGATTCGGTTCGCAAGCGGATCTTGGCCGGGAAAGGAAAGATACGAGGGTTTGGCGCTGACTATTTGCTCTATTCACTTTTGGATGCTGTGATTGATGGCTACTTTCCGCTGCTCGAGCAGTATGGCGAAAAGCTGGACACCTTGGACGACCTGGTATCGTCGAGTGGAGAACGCAGCTTGATCAGCGAAATCCACAATGTGCGCAGCGAACTCCTCTCGTTGCGGCGATCGGCGTGGCCGCTGCGCGATGCAATCAACTCGCTCATCCGTGATTCAGGCGATTTGATCTCTGATGAAACAGATCTCTACTTGCGCGATTGTTACGACCACACCGTACAGATCATCGATGTCATCGAGACCGATCGCGAACTGTGCGCCGACCTGCGGGATTTCTATCTCACGGTCGTCAGCAATCGGATGAATCAAGTGATGAAATTCTTGACAATCATTGCCACGTTGTTCATTCCGCTCGGCTTCATCGCAGGCTTGTACGGGATGAACTTCAATCCCCAAGCGTCGGCCTGGAACATGCCAGAATTGAATTGGACCTTGGGCTACCCATTTGCCTTGACTCTGATGGCGATCACCGCGGCAAGCCTGATCGCGTTTTTTTGGAGAAGGGGTTGGCTGGGGTAAACGCGCGCAAGCCGCAGTCGCCACGCTTGGGACCGTGACCCCTTTTTCGGACATTGCTACGTGAAAGATGGAAATCCGCTAGATCACCGGCGTTGTTCGGTTTGGTTGGATTGCCGGTGATGCAATGTCTTCCAGCGGCAAGAATTGCCCTTTGTCCGGGTTGAATGCGAAGACTTCACCAGTCTCGAACTTGTAAACCCATCCGTGAAGTTTCAATTCGTGACGTGCAACGGCGGCGGCAACGGACGGATGAGTACGCAGCCCCTCCAGCTGTACGAGCACATTTTCCTCCACGGTGAGCATCAGTCTCTTCTGGGGGTCCGTCAGGTGGCTATAGTTCTCTTCGACGATCCGCCGGGTCGCTTCGGCGTGCTCCAGATAGGCGCGAACGGCCGGCATCTGTTCCACGCTCGCCGGATTAAGCAGTCCTGCCATGGCTCCGCAATGAGAATGGCCGCACAGCACGATGTCCTTCACTTTGAGCGCCACAACGGCATATTCAATCGTGGCTGCCTCGCCTCCGTGGACCGCCCCGTAAGGCGGAATGATATTGCCGGCAGTCCGTTGAATGAACAATTCGCCCGGCTTGGTTTCGGTCAGCCGGTTAGGGTCAATCCGCGAATCGGAACAGGTGATGAATAAGGCGAGCGGATTCTGGCCCTCCACCAGCGTTTCAAATAGCTGCTGATGTTCGCTAAACGAATCACGTTGGAACCGATGAATTCCGTCAACGAGCTTTTGCATGATGTCGCTCCTAAAATCCTTCCGGGAATTCGGTCTCTGCAGGCCCTTGCAGGTGG
>JBFJVZ010000667.1:0-1705 GCA_041623895.1 Pirellulaceae bacterium | reverse complement strand
TCCCGTGCATCCGATGGTTCTGTCACAGTTCGAGCAGCTCTTGCAAGGTACCGGTCGACGAATGTACTCGCAATGGCTGCGACCGGTACTGATATGATGCCAGGTGGCCATTTGAAGCCGACGATATTGGCGAACTGGAAGTATACCCAAAGGACTGATGCAAACACCACGCCAGCCATCGTTCGTGACATGTGAGTCGCGGGGTAGGATCGCTTGACGATGATGCCGACGATTCCGCAGATAAGCAACGCCGCGACTGCCTCCGCAGCGGACAGGAGCGACGCAGTAGCGACAAACCGAAGTGGTGGAGGAAGGGGCAATTTGTGTGCAACAGCCTCCGAGATCTCACGGAAGCTGTCGACAACGAAGTAAGCGCCGATGAACCAGAAAACAGAAGCACCGGATACCTTCGTCGTAATCTCGCTGTTACTGAGTGACCGCTCCCGAGGCGGTTCATATGGATTACCAGACTGCGGCACGTGGTGGTCCTGAGATGATGTTGTGGACGCTGAGTGCGATGAGATCCTTCGGTGACAGAACGTTCGAGATCACGGGGCCGGGAGTCGACGTTGATGAGCGCAGCGAACGCGCGACGTGTTCCGGCTCCCGTGCATCGATTGGTTATGCGGTATAGCGAATTCAAATCTGAAGCGCAACGAAGTTGTTTCGGGAAAACGACCTGGCAGGCAAGTGTCACACACGCAAATATACAGCGACAAAAATCCACAGTGCAAACGCAATCAAGAAGATTCCGCTTAAGAATGCTAACATCAAAACCAAGATGCTGTGAAATGTGAGCGCGCTTTTTCTGTTTTTGATGCGCATGCTGAGTCCTGCGATTCCAATCGCGATCATGGCAACGCCGGCGCTCAGCATCAGTGGAATAAGGAGATGAGGATAGTCCTTCAGCCAAACGTTGTGCGTCGAGCCAATCATCACCAACAAATTAGTGGCCATGCTTCAGCACTTCTCAGCCGCATAACGCCAACGGTAACGGGGGGCGAGGATAGGAGCTTGACTTCAGGACCGACCGCGCCGAGCCCTCCCGTTCACCGATTTGTTATTTGCGATTCCAATTCCACCACCCGCTTTTCGAGGGCCGTCAACCGTTCCACTATTGAATCTGGGGGCAACACGACGTTGGATGTTTCGGGCCAAGCCGATTCAGTGACCGACAGAATCTCTTGTTCAAAACGCGGCCACATGTTTTCAAAGACGGCGGAGAAAAGGTCATCAGGGATTGGGTCACCGCAGCTTTCGTTGATGTGAGAGACTAGAAGTCGAATTCCAGCTTTGTCCGCACGAACGGCTTGGTGTGTCGCAAGTGGACCGCCAAAATCCGAGAACGACACGTCAATCAAGACCGGCATGAATCGTGCGGGATCGAGTTTCGTCGTCAGCGCACCCATTTCCCATGCGATCCATTGGCTGTTCATATTCTCCTGCGTAATTATCGCGATTCCAAAATCGGTGTTTTCGATCGCATGTCTGATTTCGTCGTGCCAGCGAACTCCGGCGTCGATTTTCTCAAGCGTGTTGAAAACACGAACACGCTGCAGGACCGAGGGTAGAAACCGGCTGAGTGATTCTGCGACTCTGCGACTGCGTTTTCCAGACCAGCTAACAAATACGTTCATGATGGCAACCCTGCTTTCGCTTCGTTGAGAACCCCCTGAAGTTCCGGCCAAAACATTTGAAATGTTGC
>JBFJVZ010000666.1:0-1721 GCA_041623895.1 Pirellulaceae bacterium | reverse complement strand
GCCCCGGCGTACCGCCGACCGTGTGGGTGACCGGCGACGTCGCTGAGAGCGATGCGCTAGCGATTGATAATGCTGACACCGTGATGATTGACCATTGTTCCCTCTCGTGGGGTACAGATGGTGTAGTGGACGTAACGAATACCTCAAACGTTAGCAACGCTCACGAAATAACTTCCCCATTTTTGATGGGACAAGAAGTCTGCCGCTGTCGATGAGGATATTCATCGTTGGTATGGTACATGGGCCTGCTTATTGAGGGTCTTTGTCGGGCATTTTCTTCAAGAATCGTGGGTCAGCGCAGGCCGTTCCCTGGGAAATGTTAATCAGTCAAACTCAGGGCGGCCAAATCTTAGTTCAAGTTAAGATCGCGCGCCGCTCCTGGGATAGCGCGGTAATTCCAGGCGGGCAGGTCGTCGTCGAATTCAAGCGGCATCGCAGCTCGGAATTCAGGTGAATATTTCTGACCGGTTGCATAATACTTCTTCACGACTTCCACCGTGACTCGCAACCCCGTCCGAGTCCGTGTTTTCCGCATCAATCGCGCCGCCATTTGGTGATCGGTAAGGCTCACGCCCGCGCAGGCCCGCGTGACGTGGGGAAATAAACGGTGCTCGATGGGATTGTACTTCGACGTGTAGGGCGGATAGTGCGCCACCCGCACTTCCAACTGCAGCCGATCCGCCAGCGATTGCAGGTACTGCTTGAACAAGTATCGCCGGTAGTCATTGCTCCCGCCACAGTCGCACAACAGCAACAAAGACGTGGCGTGCGGATAGTACCAGCGCCCAAACCGCATCCACCAACGATAGACGTTGTCACAAGCAAACTCACTGGTGTCGTGGCTCAACCCCAGATATAAATGCCCGACCTTCCGCTTCAGATCGTACAGACCGTGGGGATACAGGATGCCTTCGGCCGCGTGTAAAAAGTCGTGGTCGTACACCGGCACATCCTGCATCGCGAACAGCAAACCGGGACGAAAATAGGGGCCCAGAGGTTCCTTCTTCTTGGTGTCCATGCTGAGCACGGGGTTCAGTGAGTTGACATATTGCTCCAACAATTGGGCGATGTGTTCGAACTGATCATTGCGGCGACGAGCGTTTCCCATGGCCAACGTCTTGCGCAGCTTGCGGCGGCGAAACTTGGCGTCCTTGAGCAACTGGGTCACAATGTTGACACTGACCGGAGTGCTGGTCTCTGCCAGACGCTCGGCGATTTCACTTTTTCTCAGGTTGGTCCATTTGATGTCGTCCCGCACCGGGTCGCCAGCCGTGTACCCGCGGAGAACTTCGCGGAAGTTGTCTCGAAGCTCCGGCATGCTATCAAGACAGCTTTTGCGTCCCCCCTTTTTGGCGAACGCGCGAAAGATCGAGATCGGGCGGATCTAGAATCTCGTCGATCCCATGGCTGACGGTCTTACGGTCGCAGCCAAGGATTTCACTGATATAAGAAATGCCGCCATGGCCGAGCTTGTTCGCTTCCAGCCCTGCGTAACGCCGCCGGTCTCTTTCGTTCAGGGAGCGATAAAACTCCCGCATGCGTTGTTCGGTTTCCTCGCTGAAAGGCGTCAGTGACATGAAAACACCTCCGTGCCGAAAATGATAACAACGAAAATCCTTCGTTATTAGAACATCTAAGGCAGAATTGCGGAAGTTGTTTCGTGGGCGTTGCTACGTGGTGACTCGTTTGTTGCGGAGACGAACATTCATTGAACGAAACCG
>JBFJVZ010000665.1:0-1741 GCA_041623895.1 Pirellulaceae bacterium | reverse complement strand
GAAAAACGATTGCGCGAGATTGTCATTGATGACCACTTTGTGCTTGAAATCCCTCTGGCTAACTCGGGCAACAATCCGGCGAGGTGACAGGTTGTCAATGCGCGGTGGTGGCTGAATCGATTGGTTTATCGTCGCAGTTTCACGCCGCAGTCGATTGTACGTCAACGGTCATGACAAACGGGTATTCGAACATCTTCAGGCAGTGGAATTGGACGAGGCGAAAGCCGAATGGATCATGGCTCATCAGAAGTTAATAGGTGATCGTAGAGAAATCGAGCAAAACGCCAAAGATTGTTATGACAATGTGGCTGGTTCACTCGAAGAGGTCCTGCGTTCCAGAGCAGTCTACTTGCTGGCGGAAATTGACTTGGAACGAAAGCAAACGGCCAATCACCAAACGATGATTTGAAAACCTCGCTAAACCAGTTTGGCAGCATTTACTGGCTGTTCCCTTCAAATGGATACACCGGCGCAGGGTGTGCAGATCAGAATTGAAAAACCGATTTCGGACGACATCCGAGACGACTTTCAAGAGCAGCTAAAGGCGTTGGTCGATGATGGTTCCCATAGTTTTCGATCAGTAACAGTAAATGACAAAATGACGATGAATTTGTCTCCTGTCGCGGATGCCAAAACATTTGCTGATAAGATTGACTTTGCCAAAGTAGTGAAGATCGAAGGCAATGTGATTTGGCTAGAAACGCTTGATGATTAGTCCGTACTGGTTCGTGTGCGGTGAAGAAGACCTGTCATTCCGGCTGAGGAACGCGCTGAGCTATTACTACGCGCCCGCGAGTCGTGTCAAACGCCACACATCGCACGCGAAGTCAATTCCTTCTTGTTAGGTGGCAGCCGTCGGCTACGGTCCGCGGACGTCCAGTGAAAAAGGCGATCTTTGGCGAAGAGAAGGATCTCGATCCCCACACCGTCGTGCTGGTGTCGCTGGCCAACGGCGCGGACCTTCTGCGTCTCGTCTTCGACCGAAGAGAGCTGATGGGTCGCAAGGACCGCATCGAGAAACTTGTCAGCGGCGAACTTACTGGTAAGGCGACGAAAGAGGCAATTGAAGCGATGCAAGCTGCAGTGATGGTTGCCGTCATCATGCCCGCGATCATCACGACCGTGATCAACTAATCCTGCGATCGAATCAGCGCATTCCGCGGCCTCGGCCACTGATGTGTGCCATATAAGGACCGTTTTTGGGAATGCCAATCGATGATTAGGCGCCATCTGTTGCGACCACTGGCCCATAAGGATGACGCATCTGCGCGCATCGGTGTGCGGCGATCTTCACCAGCTTGCCAGCACCGTTAACAACCCTGGTCGAAGTGGCCGATGGTATTGTCGCAAGCTTGCTTGCATACATCGGCGGTGACCGGGCATGTCACCGACGCATTGAAGCCACAGACACCGAGTTGGAGCGGAAAAACGAACATTGCCGGGGCAGCCGATTTGGCTCGGTTCCCGTCGCTTCAAATCAATTCCTGGCGACGGGCGGTGCGGATAGCGGTCAGGCAATCTCAGATCTCAGATCTCCGATTTCAAATTTCAAATTTCAAATTTCAAATTCAGATCTCCGTTGTCAAATCTAACATCTCAGATCGAAAATCGCTCACTCGACTCCCAGCGGCAACTCCAGGTCGAGCAAATCGCGGTTGGGTTTGAAGCCGTCTCCGTCCACGTCGACAAAGATCGGATTGGCGACGGCGACCGGCGGCTTTTGGCCCCACCGCGGGCCCAT
>JBFJVZ010000664.1:0-1744 GCA_041623895.1 Pirellulaceae bacterium | reverse complement strand
GTCGATCTCGTTCCCGGTTGCAAGAACGTTTCGATTGGTGTGTCCCCCGTTAATGACAACATTTACATGCTCGATTTGACGCGAAATCACATCAAACTCATGCAACCCAAGCCCCAGCAACCGAGCGACCAACCAGGGCAGGAAAAATCCACGAAAAGTAACGCCCAGCCTCAAAGATCGGTCGTGGTTTCCGTCCTGCGGGCGCTGCTGGGAGGTTCGGATGAATAAGTTCCCTACTGCAATCGCTTTGGCGATTGCTTGTTTGATTGGCCTGACTGCGTCGTCGGCAAGTGAACCCGAGTCTTCGTTGTCGCTGGTGGTGATGGATCCACTTGCCGCGCCGCTGTCGTGCCCGTGCGTGGAAGGCTACGCGCAACGCAAGTACGAGGTGCTGGCCAAGCATTTGCAGTCTTCCCTGGGCCGCGAAATCAAGCTGACGTTCGGCGAATCACTTCCGCTGGCACTGAAAAAGGCTGGTGGCCGAGCGGACATCTTGATCGGCAAACAGTCGGTTGTTCGCGCCGATGCCAAGGCAGCCAACATCAACATTGCACCGATCAGCCGCTTGTCCGACCAACAAGGATCGACCGATCAATATGGCATGATCGTCGTTAACAAAGACGACCCGGCCGCTGCCGTCGCAGACCTGGCTGGCTACACGATTATCTTTGGACCTTCGGAGGCGGAGGAAAAACACTCGGCTGCGATTGAGCTGCTGGGTAATGCCGGGATCAAGATCCCGAAAGAAAAGCAGTTGATTGACGAGGCTTGCAGTGACGGAGCTTGCAAAGTCATCGACCTTGGCCCGAAATCCAAAACCGCCGCGGTGATCTCCAGTTACGCTCAACCGCTATTGGAAGGTTGCGGCACGATCAAAAAAGGCGACTTGCGAGTCGTGGCGAAGACTTCCCCCGTGCCATTTGTGACGGTCTTTGTCGCTGACACAGTCACCGAAAAAGAAGTCTCACAACTCAAGGACGCGCTCGCTGACGCGGCGCTGCATCCCCACGTGCTGGAGGCGCTCGAATCGCTGGTTGGATTCATTCCCATCGACGATTCACATGTGGCTGCAAAAAAAAAGATCTGACCGCGGTCGACGTGCAGCTTGTCGCTGACCAGCTGCGGCAAGCAGACACGCCGCAGCGAGGTTGGCTCGGCTGGCGCGGGAACAATCGCGATGGCCGCGCCCCGTGGTTGCCGGACACGCTGGCAGATCAGCCGAACATCGTTTGGGAAATTCCACTCGCCCACTCGGGATTGGGCGGAATCGCGGCCACTGATCAATACGTCGTCTTCGGTGACCGGGACATCGATGACTTTCATGATGTCTTCCGTTGCTTGGATGCCGAGAACGGCGAGACATTTTGGGAAGTTCAACGGCTGGGGATCGCGGCCCTGGATTACGGCAACACACCCCGGGCCACTCCGCTAATCTGGGGCGAGCATGTTTTCTGTCAGGGCGCGCACGGGCACTTGCTTTGCATTCGACTGGCCGATGGCCATGTTGTCTGGGAAAAGAACTTTCGCGATGACTTTCCGCTCCAGGACGAATTGCCGTGGGGCTACTGCGGTTCACCGTTGCTGGTCGACGGCAAGCTGATCGTTGCCCCGGGCGCACCAGACGCATCGCTGATCTCACTCGATCCTGCGACGGGCAACATCCAGTGGAAGTGTCCCGGCGGCCCACCATCGTATGGATCGTTAACAGTTGGTGTCTTGGGTGGCGTCAAGCAGATTGTGGGTC
>JBFJVZ010000663.1:0-1754 GCA_041623895.1 Pirellulaceae bacterium | reverse complement strand
GACTTTGTACTACGAGTTTGCGTCAAGCAGTGACGCACGCACTGAAAGACAACGAGGCTTTGTGTTGGGTCCGACCCGATTCAGGGGATTCATTTTTTCACGAAACCTCGGCGTGCCCGGAGCGGGTCAGATCGTTCTTGAGAACTACGTTTTTACATGAAAGACAGCCGATGAGGCTGATTCAAGGACATCAAGGATTCGCGTCTTGATGTGAATCAAGGATCCCATTGCCATCACGATCAATCACTCCAGAGTACGGATGCCCAGTGACAGCCTGCCAGGCGATCTTGCGAAAGGTGCGGTCAAGCTGGCGGCTGGGGAATTGCGCATCGCCACCGAACTGGATATCGCCTTCGATCAATTCCGGCGACCGTCCATAGATCGTGGCGTAAAACACATAGCCTTCCAAGCATTCAAAGCCGGGACCAAGATGCCCGAGTTGGTCCCGCCATAAGGAACGCTCCTGGTTTCCGATCACGCGATGGATGCCGTCGATTCCCGGCAACTCGCCGCGGAGGAAATACTTTGCCGCCAGCACCATCGCGTCGGAGGTCGGCAGCACAAACACTTTGTCAGGATATTTTGAGCGCAGCGACTCAACCATCTCGACATAGACCGATCGCTTCTCGGCCCCCAATCGATCGAAGATTTCCGGGGTGAAAAAGGCTTCCGATTTCGGGTTCTCTCCAAGTTGGTGCAACTGCGGCCAGGCATCGGAAAGATAGAACTTCATTTCCGGGTTGTATTTCAGACAAAAGTCAATCCAGCAGGAATAAAAAACCGGCCGGTCTTTGAAATACGGCCCCCACATCATGACATCCCACTTTGCATTGGCGATCGAGGAAAGCAGTTTCGGCATCGGCCGACCGTCGAATTGAAAGATCCCGTTCTCCTGTTCCCACTTATATCGAGCGCTACCGGTCATTCCGCCGCCGGTGTGCGTGTACAGTGGCTGCCTGAATCCAGCTGCCTGACAAATGATTGGCAGCGTCCGGTATCCCGGCGCCATGAAACTGTGTCCCGTGCCGACGATGCGTAGCGCACCGTCTTGTGGTTTCTGAAAGGAAACGACGGGAGCCTGTTTGCCGGAAACGGCCTGCTGAAAGATTGCTTTGATCTCGTCGGGGCTTTTGTAGCAGACCGCGTGTTCGGGAAAGTGATCGAGATCCCAACCTGGATCGACTTCAAATTCTCTTTGGATTCCTCGAGGTTTGCCTGCCGCAGCTCGCGTCTTGCCTTGCTTTGATTGCAGTTTCTTGCGGAAACGATTCGCTTCCTCGAGCGAAAGCTTGCCGTCTCGGTTGGCATCCGCATCAGGAAATCGCTTGAGCCAATTCTGAAGTTGTTGTGCCGAAGGATTGCGCTGAGCGTCACAAGTGCAGTGAAACGTTAAGGTAATGGTGACCGCGACCAAAACCGATAGTGCACTTCTCAT
Organism: Pirellulaceae bacterium; assembly: GCA_041623895.1. GTDB lineage: Bacteria > Planctomycetota > Planctomycetia > Pirellulales > Pirellulaceae > JBFJVZ01. Next base: position 319 of record JBFJVZ010000663.1, on the reverse strand, counting down.
GCTGCCAACCTATGCATGTCGTGAATGGAGGAATCATTAAAGACTTCGACACCTCCCTGTGCTCCGACTTTTTTCGCGGGAGGATTCGAGTACCGCCATCTTAATCGATGATTTTGTTGAGCAGTTGTGCCTTTGGCCATGGCATTTTTGTTTCCCGCGACACTACGGGGTATTTCTCGCTGTTGGCCGTCGAAACGATTTCGCACCGGGGTGCAAACGTGAGAATCACGGTCACTTCGCCCGGCCTAGGCTTGACGTCCACGTGTCGTAGACTGATTGCAATTCGGCGATCTTTTCCGGACGCTCGGCGGCCAAATTT
>JBFJVZ010000662.1:0-1756 GCA_041623895.1 Pirellulaceae bacterium | reverse complement strand
GGTCTGCGCATGCAGCTGCCAGCCGATACGATGTACCTGATTCTGCATTAGAAAGTCGTCGTCCGCTCCGCGGTCGATCAGCAGATGGTCGTCGTCCGCTCCGCGGTCGAACGTTGCGTTCCCTTTCTTGTTGCACTCGAGATCCGAACATGAAATCCATCATCCTTGCAATCCTCGTCACCGTCTCGCTTCCGATCATCTCGATCGCTGACGACAAACCATTCAACGGCAAGAACTTGGACGGCTGGACCACCAAAGAACCCAAAGACCGCAGCCATTGGAAAGTCGGCGCGGCAACATTGAATCCCGCCAATTTGGCTGAGATCTCTTTCGCCGCAGACGGCAGCCAGCTGGTCAACATCAAAGGCGGCGGTGTCGATATCTACACCTTGGAAAAATACGGTGACGTGCGGATCGAGCTGGAAGTGATGGTGCCGAAAGGATCGAATTCAGGCATCTACGTGATGGGAGAGTACGAAGTCCAAGTCTTCGACAGTTACGGAAAAGAGAAGCTCGGCGGCGGCGATATGGGCGCGATCTATAGTGCGGCGAATCCAAAAATCAACGCGCAAAAAGAACCCGGCCAGTGGAACAGTTACGTGATCGAATTCCGCGCGCCGCGGTTTGACGATTCCGGCAAGCGAACGGCGAAAGCAACGTTTGTCATAGTCGAATTGAACGGAAAGACGATTCACGAAAACGTGGAAATGAACGGGCCCACACCATCGGGCGTGACTGGCAAGGAACATGCAACCGGCCCGATCATGCTGCAAGGAGACCACGGCCCGGTAGCCTACCGCAACATCGTAGTGCGATCGCTGCAAGCAAAGTAGTTTGGCTGCCGCCCCTTTCATGAGACGACTTTGATGTTGACGATCGCGTTGTGTTGGGGACATGCTGTAGGCGGAAAGGTTGTGTGACTGGGTCCCCATGAAAATAGGTGCGTGATGCGAATTGTTTTTACTCTCTGTGTGGCCATCGTGTTGCTGGGCATCCCCAAGGCCAACGCAGAACAGTACGGAATTGCACAGTCTTCAAGTAGTTGGTCCACGAACCACAATCAGCCCGACCGCACCGATGGCATCGATACTGCTGCAGTCACTCTGGTCAAGCTGATTGCCGGACCGGATCAAGGAGTCCCCGTTCTGCTTTGGTCGGATGACAGTTCTCAAGGATTTCCCGGCAGTGGCAGCGGACAGTTTTCTGTCGGGGCAAAATTCGATGCAAAAGTACGCGGCGAAGACGGTAGCGTGATCAACATTCACGCGGAAACCAAGGATGGTGAGACAGGCTGGGTTACGATTGCCGATGTCGAATATGATCTGGCAGATGGGCATCTGTTTTTGATCAAGACGCGAGGCACAAAACCTCGGATTGCTCAGCTAAGCGTCGACGTCAAGAAAGTTTCCTCACGATTTGGCATGAATGGCCTGATCAAGTTCGCCAGATCAAATTCCAAGATCGTTTCGTTTTGGAAAGACGCTGAACCCGCAGGGAAAGATACGCAGCCGGTCGAATCGGATTCGTGAACGATTGAAATTCGGTGTAACGACGCGCAAGTAGCGGAATTCGGGAACAGTCACGGTGGTGGTAGGCATCGACTTTATCGTTCGTCACAACCAGACGACAACTGCGTAGCAGTGGCAGCGTATAGCCTGGGGCCAGGTCTGCTCGTTTGAGCGAGCATTCCGCAGCCCCAGGAATCGGCATGTCCACAACCCGATTTCCCCCGCGGCGATTTGGCGGCTACGCCGCC
>JBFJVZ010000661.1:0-1768 GCA_041623895.1 Pirellulaceae bacterium | reverse complement strand
TCTACGGACGCCAGTTCACGCTATTCGACGGCCGGCTGGTAACCGATATTCCCTGGACACCGGGACAGCGCGAATTAGCGTTTACCTACGTGTTGCCCAACGAGGATCGCAAGCGAATCTGGCAACGCCCGATGGATTTACCCTGCGATCATCTGCGGATCGAGGTTCACACCGACACACCCGACGAAGTTTCCTGCAACCTGTCACGCGTATCGTCGCAGATCCAAGGAGCGGTCGCCTTCGAGTCGGCGGGCCAAACGCTTCCCGCCGATCACCTGGTTCGTCTTCAGTTCGAGAGCCTGCCAATTTCACTGGCAACTTACGGCCGCTGGCTGGCGCTGGCAATGCTCGTCGGACTAATCGTAACAACGAGCCTAATCAGAACTCGCAAATGAACAATTTGCGGTCCTCCGCGGCCGCCGCGATTCCTACTCTTTGCGGCGTCCGTCGATGAGTTAGGTTTCATGCTTTGGCCAGCATGGGCAGGCGAATGTCGAAGCTCGCAGGCGGCGACAAAGCGTGCTAACATGAAGTGGGAATGGGCGCTTTAGGCGTCTGCAAAAAACGGCGTCTTCGGATAGCGCGAAGGAACGCCTGGCTTCGATTCGCAACAGGAACATCTCAGCCTGAGGACGTAATTCATGGGTAGAAGAATCTTTGTTTCGGTGAGCATCCTGGCGGTCACTTTTCTGATCCTCAGCTCGGTGCGTCCGTGGGCAGGTTCTGCCCAGGCGCAAGAGGAATCAATCGCGAGCCCGGTGTCGCGGTCAAAGAACGTCGAGTACGTGGGACTGACGAAGTGTGCGGCCTGCCATTTTGATCAATACAAGGACTGGAAGGGGTCCGAACACAGCAAGGCATTTGAGATCCTACCGGTGAAATACCGCAACGATGCCAGCTGTTTGAAATGCCATACAACGGGGAATGCCGGAGACGCCGCTACCTATCAGCACGGTGTTTCCTGCCAATCGTGCCATGGTCCCGGCGGGGAGCACGCAAATCTGGCGTTGCAGTTTGTCAATGAATTGATCACGGAAGAAGCGTTGAAGTCGCTACGCGGGAGCATTCAACGCCTCGACATGCACCAGTGCGTGGATTGCCATACCAGCAAGGCCCACAAAAAGCATCCGCCCTATGACGGCCAAGCGACGGAACGGCAGCCCGGCAAAAAACAATCAGCTTTCTTTGACAATGTGCACGACGAGATAAAGACATCGCGGTGACGGCCGATGGCCCGCAGGTTCGCGGAGCCAACCACGTCTATGTCTCGGTCACTGCGGAAGATTGGCTAGCACTCAATCGTCCCGTGAAAACCGTGGCAATCAGTTTCAAAATGATTGTCAGCACCAACAGGCCCGCGGCCCAAATGCCGGCGGTCACTTTCCATTCGACGAGGCTGGGCGTGTATTCCACGATCTCGTGCAATGTCGAGGGAATGAATCCGGGAATGATCAGCCCCATCCCCTTTTCAATCCAGATCCCCACGATGCACAACAGGCAGGCAGCGATGCGGACGTAACCTCGCTCCAGGGCCGCAGGCATGAAGAACAAAACCGCGCCGACAATGTTGAAGGTAATCGCCGTCCAAATCCAGGGGACGAGACCTGTGTGTCCATGAAGGCCGAAAAACAGATACTGAGCCGACACTTCGTGCGAACCACCAGTATAGAACAACGTAAAGATTTCGCTGCCCAGCATCACCAGGTTGACGACCATTGATACGCGAATGATCTGTATCAATGTTCTGGCGGGACTGGGCGGAGCGGTG
>JBFJVZ010000660.1:0-1793 GCA_041623895.1 Pirellulaceae bacterium | reverse complement strand
TTCGGATCCAACTTCTTTTGGCCCACGCGCATCGGGCGCAACCGGTGCTCCGCGCGGTTACGGGGCGAGCGCCCATTCTTCTTGGTTTAGTATGGAACGATAAGGGTATAGTCGTTCGGTCTCTCGTTGAACGCGAAATTCGGTGAATTGGTCCCACTGTTGACTTAGATGAATGCAGCGGAGCGACAACATGGCTTGAGCACCGGCTAGGGTCCAAGTCATTCCTGTGCGTTCCAACCGGTCCTTTACGACGTGGCGACATGCTCCCTCGATCACGCCGCTGGCGACCGGGTAACCGGCGGCCAAGTACTCGTGGTATCGCATGCGGTCTTGATTGTTGGTGAAGTAGTTTGTGATCTTGTCGATTTGCTCACGTTTCTTGTTTTTCAGATGGTGGGTCGTGGCCAAGCGACGCAGACCCACAATGACAGACGAGACTTCACCTCGCAGCACACGTAGTACACGCTCACGGACGAACTTTTCGGCCTGGTTGCTGCCCAACGGATAGAAGAGATGGGCGGCCTTCCACAACCGAGGTGTCACGTGCAAGAGGTCCAGAATGTCGACCATGGGTACTTCACCCTGGAACACATCGCGGAGATTCCACAACGAATCCTGACCATCCATGATGCAGACGATCGATTTGTCTTGCTGCGGATTGCGAGCCGCGACTTCGTCAGCAAGCCAGCCAAAGATCGTGGCTCCTCCGTGTATCTGGTCGGCCTCGGAGTTAGTGTAATCGAGGCTCGCACGCACCCGTTTATGTTGTGGTCGAGGGCGAACGGATTTTTCGCGCGGCTCGCCTGGCTGGCGAAACAATAACTCGACGATTTCTTCCGGAGTACGAACATTCGGTTCGATGCTGTAGACCGAACCCAGCGTGGCCATCCGTTTTGCTCCTGGTTTTGGGCCTTTATTGCTTTGATGGGTCTCGATGGTTGGCGAATCGGCAGGACGGCGGATCGGTACCCCCTTTCCATCGGCCGTTTGCACTAAGATCGGACCCTCCTTTTCTGCAGGTGGCGTGTTCTGCTGCTCGTGAAAAGCCTCGACCAATTCAGCCATGTCTCGATTCATTCGTTCGAGGCTGTCCACGTGTTGATTCAAGCCGAGGATCTTTTCGACGACGTTGCCGACTTTCTCGAAAGGTTCTTCCATGGCAATGCTTTGGTCCCAATCCTGCAACAGATAGGAGAATTTGCTTTCCGGCAGCGCCAGTCTTGCATCTAGCGGGACACATTCGATTTTGCGACCTTCGCGTTGTCCATAAACGTGCCGCTCCAGTTGGAAATCACCGAACACCGAAACGTAATCACGCGAGTGAGTCTTTTCTAAACGCTTGACAGTACGCCCCTCTGGCAACTCTACCGTTTCGCCAACATCTCCTGTGCCCAACACATCGAACAATAGCTGCAACGTCGCACGTCCCATCTTCAGCAACACACGCAACGCATTCTCTTCAACCTGATGCAACGGAGCGCGATGCTCTATCGCATCCCCCACGAGTTCCACGAGCTGATCAACGTGACGATGAAGTTCACCCGACTTGGCAACAGCGGCTTCCTGTGACATGATCATGACTGACCTCCTTGTGGCGTGGTATTAGAAAAACGACTAACACCTATCCTGCTACAGGAGGTCATTTTCATTCATGGTCAATCCTCGCTAGCTAACACACCCCCATTCGGGCTAGCGGAGGCCCGGTTGCGCCCGTATCATGTCGACGGGAATGACTCTACCGCCACACGCGACTCGTCTTGGCTGGGATGCATTTCGTCGCGAACAAGTTCGTT
>JBFJVZ010000659.1:0-1797 GCA_041623895.1 Pirellulaceae bacterium | reverse complement strand
GAGTGATTGTTAGGAGTTGCCATTTCATGGGAATCGTATCGTTCTCGGGAAATATGAAAGGCGACGGCGGTTGCCGGGCTGGTAGGCGTGTGATTTCCTTCTCTGCGAATCCACGCCCGTCTGCCCTGCTGAAGTGCCTGCGAGAGCACTCGGGCGATGTGTCCGCTGGAAGTAGGCCCGAGTGCCTCGCAGTGCGTACCATCCTTGGCCGGACGTGTCGATTCTACCGAAATGGAGAACATACCGTCGAGGGATTACCGGACCACGAAGCGTTTGACAGCGAGCTTCTGAAGTTCGCCCATGCGTCGTTACTGATTGATCAACCGGTGGGTGATAAGCGAGTGTTGTGGGTCGACGCGAGCAAGAATCCCTGCGAGGTCTGGACGTACGGCATGAGGGCGGAAACTTACATTGCCCGTGGAATGCAGGCAGTGGACAATGACCATAGTTTTGAATTCGTCGTGGACGCTTATGCTTTCGAGCGTCACACCTTTTTACGGGAGGCTCGATCATGAGCGAAATGTCTGATTTCTTGGAAGATCAACTTGTAGCCCACATGTTTCGCACGGGCACGTTTACAAAGCCGACGGTGATGGCCGTGGCGATGTTGACGACGAATGCCGTCGATGCCGACACGGGACAATTTACGACGGGCACTGGCGTGGAAGTAACGAACGCTGGTGCCTACGCTCGGCAAGCCCGCAACCCGCTAGACGCCAACTGGACGGCAACTGCTGGAGGTGATGGCCAAACGGACAACGCAGCCGCGATTACATTTCCGCAAGCAACGGCTGATTGGTCTGGTGGCGTGAACGTGACGGGAATGGCACTCGTTGACAACACGACATTCGACACGGGGAACATGTTCATGCATTCGCCAGTGGACACGCCCAAACCTGTTTTAAACGGCGATACGGCTGAGTTTGCGGCAGGGGCGATTACAGTGACGTTTGCTTAAAGGGCCAAAATCATGGATCGCAGAAGCTTCCTACAGGTTACAGTTGCCATTCCCCTCGTTGGCCTAGTGGTCGTCGAAGAATTGCCTGACTGGGTGCCGTTCGTGGGGCCAGAGAAGTATTGCGAGCCAGGAGATTATGCCGAATCCGAAGACCCGTCTGGCAACAAACGCACATGGCTTATCCTCAAAGCCTGCCATCCGATCGGCATTTGCCGGTATGGCCTGATTATTGAAGTTGACGGACATGCTCGCATGGCGGATTCCTCGTTTGTCATTCCAGTTTCCGAGGCGTACCCAGTTTGATATGCCAATCACACCGCGACCACTCGAAAGCCGAGCGAAGTTCATCGAGCGTTGCATGCTGGACAAGGCAACGATCGATGATCATCCCGCTCGGCAATTGCGGCTGCGGTTTTGCATTCGGCAGTGGGATACCCGCGAAGGGCGTCCCGTGCCGCTGCGTGGAGGTTCTAAATCCGTGGAAGACTTCGACCTGACACCGCTGGTGCAGGGTGGCAACCCGATGGCGATGATGTTGCCTGAACCAGGTGAGGGCGAAGACGTGTTCGAGTTCTCTCCGTTCGAACAGATACTATAAAAGGACTGACGCAATGCGGATGTCGCAAATTGAAGCCCAGCGGAACAATGCGTTTTATCTCGTGTTTCCGCTCCAGGAAGCGGACGCTGGCGCGGACAATTTCAAGACGGGCGCTTCGCCAGCGGTGACGGCGTATTTCAAGGACGCAGCGGGGGCATGGACTTCATTCGTACCTGCCAATGCAATTGCGGAGATTGCCAGCACGGGCATGTACTCTCTGGACTTGACGGCGGCCGAGATG
>JBFJVZ010000658.1:0-1828 GCA_041623895.1 Pirellulaceae bacterium | reverse complement strand
GCGAAAACGACTCGACCGTCCCCAGCAGCGATCCCGGCAGCGATTCCGCCGCAGCAGCCGGACACGGCTGGCAGAGGCAAACAAGGATAGGGAAAGCGAAGAGAAAACGTCGTGCGTACGGCATTCGCAAGTTTCGGTATTTGTGAAGAACGATTGACCAATACGAAGCAGCAGGCACGCTCCGTGTACCGTTCGCTTCTTAATGCATTTTCAAATATCTCGTAGGCCAGGACTTGTCCTGGCAATATGGCGCCAGGACAAGTCCTGGCCTACCGATGATCCCACATCAATGATGAAATTGCTCTAATGCCACCAACTTGGGTGTTTGGGAAGACCACTGCACACCGAGTGTGCCTGCTACCTAACGCGTTAGTGTAGAGCCAGACAACGAAAAGCAAAAGTCGAACTGGTTAATTGTCTGCGGCGATCAAGGTCGCAAGCTCGCCGGCCAGATCGTTGACGCTGCCTTTTCCGTCTGGATGCAGCCGCGTGCTCAAGAAGATAAAAACAAGTTCTTTTGCGGGGTCGATCCACAGAACCGTGCCGGTGAAGCCGCCATGACCAAAGGCTTGATCCGAAAAACTCTGCCCGCGGTTCTTGGAGTAAGGTGATCGATGGTCCCAGCCGTAGGTCCGCGTCCCCCGCAGGATGTCCCGTGGTGCAATCATTGTCTCCAAGGTTTGATTCGACAGAATCGCCGAACCGCTTTCGCCTGCCGCAGCCAGCAACGCCCGACTGTACCTGAGCAAGTCAGCGGCCGTCGAAAACAGTCCGGCGTGACCGGCGACTCCACCGAGCAGAAAAGCGCGCGGATCGTGCACTTCACCTTTGATCCAGTTTCCGTCCCGTTGTTCGGTCGCCGCGGCTCGGCGGCTGAGCTGCGGTCCCGGATTGAAGCTGGTTTCTTCCATACCCAGCGGCAGGAAGATCTCTTGTTTGGCAAATTGATCCAATGGAAGCTCGCTGATCCGCTGAACGAGTTTGCCAAGGACGATGAAGCCGACGTCGCTGTACGCGAATCGCTCACCCCGTTGTGACCTCGGTTTCAATTCGCAAATGCGACGCCACGCTTGCTGCGGCCCGTTTCTATAGTCAGCCAACGCGTTGTCCGGCACCAGGCCGCTGATGTGCAACAACAAGTCGCTGACAAGTATCTTGTTCTTATCGTGCGAACTGAACTCGGGAAGGTAGCTGCTGACCGCCGCGCCCACATCAATCTTTCCTTGCTGAACAAGTTTCATCACGGACGTCGCCGTCGCCACGGGCTTGGTGATCGAGGCAAGATCAAACACCGTGTTCAAGGTCATCGGTTCAGCAACTGGTTCAAGTTGCCGATGTCCAAATGCCCGAGCAAACAAGATTTTCGATTTGTTGGCCACGACCACAACGGCGCCCGGCATTTGACCATCGTTGATCGCCGCGGCGACGAGAGGTTCGATTTTCGCGTAGCTTGGGTCGCCGCTGTTGGTCGGAACGACTTCTTCGGCGAGGGAATGCGCGCAGAACAGCGTGATCAAGCACAGGACTGCAATCGTTTTCACCATGTCGTCAACCAATAGAGCAATTTCATCATTGATGTGGGATCATCGGTAGGCCAGGACTTGGAGAGCGTCCGGCTTAAGGAAGTAATTTGAGCCTGGTTTTTCTCTGGAGTCACGGTAGTTGGAGGCATCGACGTTTTCGTTCATCACAACCAGACGACAACTGCGTAGCAGTGGCAGCATAGAGCCTGGGGTCAGGATTGCTCGTCTCTAGCGAGCAATTTCATCATTGATGTGGGATCATCGGTAGGCCAGGACTTGTCCTGGCGCCTTATTGCCAGGACAAG
>JBFJVZ010000657.1:0-1835 GCA_041623895.1 Pirellulaceae bacterium | reverse complement strand
CGACAACCGTTGGCAGATTTCACTCATCGATGGCTGGTGAACTACCGCGGTCTCCAACGACTGGGATGATGCTGTAACAACCCCAGTTGGAAGATGCATTACGGTTCGCGCCGATTTCGTGAAAGTCATAGAGGCCGAGCCGCTCGGCAAGTGCCCGGATTTTCCGATGAACGGCATTCGTCTGGCGCACGATCAATCGGCCGCCGGCGGCTCGCGCGTATACATCGTCACGGTTCCAGCTTTCCGGCTCGATCATTTGTTTAATGATGTCGAGCAACTCATGCTCGTCGACCGCCGGCAACACGCTTAGCCCCATGGCAGTGCCAAATTGAAAGAAACCTCCAGGAGTTGTACCTTCAGCGCTTGCTTGACCATCATTGTTCGGTTGCAATCCTGCGACCGGATGCGGTACGGCGTAAATCGCGAGCCGCAATTCGCTATCTCGCTTCGCATTTGCCGTGTTATCGACGGGTGGGCGGTCCGCGAGTCGGTTTCGCATCTGTGCAAGAAGCTCATCAACTTGCCGATGCACGTCCTGCGTTTGCGCGACGACCAGAATTCCGAATTGAGGTATCTCAGCAATCGAACCCATTCCACCACTCCACTCCCATGTGTCCGGTTGCACGATTGCCATTGTGAGGTCGACCAACTCGCTTGTGTCGGCATCGCGCCGCGGAATTTCAAATTCGTGGGCCGGCAACGGTTGGCCCAGCAAATCCATCACCGGATACACTCGCGTGAAAAGATTCTGTTCAGCCTCTTCATCGGTCGTAATGATCAAGACTTCGTCGCGGACGAGCCAGGTGAGTTCTAGATCACGCAACATGTGCGTTAAAGCTTGTCTCAATTCGAGATTGCGGATCGAAAACGTTATTGGCGTATCGACACCGATCCCATACGCATCCAGCGCACGCGCATCCAATTGTACATTGATCGCGTGTTTGCGTTCGATTTCGTCAGCGATGTCTGCCAAAGCCAGTTCTTGGAATGACCAGGTGACGACGCGTTTGAGAGCATCGAAGACCGGTGCATTGAGTTCCTCATGCCTACCCAATCCAATCGAAGCTTTCGCAGGCAGCTTGTGGGGATTATCCTCGACGACTTTTTTCGCCTGCCGTAATGCAGCCAACAAGCCGCTGATCTGATCCACTACATCTTGCGTCTGTGAAATCACGAGCGAGCCGCGAAAGGCGGAGATGGATCCCGGCCCACCGACTTCGTCCCACGTGTCTTGTTCGACTGTTGTTGTAATTAGATCAATGATCGTATCGTAGTCGTACTCGTCGGGAGTGGCATCAGCATGTGGCCGAACCAAATCGAGTACGTCGAAGACTTCGGTGCGCAAAGTGTATTCCGCTTTTTCCGCCGAGGTGATCAAAAGTGCTTTGTCGCGAATCGTAAAGTTCAAATCCAAATCGCGTAGCGCGAGGCGCAAGATGCTGCGCAAGGACAGTCCATCAAAGTGAAGAGACACGGGCGTATCCAGTCCAAGGCCGACATCTTCCAACCCACGTCGGTCAACTACAATTGGAATTCCCAAGCGTTCGCTGAGTTCATGCATCACGTCGCCCAGCGGCCTGTTCATCGCGTTGAGTGATGTTTTGTCATCCAAAGCGCGCCGAATCGCTTCTTCGGTAACGGGCATTCCCTGCGCTTCTTCACGCACATCTTCAGTCGGCTGAGCTGATAAGACGTGGCTCACACCTGGGCCACTAAATAGCAGGACCAACGCACTTTGGGCTAACAATAAACGATACGGCGCCATGATTTGCCTCCTCGTGAGTTCTGTGAGGAAAGATGAGCTTGAGTCTGTTCCGTGCTGGCCTGATGCGTAT
>JBFJVZ010000656.1:0-1896 GCA_041623895.1 Pirellulaceae bacterium | reverse complement strand
CGAATCGCTGATCCCGCTGTGCGAGCCGGGCGACATCATCATTGACGGCGGCAACACTCACTACGCCGATACCGAGCGTCGTACCCAGCGTGTGGAAGAGGCCGGCTTGAGCTTTATCGGTTGTGGCGTTTCCGGTGGCGAAGAGGGCGCACTGAAGGGCCCCAGCCTGATGCCCGGCGGCAGCAAAGCAGCTTGGTCCGAAGTCAAGGAAATGTTCCAAGCGATCGCTGCCAAAGTCGGTCCCAATGACGACATCCCCTGCTGCGAATGGGTGGGCCCTCGTGGTGCCGGACACTATGTGAAAATGGTGCACAACGGAATCGAATACGGTGACATGCAGCTGATCTGTGAAGCGTACCAGTTGCTGCGCGAACTGGGCGGTTTGGACAACGACCAGCTGTACGAGGTTTTTGAGAAATGGAATCAAGGAGACTTGCAAAGTTATCTGATTGAAATCTCTCGTGATATTTTCAGTGTCAAGGATGACCAGGGGGATGATGGCTTTTTGGTCGACAAGATTTTGGATGTTGCCGGAGCCAAGGGAACGGGGAAATGGATGAGCCAGCTGGCGCTCGATCTGGGTGTCCCCAGCACCCTCGTCACCACGGCTGTGTTTGCCCGTGGTTTGTCGGCTCAAAAAGAGGCTCGTGTGCGGGCAAGCCAGAAACTGGACGGGCCGGATCCATTATCGAACCCCGAAATGACAGCGGTCGTCAAGCAACTGATCGGAGACCGGGCAATTTTCGTCGAGGCGGTTCGGCAAGCCCTGTACGCATCGAAAATCGTGAGTTACGCGCAAGGATTTGTGCAACTTCAGGCTGCTTCGGCAGAACACCAGTGGGACCTGGATTACGGGCAATGTGCGTTGCTGTGGCGGGGCGGCTGCATCATTCGCGCGAAGTTTCTGGATCGAATCAAAGAGGCCTTTGACGCCGAGCCGAATTTGGAGAATCTGTTGTTGGATTCGTTCTTTGAGCAGGCCGTCGAAAAAGCCCAGCAGTCGTGGCGAGCCGTGGTCGCTGCTGCCTCCATCTTAGGAATCCCCGTTCCCGCATTCGGCGCGGCGCTGAACTACTACGACGGGTATCGACTGGCACGGTTGCCGGCCAATCTGTTGCAAGCACAACGAGACTACTTCGGTGCCCATACTTACCAGCGTGTGGACAAGGAGGGAACGTTCCACAGCGAATGGCTACAACTGCGAAAACAACCGGCCGAGGCATGATCGCCTGGAGGCTGATGGAGCTTTTTTGGGGTTTGGCCTGCTCAGTGCCTGAATCATCAGGATGAGGCTACCACCACCCATCCCTAGTGGCCCGACTTGAGCTCGTCCTCCCTTCAATTCCCTCGAATCTCGGCTTTTTCCAGACACTCAACCCTTTTTGCGGGTGTTGTTTGTGGTGATACCGCGCGAATTTTCGGGTTTGTTGCTATTCTGTGTCTAACTCGGACGACTTTGGATCGTCAGAAATAGTGGGGCTGGAACCTGAGCCCCCAGATTCTTCAAATTGACTCGCCTACCGAAGGATATTGCATGTCCGCAGACGCGGCCCACCAAGAAGAGCTCAGCGAAGCTGATGCAAGTCGCCTGAATGAAGCCCGATCAAAAATTCTCCAACAGCTGGGCAAGATCATTGTCGGCCAGGAAAACGTGATCGAAGAGATCATGATCAGCCTGTTCAGCCGCGGTCACGTGATGCTGGAAGGTGTCCCAGGGCTGGCCAAGACGCTGATGATCAGCACCCTGGCGAAAACGTTGGATCTGTCCTTTAGCCGGATTCAGTTCACGCCCGACATGATGCCCGCCGATGTGACGGGGACGGAGATTATCGAGGAAGACCGATCGACGGGCCATCGAGACTTTCGTTTCATGGAAGGCCCGCTGTTTGCCAACGT
>JBFJVZ010000655.1:0-1898 GCA_041623895.1 Pirellulaceae bacterium | reverse complement strand
GAGAGGAGGATGTTCCCGTTGCGGATGCGCAGCTTGCTGCCGCGCTCGAGGCGCAGCTCGAGGATGTCCTTGCTGTCGTCGATGAGGACCTGGTGGCCCTTGCGGGTGCGGAAGCCCTGCTTTTCCCGAATGCGGTCGCTCACCGTCCGACCCGCCACCGACTGCTTCCGGCCAGAAGCGGACCTACACGTTCGTACATTTATTGCTGAGCTGTGCCAAATTGCTAATTCTGCGGTTCGGCAATATGGTCTTTCTGACGATCAATCGTCATAACCTCGCGCACCGCCTGAACTATCGATTCAGGAGCAGCAAAGGGAATGAAGTGTCTTGAATCCTCTACAATGCGATGGTCGTGATTCGTCGATAATGCGGCGATCTCAGCCTGCAACTCTAACCAAAGCTTGCCGTCTTTCCGCCACTCTTCGATTTCTTCCGACGTCATATCCACAGCTTTTTCGTCTGGAGGCTCTAGTTGTTGGCCAGCAGTCAAGACGATGATTGGCAAGTCTCCAAAGGACTTGGTTTCACGCGCTGCGGCAGTTATTGCGCCGAAAGAGTTGAATTCGGCAATCTCGGCATCAAGACTCTGTGGGAAATACTGCAACGACATCAAGGCTTCAGCGGGAAACCGATCAGCGGCAGGACGACGGAACAAGCGCATCGCTCCTGTTTCGGCCGTGATGCGCTCATATGGAATGAACCACCACGGCTCGTCTGATTCATCCTCTCCGTACAACTGAGCATACCGCTCGACTTGATCCGGGTGAGACGAGTCAACAAAAACAAGCGCATCCACCTCTTGGGGATAACGATCTGCAAATAGTCGGATCAATAAACCACCGTAGGAGTGACCCACCAATACATAAGGCGGCACTTCTGACACGGTCTCCAGCAGAGTATGCAGGTTGTCCGCAATACCAACTGCGGTTGGGGCTTCTTCGCGTCGATCGCTCCAAAGCATTCCGGCTCGATCATACGAACAGACCCGGTTCGTTTTTGCGATTTCGGGTTGAACTAGGACCCAGGAAACAGAGCCCCAGTCAGTCAGACCCGATTCCAAGATGACCGTTGGTGCACCAGAACCGGTGCAGTTTATATGCATTTTGCGGCCGTCAACCTCGACTAGTTGGCCGGGAGGCGGGTATTCGCGGGGCGCATTCCATCGCGACCATTGCTCATAAGCGAATCCGGAAATCAAAACCACTGCAATTAGTGCAACTAAACTCAAAGCAACGCGTTTGAACCATATAAACATGATTCCTCCCGTTACCAGCATCAGATCGAGAAGATCAACGAGTGCCGGTAATATCGGAAGTATAGGACGAAAATGTCAGTTTGCTAGCTGAACTCCTCCAATTGAGCCAGCAGAATTTGACCGGCTCCTTGGGGTTGCTGATTCAATCGGTCGCCGCAACACATTCAGCAAATTTCTCTGCTGGCGAATAGTAACCCAACGTCTTCCTTGGCCGTTCGTTAAGTCGTCTTGCGACAGCGTTGAGTCGGTTCTGATGCACGTTGGACAGATCCATACCTTTCGGGAAGTACTGCCGCAGCAGTCCGTTGATCTGTTCGTTTGAGCCTCGCTGCCACGGGCTGCCTGGGTCACACAGGTAGACCTTGATGCCAGTATCCAATGTGAAGCGTTGGTGATCCGTTATCTCTGGGCCTCGATCCCAGGTCAGTGACTTGTAAAGCTCTCTCGGTAGCTTGTGCACCTGCTTGATTAGCGCGTTGATCACTGTCTCGGTGTCTCTCTTCTTGACGCGGACCAGCATGCAGTAGCGGGTTTGACGCTCCACCAGAGTGGCAATCTGGCTGTCTTTATTGCCAAGAAGCAGGTCACCCTCCCAATGACCAGGCACGGCTCGATCTTCTACCTCCGCGGGACGCTCGCGGAT
>JBFJVZ010000654.1:0-1904 GCA_041623895.1 Pirellulaceae bacterium | reverse complement strand
GATGCCTTAGCAGCAGTTTGCTTCTTGGACTTGGCGGCAGCTTTTTTCTTGGACGTAGCCGCAACTTCCTTCTTGGCGGTACCGGCAACTTCTTTTGTAGTGGTAGCAGCAGCTTCCTTCTTGGAGGTAACAGCTTCACCGTTCGCAGCTGAAATCTTATCGGGGTATTTCAGGCCGACCTGGTTTCCGGTCCAATGGTATCGGGCCACTGGAGCCACAGCCATGCGTTCGTTGATCAGAAAAAGAAATTTGGATAGACTTAGTTAGCAATTCGCAACTTACTCAATGTATGACTTAGGAGTTGATCCCGATATGGGCTGTAGTGAACGCCGGAAAGAAATCAAACGTCGTCGTCATCGGAAACAAAAGATGGAATTTTTGAAAAACAGGGCCGCCAAGGCGACGGTCAGTGAAAAAGCGGTGATCGCCCGCAAGATCCGCGACCTGACGCCCGGCGCGGAATCGCTGATCAAAGAAATGGAGCTGGAATAGAAATAGCGCGGTCAGCGTTGTTTACCACGAAACACTGGCGATTTGATCCGGCAACGATGACAAGTGAGTGATGAATCATTCGGCCGAATGACAAGGTGCGCGTAGATTGACTGCGGAACCAGAGAACCGGGACCCTCCAGATTCTGACCGAAGCGAAAACTCTGTCGAAACCGAGGCGGACCCTAACGAACTGGTCGAACATTCGGTGACCGCTCCAGCCTATTCCCCTCACAAATTGATGTGGACGGCGGTTGCCATCGAAGCGTTGTTGGTGGTGCTGGCCCTTTTACTCGCCTATTTCTTCAGCTTTTACGATCGCCGTTGGCCACTTCCCGATTTGCTGGATGTCGATTGGATGTACAGCCTTCTGGTGGGAGGATTGTTGGCGGTTCTCATGCTCGCGTTTTTTGTGTCCTTGGAATATCTGCAAGTTCCGCTGGCCACGTCGCTTCGCAAAGTGATCAATGAACTATTGATCCCGCTTTTTACGCCGCTGTCGTTCGCGCAGATTACCGTGATCTCGCTGGCCGCTGGAATTGGCGAGGAGTTGTTTTTTCGCTGGTGTTTGCAAGGCGGTTTTGCGCTGATGGTCCACCCGATCGCCGCACTGTTGATGGCTTCGATTATTTTCGGCGTTTGTCATTGGGTCAACGCAGCGTACGCCGTGATGGCCACCATCATGGGAATCTTTCTCGGTGTGACTATGAACTACTTTGGCATCACCACTGCGATCGTCGTGCACGCCGTCTACGATTTCCTGGCAATCATCTATATCACTCGCATCGCGGCGCCCACTGGTGCAGCTGCGGGATAATTCGACCGGCATGCAGAGCAGAATCCGAGACGCGATAGCGCTGGCTCGCAATGATTCCCCCCTTTTTCAAAGGTGCTTATGTCTTTGACTCATCAAGTTGATTTATCTGCGCCGGACGGGAAGAACTGTTTGGCCCTCATCCGGCCTTCGGCCACCTTCTCCCCGAGGGAGAAGGCCGAGTACGGCACCTCTCTCCCGGCGCGCCGGGACCGGGTGAGGGCCAAATCGGAATCAACGAAATCGCCAACATGGAAAAAACGATGAGTCAAAGGGATAGTTGCTTTTTCAAAGGGGGGCAGGGGGGTTCGTCAAGAATTCGATAAAGAACCACGAATGACGAATTGAGAACGAAGAACGACGAGGAATTGCACTTAAACTTCGGCATTCTCAATTCCTTGTTCGTCATTCAGCATTCAAACAACACTACGGCGGTACGCCGGTCTCCGCCGCCTATGAATTCACGGTGTAGACCACCGTGACACTATCTCAATCGCATTTCAACGATTCGAATCTCGCGGTCAATACCCGCGCATTTTCTGCTGCCGGTTTTCAGTTGCCAGCCCAGCTCTTCCAATCGAGTCAAGAACTCGTTGGTCAT
>JBFJVZ010000653.1:0-1916 GCA_041623895.1 Pirellulaceae bacterium | reverse complement strand
GTGGTGCCAAGGCGCCCAACATCGAATCATTGGCTGCTCACGGATTGACGTTCCATCATGCATTTTCCAATGCACCGGTCTGCTCCGTCGCGCGCACAACTTTGGCAACCGGTTGCTATGGCCCCAGAATCGGGACTCAGTTTCATCGCAAATACAAAATGGCGGCGATGCCGCCGGGATTGAAAATGTTTCCGGCCTATCTCCGGGATGCCGGCTACTACACGACCAACAACAGCAAGAAGGATTACAACGCAATCGAAGGAGACGGTGTTTGGGACGAGTCGTCGAAGACGGCGTCTTGGAAAAACCGCACAGAAGCCGAGCAGCCTTTCTTTCACATGCAGTCGCACGCGCAGTCCCATGAAAGCTCGTTGCACTTTAACCTGAACACCTTCCAAACCGAGCAGACGACAACCGATCCAAATTCAATACAGCTCGCTGATTATTTTCCGGATACGCCCTTGTTTCGCTACACGCACGCGCGCTATCACGACCGGATGCAGGCGATCGACGAGATTGTCGGGCAAACGGTTGCCAAGTTGGAAGAAGATGGATTACTGGAAGACACATTTATTTTCTACTTTGGCGACCATGGCGGCGTGCTTCCTCGCAGCAAAGGGTACCTTTACGAGTCCGGCTTGCACGTGCCTTTAGTCGTGCGTGTTCCGGACAACTTCAAACATCTTGTGGGCGGCAAACATGGGACGCGTGTGGATGGGTTTGTAAGCTTTGTTGACTTTGGCCCAACCGTGCTGGAACTTGCAGGCGTCGGAATCCCACCACAGATTGATGGAAAACCGTTCCTGGGCGAGAACGTTGCCCTGGCGGAAGTGAATTCGCGCAACGAAGCGTTTGGTTACGCAGATCGATTCGACGAAAAATACGATCTGGTTCGTTCACTTCGTTTAGGAAGATACCAATACATCCGCAACTATCAGCCTTACTTGCCGGACGGCTTGAACAACAACTACCGCTACAAGATGTTGGCGTACAGCCAATGGCGCGAGCTTTGGAAAGCCGGCAAACTTAGCGGTTTTTCCAAACAGTTCTTCGAACCGCGAGCCGTGGAGCAGCTTTTCGATTGCGAAGCAGATCCGCACCAGGTGCAGAATCTTGCAGCGGATCCGCAGTACGCCAAGATTCTCTTGAAACTTCGCAGTCGCCTGCAGAACCGGCTCGCACAGATGCCCGATCTGAGTTTCTACCCGGAAAGTGTTTTGACGGAGCAGGCGATGGATAATCCGGTTGCCTTCGGGCAAGAACACAAGGAAGAGATCCGCGCGTTGATGGAGACTGCCGACCTGGCTTTACAGTCTTTTGCCAGCGCAAAGCCGTCGCTGATTCGCGCGTTGTCCTCGAAGCGTCCAATGGTGCGTTTCTGGGCGGCCACGGTCTGCACGACATTCGGAACTCAAGCAGCTGAACTGGTTCAGAACGTCAAGCCGCTGCTGGAGGATGAGTCAATGGTCGTGCGAATTCGAGCCGCCGAGTTCCTGGGGTTACTTGGCAAGACGAACCCACAAACGGTGCTTACCGAAGTTGTCAACAGGACGGAGAATCCGGTGGAAGCCACCGAGGCGCTGAATTCCGTTGTCTGGTTTCGGGATTTCTTTGGTGATCGTTATCCGGTTGATCGAGCCGACTTTGACCCGGTTGCCAAGGGAGCCGACATTGACGATCGACTGAATTACATCAATGGAGATCCGTATCCAAAGAAGCCGCCGGCAAGAAAGAAACGAAAACCGTAATCGTTGTGCTGTCGGAATAGCGGGAGGGCGAAGCTGCGACTGCAGCAATAAGCGGCTGGCGGTCCGCCTGCATGACACCAAAAAAGGTCCATCACGGATTGCTGTGGGTCAACTACTTCGCACTTCGAGATTCCTTGTTCGATATTGGATGTTCTCCCGGTGCTCATG
>JBFJVZ010000652.1:0-1923 GCA_041623895.1 Pirellulaceae bacterium | reverse complement strand
TCATTGATAGCCGAAAGTCCGATGGCCGCAACACGATTCTATGATCGCATGACCAGGGGATCGACGGAAGACCTCGGCCTCGTCGGTTCTAATTTGTGAATCAACTCCTCGGTCCCCGTCTTCCCGGTCGTTACGTTGTTCCTGTTGCCGCGCTTCTTGACCGAAACCTTCGCATCGGGTTCATCGTCAAACTCCACAGGGAGACCTCACCCACTCTTTCAAGGAGCCGACTATGCCTCGCCAAATGACCGCACTCGTCGTAACTGTCGCCGCTTTGACAACATGCAGTTTCTTATGTTCGAATGCGAAAACAGACGCCGCCGCAACGGAGAGACCGGATACGAATCGCAGCATCGTGAACATCGACGAAAAGCAGCCCGCCGATGGAGTGAAATGTGCCTGTATCCTATTTGATGGAAACAAGGGACACCAAACAGTCTTTGAAGGGCGTATTCCACAAGCACAATTCGTCAAGTGGTTCAAAGAAGACTACCGTGTGGGCGGAGAGCGAGTCGAAACTCCTCCTGACGCGACAGTAATCGGTGCTTTGGTCTTAACGGATGGTGAAGAGATCCTCGTCATGCCGATGCATTCGTGGAGCATCCGGGGTTTCACAAGTTTTGCGTGTCAGTCGATCGCGATTGGCAAAGCGCCGATGTTCTCCGTGCTTGAAGAATCTAAGAAGCAGTTTCTCGCTACCATGAAGGCGCGACTTAGAAAACTGTCAAAGCCCACAACATGACACCTTGATGGCCTCAGAAGTCAAGAGAGCGCACCGGTAGTCTCCCGCGCTGTTTTGATTTTTGACTTTTTTCTTTTGCGAACTCGCGGGTTGGCGTGCCTTCACGAAAGAATGTTGTTTAAACGGGAGTGAGGCAAGGAACTTCGGGATCGCTTCGATCTTTGATTATGCGAGCGTTTCACGTTGTGGTTGCGGCACGTCCAGGTTGATCCGGGGTGATGCACCACACACCTTTTTTGACGGTCTGTATCGAACGGCGCTGCCGCCCGAGACTGTGGCACGGACCGCGCACGCGGCCGATCGGTGCGCTCGCGGAGGTGCAAACGATTCCCACCACGAATGAACACCGATGGACACGGATTTGGTGCGACTTTCATCGGTGTTTCTCCGTGGTTCACTCTTTCGCGCCATGACAATTGGCCGATGTTGGGTCGTTTGGTATGCTGACAGGGGTGCAACCGATTCAGAATGGCCGATTCGTCGCCCGGACAAAGCGCCGGAACCAGGCGTTGCACGCGAGCGGGCGGCAACGTCGGTTTTCAGATCAACGTCAAACGCACCCGCGCCGTGATCTTTGTCGTTCTCCGGCTCAATCGACTCCATGATGCTTGACGTTCGCGATCCATCAACGCACGAACATCTCCTTAAGCAGCGCGTTGTCGTCTTGGATCGCGAGCTTGACGCCGCATGCTGTAAAGAATTGATCGCCAAAATGCTCTTCCTCCAACACGAAGACGCAAATCACCCGATTCACTTACTCGTTGATTCTCCCGGCGGCGGTGTCGCCGAAGGCTTCGCGATCATCGACGCGATGGATCAAATATCACCGCCAACTTTTACGTACTGCTACGGACGAGCTGATGCTTTTGCGGCGATCATTGTTGCTCATGGGGCAAGATCGCACAGATTCGCCGCCCAGAGTTCCCAGTTCTCACTCAGCGAACCTTTCGTGCCACAACCGACGGACTCGAACACGACTGACTTGTTGCGTCTTACGTCAATGCTCGCAGAAACAATCGGCGCCGACACGGACAGGTCTGTCGAGCAAATAAGACGCGACCTCGCGTCCAATGTCGTTTTCGACGCAGTGGCCGCGCAAGCCTATAACTTGGTTGATCGTGTCGTCCCCAAATATCCGGAATGTCAGCTTAGTGTTTGAACCCGAATTGGCGGCGCACCCG
>JBFJVZ010000651.1:0-1951 GCA_041623895.1 Pirellulaceae bacterium | reverse complement strand
GAAATCAGCCGGGCGACTTTCTCGACCACCCCGCTCCAGTCACCGATCGTTTGCTGGCGGATGATTTGCATGCTGGGATACCACGGCGTTGATTCGCCTTGCATCAGCCACCGCCAATCGGGAACTTTGCCCACCATCATGATCACATGGACACCCAGCGCACCGGCCAGGTGCGCGATCGCCGTGTCGCTGGTAACAACGCAGTCCAAGTTCTTCAGGATCGCCGCCGTGTCGGTGAATGCTCCACCGGTGGTGTCCACATCGTCGGGTAAACGCAAAATCCGGTCAGCGAAACGACAGCTATCCAGCTGCTGGACGCCGAAGCCGAATTGCAAGTTGATCAGGTTGGCATTGGGCACGGTCGACAGAGGCTCCAGGGCGGCCAACGGCAGACTGCGATAAATGTCCGCGTGATGGTCCGGGTTGCCTTGCCAATTGATGCCAACTTTTTTGCCCGTCAAACCTGGCAGTGAGTCCAACCACCGCTGCCAGTAAGCAATCAAGGCATCGGAAACGTTCAAGTAACCGGCTCCCACAAAATCGCTGCCACAAGGCAGCTCGCGATGCTGTGTGTACCAGACATCAACGGCATCGATCAGCGAGGCGTGATAATCAACGGGGGGAATGGCTGCCCGGTCGGGAAGCAGCTGATTGACGCCACGGGCGGAGGCGAACAGGGGAATCATGTCCGCCGCGGATTGGAATACGACTCGGGCACCGCAATCTTGCAGCAATTTGGTCATCCGTACAAATTGAATCGCATCACCCCTGCCCTGTTCGGGATACAGCAGGATGGTCTTGCCGCTTAACGATTCGCCTTGCCACAGCGGCGCCGCGACTTGGGGGCGGTAGGTGCCCGGCATCTGCCAGCGATAACGATATTCGGGCCAACCCGCGTCGTAATTGCCAAGCAGCAGATGGATCACGCCCAGATTGCGGTGCAGTTCGGCGTTGCCCGGATCAATCGCCAGGCCTTTTTCATACCACTGCAAGCCGCGCTCGATTTCGCCGGTCCAAACCCAAAGCGTGCCGCGGTTTTTAAACGCGGACAGGTAAGTGGGATCTTGGCAGAGCGCTTTTTCGAAGCACGATTCTGCTTCATCGACCTGGCTGAGCATCCGCAGCGAGTTGCCGAGGTTGTTCCAAGCGATCGGGAAGTCGTCGCGGAACTTCAGTGCCCGACGATACGACTGCGCCGATTGCTGGTATTGGCGTTTGTCGAACTGGGCGATCCCCAGATAGACCAGCGCCTCCGGCTGGTCCGGCACTTGGGCCAAGACCTTCCGATAGATCTGTTCGGCATCGTCAACACGTCCGCTTTGATGCAGCTTCCAACCGCCTTGAAGTGCTTCGGCAATCGTGGGCATGGGATTGAGCGAATGGTATTGGAAAAGAAAAAGCGACACGCGTTGGTACGTGTCGCTTATGCGGGAAGTGGAAAGACTTCTGAGGTTGACCAGCGGAACTCTTCCGAGTTCCGCTACGATGCGGAGACCTAATCCAAGAATCCGACCAGGTCTTGGCTGCGGCTGGGTTGCTGAAGCTTGCGAACCGCTTTGGCTTCGATCTGACGGATACGTTCTCGAGTGACTTTGAAAATGTGTCCGACTTCTTCCAGCGTGTAGCTGTAGCCATCGCCCAAGCCGTAACGCAGTTTGATAATTTCGCGTTCGCGGTAGGAGAGTGACTTGAGCACGTTGGTGATCCGATCGCGCAGCATTTCCTGGGTAGCACCGATTTGCGGACTCTCGGCGGCCCCGTCGGGAAGCAAATCTCCGAACTGGCTATCTTCGCTATTGCCCACGGGACGGTCGAGCGAAATTGGGAACCGGCTCATCGTCAGCACGCGGCGTGCTTCTTCGACAGTCACGTCGGCGCGGCGCGCGGTTTCTTCGATCGTCGGTTCACGTCCCAGTTCCTGCAGCAATTGCCTGGCCACATTGCGTACGCG
>JBFJVZ010000650.1:0-2019 GCA_041623895.1 Pirellulaceae bacterium | reverse complement strand
GAGGTCGAGCTCATGAGTGAAAGCAGCACTTTTGAAGTAGTGGCGGAAGCCGGACGCAAAGGGACCTGGACCGTATCGCTCAATACAGACTCTTTGACTCTTGCGGCGGTGGACGGAGCGGAATCTTTTCAGATACCGCGAGCTGAAGCGGAAGAAAAAGCCGAGTTACGCGAATCCCGCTTAACCAATCCGTTCTTGATCGTCAGCATTCCGAAAAAGAAGGTGATCTTCAAGTTGAATCGTACCCAGGCCGACTCTTTCAAGGACTGGTTGGGACCGCCAACGATGATTGGCTTGAGGGCCGCTCTGAAGCGACGACTCTGTTGGAGTCTTCCAATCGGGATTCTGTTTGTGGTTGCGTCCCTACCCTTGCCAGCTAATCCGGAGGCCGATCTCGAGGCAGTGCCTTTCGATCCAGTGTTGGGTTTGTTCGGAGTCTCGCTCCTTGTTTTGTCAATTCTTACGCGTATCTGGCACCAGAGAATTCTTTTCCTTCTGGATGGTATCTGGTTTTCCTTACTGGCCCTGCATGTCGCTGCGGGCATCCTCCGTGGTGATAGCTCATGGTGGGCTATCGTTGTCATTCTCTTGATCATTGGCGCGAAAAGCGGATTTTCAGAATACCGACGGTTCGCCGCACTCTCGACTCGGTGACCCCACAAGCACTAAGAGCGCATTCAGCACCCAGCCTTTCCAATACTGCGCCTTTGTCGACTCGCAACCCAAGACCGGGGCTGTACGGATGCGATTTAACTCCGAGGCGAATAGTTGCCGACGCTAGCCGGCCAACAGTTGGAAGTGCAATTGGGAACACTCGCTGAACGCGCAGCAGTGATCAGCCGAGCCGGCTTCACCTGGTGGAAATGGTCTGCGTCTTATGCCTTGCTGATTGGTGTGCTGGAGTTGCTAATTCTGATTGGCTTGGCGGCGCTTGGACACATCGAGTTCGCGGTTCTTGCCATGTATTTCGTAGCCGCGGCGACAGGCATCGCACTCATATTCACTGGCGTACTGATACTCGTGTGGCTTGTGTTAATCTCAGCCGCACCGATACTCGCGACGAACCGTTCGTGGATGGTTCTATACATTGTCTTGCTCAGTTTCCCGCTTTATTTTTCACCTGTCTCCATTTACGAGTTCGCGCTGGCAGCCCCAACGATCCTCGGTTTTTTTCTGCCCCGGTTTTTTGTTTCGTGCCTGCGACACGTGGTGCTTCATACCGGCTAGTTTCCTTGATGCGGCTAAACAAACCACACCTTTCGCGAACAAATTGCCGACTGGCGTGCGCACCACGGAGTTCGTTCTTCGGTGATATCTCATGATTCATTTTGACCGCGTCGTTGCAACGCTGGTTTGCCTGGCCCTGACACTACCTTCGCTGGCGCGGGAGCCTGTACGTCTCGAGGGAGAATACGCGATCGGCGGTCGCCTTGATCACAATGGCTCGATCCAGGAGGGCGACTCCCACCTGTACATTTCGATAACGGATCAGGCTGCGACGACACTCTTTCAGTCATTACCGGGCAATCCGCTGGATGACGCGTGCACCGGCTATAAGCTGAAGGCGAGTGGCAACGTCGTGTGTTATCAGATTAACCCGGAGCAGCACTTTTGCAGCTTCTCGGTTAATCTTGAGCGCAACGTAATCGACGCCGGGCTGGGAGGATGCTTCTAGCTGTCGCCTGAACCGTTCAGGCCCTCATCACGGCGAGTTCGTCCAAATCACGAATCAGCCCGGTGTTGGACGCAAACCTCGGGGGGAAGATGCAGTTAGTTCTGGGTTGGTTGCTGATTGTTTTTCCCGGCATTCTGTACGCCGGGCAGCTCATTTCATCGGTTAGTTTTCCGCTTGCCCAACGATTGGGGTTGCAAGAAGATCCAGTGGCAACTGACGCTGTATTGCAACGTGCGGAGCGCTACGCCGCTTACTGGGATCTGCTGACATTGGCTTGGTTGCCGCTCGCAGGTGTACTCATGGTAATGAATCACGCAGCCTGGCCGCTATGTGGCTTGTTCGGT
>JBFJVZ010000649.1:0-2020 GCA_041623895.1 Pirellulaceae bacterium | reverse complement strand
GTTGAGATCGACGATTGACGATTCACAGTTCAATCTAAAATCGTCAATCGTCTCTCGTTAATTACTCACTCACGCCTGCATCGCGAAGCGCCTGCCACACTTTCTGCGGTGTGATGGGGATGTCAATGTGACGCACGCCAAGATGCCAGAGAGCATCCACCACGGCGTTGGCAATCGCCGGCGGCGCACCAACCGTTGGTGACTCACCGACGCCTTTGGCGCCAATGGGATGATGCGGCGACGGAGTAATGGTATGGCCCGTTTCCCACTTTGGAGACTCAACGGCCGTTGGCAAGAGGTAGTCAGCCAGTGTGCCGGTCAGGCATTGGCCATTTTCATCGTAAACTATCTCCTCATACATAGCCGGTGCTAGACCCATAGTCAGCCCACCGTGAACCTGTCCTTCCACCACCAGCGGATTGATGATATGGCCGCAGTCGTCAATAGCGACAAAGCGGCGGATATGCACTTCTCCCGTCCCTTTGTCGATGTCCACGACACAGATATAGCTGCCAAAGGGAAAAGTCAGGTTTGGCGGATCGTAATAATCCGTTGCTTCCAGACCAGCTTCCATACCTTGGGGATGATTGGTGTAGGCAGCAAAGGCAATGTCTTGAATCGTCTTGGCCTGCTCCGGTGAACCTTTTACCTGCCATTGATTGACGTTCCACTCCAGATCATCTGCATTAACTTCCAACAGGTGCGCAGCGATCTTACGGGCTTTGGCCTTGATTTTACGCGACGCTAGGGCCGCTGCAGCCCCGGCAGTCGGCGTGGAGCGGCTGGCATAAGTACCCAAACCGTACGGTGCTGTGTCTGTATCTCCTTCTTCGATCTCGATATCATTGGCCGGCAGCCCCAGTTCTTCGGCAATGATCTGGGCGTAAGTCGTCTCGTGACCCTGGCCTTGTGACTTGGTACCGAAGCGAGCCAGCGCTTTGCCTGTTGGATGGATACGAATCTCAGCCGAGTCAAACATCTTGATGCCCAGAATATCGTAATCGCGGGAAGGGCCTGCGCCCACGACCTCGGTGAAGCTGGAAATTCCGATACCCATCAACTCACCTCGGGCCCGCTTTTCTGCCTGTTCCCGTCGCAGACCCTCATAGTCGATGATCTCCATCGCCTTGCGCAGGGCGGCGTGGTAATTGCCGCTGTCATACTCCCAACCGGTGGGCGACATGTAGGGAAACTGTTCCGGCTTGATGAAATTTTTCATGCGGTATTCAGCCGGATCGACCCCCAGCTTGTGGGCCATCATATCAGTCATGCGCTCGATCATTTGCACCGCCTCTGTCACCCTGAAGGAGCAGCGATAGGCCACACCCCCTGGCGGCTTGTTGGTGTAAACGGCATCCATGCTGACATGAGCCGCTTGCAAATCGTAAGAGCCGGTACAGATGCTAAATAACCCTGCGGGAAATTTTGATGGATTGGCCGCCGCATCGGCACAGCCATGGTCGGCCAGACCGTTGACGCGCAAACCAACAATTTTGCCGCTGGCATCGGCCGCCAGCTCGGCGTCCAGGTGATAGTCGCGGGCGAAGCTGTCTGCCTGGAGATTCTCGCTGCGGTCCTCAATCCATTTCACTGGCTTGCCCAGCAGCAGGCTGGCCGCCGCACAAACAACGTAACCTGGGTAAACAGGCACCTTGCCGCCAAATCCGCCCCCAATGTCCGGAGATATGATTTGAATCTTCTGCTCCGGCAACCCGGTCACCAGGGCAAAAACGGTGCGTATGGCGTGCGGCGCCTGGGTGGTCATAAAGATCTGCATCTTGCCCATGGCCGGCTGATAATTGGCAACCATGCCGCAGGTCTCAATGGAGGCAACGTGGATGCGCGGGATGTACATATATTGTTTAATGACGTGGGCAGCGTTCTTAAAGACCGCGTCCGTGGCTGCTTTGTCACCAACTTCCCAATGCCAGATGCGGTTGGTCTTCAGCTCCTTGTCATCGCGCACGATGACTTCATCTTCGAGCGCCTTGTGGGGATCGACGACCGGATCCAACGGCTC
>JBFJVZ010000648.1:0-2044 GCA_041623895.1 Pirellulaceae bacterium | reverse complement strand
CCAGGACTTGTCCTGGCGCCGTAGTGCCAGGACAAGTCCTGGCCTACGAGATATTTGAAAATGCACTAGCCTGGGGCCAGGATTGCTCGTCTGAGCGAGCACTCCGCAGCCCAGAAAACGTCATGTCCAACCCAAGTTTTCCTGGGGTTACACCAACTTTGCTGTCGCTCGTTGGTCACCCCAGGCTATACACTGCCACCGCTCCGCACTTCCCTAAGCGGAACGCTCTTTAACGCACTGCGGCTGATAAGAGTGGCGACAACCAGCTAAAGTATCAAGCATGCGACACATTTACTTGATCATCACCGCATTCGTGCTCTTGCTGTCATCACTTGCGCGATCGGAGCCGCCGAACTTGATTGTCATCATGGTCGATGACATGGGCTACGAAGGCGTCAGTTGTTTTGGCAATCCGTACTTCAAGACGCCCGAGATCGATCGGCTCGCCGCCGAAGGCATGCGGCTGACCGATTTTCATTCCTCGGGTACTGTCTGTTCGCCAACCCGAGCCGGTTTGCTGACGGGACGTTACCAGCAGCGCGCCGGCATCGAGGCGGTGATTCATCCGGCGTCGGATCATCCGGAGCATTTGAAAGGCTTGCAGTTATCCGAAACCACTTTTGCCGAAGCGCTGAAGGAGGCGGGATACGCAACCGGATTGATCGGCAAGTGGCATCAGGGTTACACCGAAAACTCCGCAGACTACCATCCGCAGAATCATGGCTTTGATGAGTTCATCGGTTACCACAGCGGCAACATCGATTTTGTC
The DNA here is from genome assembly GCA_041623895.1 of Pirellulaceae bacterium. GTDB lineage: Bacteria > Planctomycetota > Planctomycetia > Pirellulales > Pirellulaceae > JBFJVZ01. Next base: position 1,275 of record JBFJVZ010000648.1, on the reverse strand, counting down.
AGTCATGTTGGTGACCATTACAAACACGATTGGTGGCACGGTCGCACGGAGACGCGCGAAGAGGGTTACACGACACATTTGATCAACGACTATTCGCTGGACTTTGTCCGTCGCCACGCGAAAGCGGAGAAGCCGTTTTGCCTGTACATTGCTCATGAATCGATTCATAACCCGGTGCAAGTTCCCGGCGACGGAGTGCGGCGGACCGAGCAGGGCTGGGACCGCTGGAAGTGGCAAGAGGTCGGTGACCAAGAGCGAATCGCAAAATACAAAGGCATGACGCTGCCGATCGACGAGGGCGTCGGCAAGCTGCGGCGGACGCTGATCGAACTGGGCATCGACAAGAACACGTTTGTGCTTTTCTTTTCCGATAACGGGCCCTCCGCAGACTTTCCCAGTGGAAGTCCGGATTTACGCGGCCGCAAAGGGTCGGTCTACGAAGGTGGTCACAAAGTCCCCGCGATCGCCTGGTGGCCCGGACATATCAAACCGGCAAGCGTTTCCGGCGAAGCTCTGATCAGCATCGATGTGATGCCGACATTGTTGAGCTTGGCTGGCGCCGGGTTGTCCGCCCGCGCGCTGGACGGGATCGATTTCTCGGGTGTCGTTCTGGCCGGCACGACGATGCCGCCCCGCCCACTATTCTGGGCCTCGTTGTCCAACAACGGCGCTCGCAGTGAGGCGATCCGCGATGGCGATTGGAAACTTGTCGTCAACCATCCCCGTGCCAAACCGGGAACCATGGAGAACGAAACGATCGAGCTTTATCGGTTAGCGGATGATCCATCTGAAACGACCAACCTGGCCGATCAGCATCCCCGCGTGGCAGCTGATTTATTGAGACGTTTGAAAGCCTGGTATGCGGAAACGACAAAGACCGCAACGGCTCAGCCGGGCGGTTGGCTTGAGAACTAACCGCTACGACTGATACAACCGCGCCGTGCCAAAATACAGGTGGTTGATCTTTTTGATTGGCGACACATCCAAGGATGACGGCCAACCCGCGTGAGCTAGGACTCCTCAGGAGAATTTGTTCGTGTTGGCTGAGCGAATGGTGGACGGAAAAGAAATCCAGGGCAGACGAAAAGAACCACGCTTCAAGACCTGTGATGGTCAAGTGCTGGGCTGTATCTGCGCCGTTAAGAACGACGATCCACACTCGGGGACGGTCATTGATTTATCCACCAGCGGCTTGAGAATGCTGTGCGAAGGCAGCTTCGCCGTCGGCCAGGAATTCGCAGCGACGCTAAAGACAGATCGATCACACGGAGTCTT
>JBFJVZ010000647.1:0-2055 GCA_041623895.1 Pirellulaceae bacterium | reverse complement strand
GCCTGCGAATAGCCAAACGCAAAAAATAACAGCCAATCGCCATATTATGTCTCTCGGCACCAACGCCAGCCCAATGCTATCGTATGCGCGTAACGTAAACGCCTGGTGCCGCGCAACGGCCATAGCCATCGTAAGAAAAGCCGTCCATGATAGGAATGACACGTCGCGATTTTCGATGATGCCCCAGATTTCCGAACCGATCAGAATCAATCCGGCGCAAACGGAACCGCCGATGACGACGGTGATCCAGCTGTCTCTGACAAGTCCTCGTTCAAGCTCTACCTGGGCAGTATTTTGGTAGACCGGTACCTGCCTCAGCACCAGTACCGGTTGGCCCAACGTCGCGCAAATCGCCACGAAGGTCGCTAGACTGAACGCAAAACCGAATTGCCCAAACGCTTCTACCGCCATCTCGCGCGCGAGAACGACAAACATGAGGTACGACAATCCGACACCGACTATCCGGATTGCAAGGGCGTTGATTCCGCCTCGAGCAAGTCTTGCTCCCAGTTGATGTCCGGAAATGAGACTTCGCAACAGCTGGACAGGTCTCCGCGATGCTCTCAAGGCTTGATGACCTCGTTCGTCGGCGCACCGCTTCTTTTGTAAACTCGGACGTAGTCAACGATGAAACGATCCGGCAATACGGCACGCTCCAGCGCGTCTTTCCGCGTTCCGACCACGGTACTGAGTATCAGGTATTGGGGAACCCTAGAAATAGACTCCGATGTACGCCAGGTTTTTCTACCGTCGACAAAAAAAGTGTATTCGTTTTCAGTCCAATGAAGGCCGAATATATGCCAGTCTCCGCAATCGTCAAACGCGGTTCGGTTTCCCATCGATTTATGATTTTCTCCGTAGCCGCCCCAATGCAGTGTATTTCCGACGACGCCGCCGTGCCTCCCGCGAAAAAATTCGACAATATCGATTTCCACGCCGCTGCTGGCCGGCGCCAAATCGGTGCCCGTGTTCATTCGTGATTGAAGCCAGAATCCGGAGTTTTGTCCTCCATGAGCCGGAAACTTTACTCGCGTCTCGAAGTAACCGTATTTGACATGCAGTGACCGATGGGTGCTGATCATGCCTGAGTGGTACTCGGACCCGATCTTTCTCGTCTCGATAACAAGATGCCCTTCACCATCAAGGTAGGACGCATCAGCGCTGATGATCCCGCCTCTCCGCCTCCCTAGCCCCCGGTGTGACCATTTTCGGCGATCGAGATGCAATCCATCGAATTCATCGTACCAAATAAGTTCATATGCCTCAGGAACACTTGAGTCACTCTCCACGGGCAGTCCGTCAGCAAAAACCATCGTTTGGGGGATTGACAAAGCGATTAACACGGCTGCTCGAAATGAACGCCCTCGCGCCCGGCGCGCTACGTGAGATATTACGTTTTTGACGAACGTTGGCTCCTTTTCGTCAGACGACGAAGTGCAAGCAGGTTCTGATAAGTTCTTGCATTCCATCTGCCTAAGATACAGCCGCTCTAAGTCGACGCGCCAAGCTCGATCACAAGGCGATTATTGCGACGATAGCAAACAGCCAGGGGACCGGGCAGCCTTGCCGAATTCGTACTGTCAGAAAGTCAACCGACACGGCTTTGATCGCATTTTCAAAAAACAACACCAATGCTTATGCATCCCGACTTTCCACCGGCCTCCAAGTTTGGTAATCGCGGCCCAACATTGCCTCGACAATTCCGACGCCAACCGCAGTCAGATTCAACAGAATTTCGGTAACATTGGCCAATACAGGCACCTTCAGCAAGTGGCCGCCTACGAGCACGAGACCCGACACAAGCCCGAGCAGACCGGCTGCTTCCAAGCCCAACCAAGAAACGAATCCGACACTCCCGAATGCCGCCGCCATCGCGAGCAAAAATGGAGACATCCACCTGAGGAACTTATGGGAAAAGTACTTGAATCTATTTAGCGCGGACATCTTAAGTAGTCCGGGGCGCAGAAATTTATGCGTATTCATCGCCCGACACGCAATACGGCGCTTCCGGCGAAATTCATCGCTGCTTTTTGTTGGTGCCTTCTCGAATGCATG
>JBFJVZ010000646.1:0-2059 GCA_041623895.1 Pirellulaceae bacterium | reverse complement strand
TTCCGTCCCGCGCCTCCAGCGCCGTCGCGACTCATACGTCGAATCATGGAGACGTTTCCTGAAAGCACAGAGTTTCTAATTGGCAAAGCGCGATCTCCCAATCCGGTGATTGCGGCTTATGCTATGCAGTGTTTGCCGCACCCAAACTTGCTTCCCCGAGATGTCGTTGCTCGCAAGGAGACGATCGACTTGCGTGACTGGTTTCACGAAGTGACAATGCCACTTGGCGATTGGGCTCAGAAATTGATCGACGACGACATTAGGGCGGCAAAATGGCTGAATGGACAGACAGCAAATAACGCCGTCAACCGGAGCGGCGAACAAAGCGGGTTCTGAATGGACAATCAATCGTCGCCGCCCGGTTACGGCCGGCGTTCTGGCTCGAAATCCTGACCATGAAACCGGCTGATCCAGCGCGTATTCATCTTCTCCCTGCGAGGACGTCGTCCTACGTGCTCGTCATCCGCCGAAAGCCATCAAAGTGCTTCCACGTAATTCGTTGGAATACGCGCTCCGACACGCTTGAACACGGCTCGTGGTTTCACGGCAAGCTTTATCCAAAACGCTGCGATATCTCGTTTGATGGACAATGGATGATCTATCTCGCGATGGGCGCATCGGGTGATACATGGAACGGCGTCTGCCGCCTGCTGTATCTTCGCACCGTCGTTGAGGGACCGAACATGGGCACATGGTACGGTGGGGGGTACTGGCGTGATCGACAAACTCTTCTTCTCAATCGATGGCAGCCCTCGAAGGGATCGGTTCCATTTAAGCTTGCCGAACTTCAGCCAGAATTTGGCGGCGAAGATTTGGGCGTTCTGTACCCGAAATGGGAACGGGATGGGTGGCAACGTCGCGGCGACAACTATGGAACCGATCGTGAAATCAAGAACGCATCCAAATACACGGTCGCGTGCGATGGTGATGATGGCTGGCAAAACAAACCATCGCGCAAGCATCCATCGTTGATTGTGCGGTACGTTGGCTATTTGGATCACGGCTACACATTCCGGTTTGCGCTCGATGGCTTTGACCACTTGCTTGACGATCATGTTGATTCGGCCTGCTGGGACAATCTCGGTAACCTTGTGTATTCACGCGAAGGTATTCTGTACAAGTACTCGTTGGATGACCTCAAGAATGGTCGTCCGGGAACCGTCCACGACTTGGAATCGCTGGCACAAAACGAGGCAGAACCAAGCGATGAACGCGAGCCGGAATAGGCAGGGTTTTTCGCCCCAGCAACTGATTGCTGTCGTCAGCTCGATGTGATTTCGTGACAATCGTGTTAACCCTTGCCGCTTTGATAAGAACGAGACCGGCGGCGAATTCAAATGGTGACCAGCCCGTTGTCCGGCAACAAGGACCGAAGAGACCGATGGCTAGCATGGACCGCTCTCGACGAATACGTGCCGTGATCGCGTTGACGCTCGGCCTGATTTCGCTGATCGCCAGTGTTTCAATCCAGTTGGTAATGACCTATACAAATCCGACATTTGTGTCCGCCCTCGATTCAGCCAGCGACGTGACGGAGCTGAAGGAGAACATCGGCGAGATCGAACAGGCGGCGCGGGTGTCGAACACCCTCACGGGAATCATGCTGTTGATCGGGATTGCCTGTTTCGCATATTGCCTTCTCCTTTGGGCTCCATGCTTTGTCGGCCCCAGCGAAGCAACGGCGAGGACGTCAACCGATCCAGCCAATCCGTCGAACCCATGACGCTGTCGCGTCTGATCAGCCGGGAAGCGTCACCGTTGAAGACGGCACGCTGGAGATCCGGAACGAAAGGCTGCAACCGAGTTGTGGGCGGGGCGTGTCCCATTTGAAGATCAACATCAGGGGGGCCGCGCCGCTTCAACCGGCGAAGGCCCCAGCCGCCGGGGGGACGCCCGGAACCCGCCGCATATCGCGCAACCAGCGGCAATTCTTGACGTTACGTACCGCCACTGGTAGCCTATATTGTCCAGGAAAATGGGTAAAACCGCCCGTTTGTGTTTCGACGGAGAGTGACACCATGCTTCAACTAACCGGCCAGGGCTCCCTGAAGACGTGCGA
>JBFJVZ010000645.1:0-2070 GCA_041623895.1 Pirellulaceae bacterium | reverse complement strand
TTGAGAGGGTCAAGAAGAAAGTGAATCTCGAGAACATGACCAGTTCGATTCGCTCCAGCGTTAAGGTGGGAATCTATTCTCGTGCAAACCTGATTTTTGGCCTGCCGGGCCAGACTGTATTCGAGGCTCTGAAATCCGTCACATTCTCCCTCAAATTGTGTGTCCTGGGCATGTACGACATCGCGTGTATGTGTTTTGCGCCGTATCCGGGCAGCGAGCTTTTCGAAAAGATGATACACGAAGGAAAAATTGACACGGGCGACGGCTACGATGAGTTCTTGATCAACAACTTGACGACCAAGATGACCGGTATGCGTTCCTGGTCGGAACACATACCCAACTGGTCTATGCCGCTCTGGACCATCGGTACGACCATCTTGTTTTATTCATTGCAATTTGCCTTGAGGCCTAACCGATTTTTCAGAATGTTGTATCGGCTCGTCAAGCGGAATCCGACGACGATGTTCGAAACCATCGTCTACGGACTCTTCATTAGTTTGTTTAAACGAAAAAAGTTAGTCGTAAATGAGGTAGCGCCCATCGAAAAAATCGCGTTGCCCGACGATGATAGGTATCGCCGTCGTGAGAGCGCAGATCCGCTTGTGCTCATAGCATCCGGGAATCCTCCAAGAGGTTTGATCTAAGATTTCCACTTGTCGGTGTCTCGATCCCTTTTTTACGTAGCACGTTGATTACTTCCCGTGTGATTTCATGAAAAAAAGCGATTCCGCTTATCACTGTCAACCAACAGGACCGAGTCTTCGGGCGTCGGAGGCTAGTTCGGACAACCGAAAAGTTACGCCTAATGCATTTGCGATCAACCCGCCTGGGAAGCAGAGTCCGGAACCGGGTCCAGCGGCGATATCTGTCATCATTCCCGCCTACAACGAAGAGGCTGCGGTGGGTGCTCAAGTAGCGAGCATCCGTGAGGTGCTCTGCTCGCATGGGATTGAGCATGAAATCGTAGTAGTTGACGATGGTTCCACTGATGACACGGCGACGAAAGCGATCGAAGCCGGGGCGAGAGTTCTGCAAAAACAGCAAAATCAGGGTTATGGGGCAGCCATCAAAACCGGTATTATCGCCGCCGCCTACGACACCCTAGTGATCAGCGATGCCGATGGAACCTATCCGGCAGACCAAATTCCACATCTCGTCAGAGAATTGGAAACGGCTGATATGGTAGTAGGGGCTCGTACGGGAGACGACGTGCACATTCCGATGGCGCGCCGACCTGCAAAGTGGCTGCTGGGATTGTTGGCCAATCGTGTTTCCGGACAGTCTATTCCGGATCTGAATTCGGGTCTTCGGTCGTTCCGCAGGGAGTGCGTGAGGCAGTATTTTTCGATTCTCTCGGATAAGTTTTCGTTTACGACGACAGCGACTCTGGCCCTGCTAGCCGACGGCTACCGCATTGTCTACCATCCGATTAACTACTATCGACGGCTGGGCAAATCGAAAGTCACGCCGCGAAATTTCGTGGACTTTACGATCCTCGTCCTCAGAATGGCCATGCTTTTTCAGCCGCTCAAAATATTTGTGCCCTTGGCGTTGACTTGTACATTATTGGGTGTGTTTAAAGCCATTGCCGATTTCCTGACGGTATATTTGCGGACACCGATCGTCGACATCGCCACCATGCAACAGCCCATGTTGTCCATATCCGCTGTTTTCCTGATGCTGGGCGGTTTGCATATTCTGTTGATTGGGATGGTGGCTGACGGCGTACTGCGCCGCATCGGGCAGGACGACAGACGCCTTGCTCCCTCCCACGCCGTCCGAAGTTACGAATTGACCCCTCGGCCGAAAGATCTCTCGATTGATCAGAGATCGCGCGAAACTCCGAGCTAAGGCAACCTATTCCTGGAAAGAATCGTTGTATGTGTGGAATTTGCGGGATCATGAATTTGGGTCCGCCGGACAACGGGTGGTGCAACGGGCTCCTTGACCGGATGACCGAGACGTTGGCCCATCGCGGACCCAATGATCGTGGCACTTGGTTTGATGAGCGCATCGGCTTGGGTCATCGACGTTTATCGGTAATCGATCTTTCGGAGGCAGGTCGCCAAC
>JBFJVZ010000644.1:0-2072 GCA_041623895.1 Pirellulaceae bacterium | reverse complement strand
GTTTGCTCCGCAAACGAACGCTGAAGGGAACGATCGTTCGCGGAGCGAACGACGACGATCATAAATTCACAGCCTGGGAGCCAACGACTTTGGTTCAATCACAAGCTGACCGCGAATCGTCTCAGGACTACTTGCGTTCACTTTCGCGGAAGTACTCTTGCGGAAACTTTGCCTGGCCCGCGTGGTCCGGATGCCGCCAGGGAAATACCGGCCCCCGGTCTTCCAACAACGGGACTTCGTGACCGTCGCTGTCGAATAACAGCTTCCAGAGGTCGGCATTCAGTTGCTTGATTCGATCGGCATGCTCCGCCGCGTCAATCAGATTGTTCATCTCTGCGGCGTCATGTTCCAAGTCGTACAACTCGTCGCGATCCCACAACCCGTGCACGCGAATGTATTTCCAGCGGCCACCGATGATCGCGTGCAGCGTCGGTGTGTGCGGATAATTGCGTTCCCAGTAATATTCGTACAACAGGTTCTCGCGGTTCAGCATCGACGGATCGCCGCGGCACAGCGCTGACCAAAAACTTATCCCATCGGATTTATCAAGCGGCGGCGCCGCGGCGGCCTCCAACAGCGTGGGGGCGATGTCGATATTGGCGACCAGACCGTCGAACTTCTGTCCAGCAGGTATCCTACCGGGCGCCACCATCAACAGCGGAACCTTTGCGCTCGCTTCGTACGCGGTCCGCTTGTCAATCAATCCATGATCACCAAATTGGAACCCGTTATCACCCATGTACACGACCAGCGTATTGTCTTTCCATGCTTTCTGCTTCAGCCACTGATTCAAGCGTCCGACACTCTCGTCGACGGCCAGCAAACTTTCACAGTAACGTCGGTAATAAACCTGGGGCGAGAAATCCGCGATGTTGTAACCGAAGTCCACGCCGTGCCGGCTATTACGCTGGTTGCGCAGCCACATCGGCATTTTGCCCGCGTCCATCTCGGCGACCGTCGGTATCTTGATTGGCAAAGCCTTGTCGTCGTAGCGGCCCCGGTGCCGATCCGCCGGAACAAAGTCCGCGTGAACCGCCTTGTGACTGAGATACAGAAAGAATGGTTTTTTGCCGTCTTGCCGCTGCAACCAATCGATCGCGTAATCGGTCAGTTCATCGGTGATGTAACCTTTCTGCTCGACCCGTTGGCCGTTGACGTTGAAACCATCGTAAGTTGTCTGCGGCACCTCGCGCGTCGTACCGTGACCATCCGGCCAATAGGTTCCTTGTCCCTTGAATGCGACCCAGTGATCAAATCCTCGCTGCGGGTCATCAATGTCACCGCCCATGTGCCACTTGCCAATGAACGCGGTTTCGTAGCCGGCTTTTTGCAAATGCTGCGGAAAGAAAACCAGCCCGGGGTCGACGGGATGATAATTATCGACGACCCGATGGTTGTGGGCGTACTGACCGGTCAAGATCGATGCGCGGCTGGGCGAACAAAGCGACGTGGTGACATAGGCATGGGTCAGCATTGCCCCCTGACCAGTCATCGCGTCCAGATGCGGTGTTTCCAGAAAGGGATGTCCCGCGGCGCCCAAACAGTCAAAGCGATGATCGTCACAAAGAACAAAGACTATGTTTAATGGCCCGTCGACGGGCGACTGGGCGCCTGTTTCAGAGGCGATCGTCAGTATGATTAGAATGGCAAAACTGGATGATAAAGTTTTCACGACGTGAAACACCCTGGGAAAGTTGAAATCGCCGACGCAGCGGCCCGTCGCGCCGGTACCTTTTCGCTCGGCCGGCAACCTCGCCTACGTAGCTTACTCGGAACAGGCAGCGGAGTGCTGCTGATGTTAAAGTGATGGCTCCTCCCTCGCTGCAAGAACCACCGATGAAAACACCAAGTCTTTGCATTGTCTCCGCCACCGTCCTTGTGTTGGGCGTTGTTCACACTGCCGCTGCCCAGGACACCGCCGTGGACAAATCGGCCAGCGAATTTGTCTGGCCCGACCTTGCACCCGGCGAAACCGATCGCAACACGGGCGAAACATTGCCGATGCGGCCACAGGACGATCCGCCGATCACGCGAATCATCAATGTTCGTCGCCCGACCATGGCCGTGTTCCC
>JBFJVZ010000643.1:0-2101 GCA_041623895.1 Pirellulaceae bacterium | reverse complement strand
TGGTTGTAGGCATCGACGTTTTCGTTCTTCACAACCATCCGACAACTGCGTAGCAGTGGCAGCGTAGAGCCTGGGGTCAGGATTGCTCGTCTGAAAGAGCATTCCGCAGCCCCAGGAATCGTCATTAACAACCCGCGGGGAACGTAACAAACCGGTCGTTTTCCTGGGGTAACACCAACTTCGCTGTCGCTCGTTGGTTCACCCCAGGCTTTACGCTGCCACCGCCCCGCGGTTCTTCTTGATAGCAGTTTCTAAGCCGGACACTCTCCTTGTCCTGGCGCCTTATTGCCAGGACAAGTCCTGGCCGATGAAATAACTGAAAATGCGCCAGCGAGTCGTCTCGCGTGATCATTTCATTGACTGGCGTCAAACGCCAGTGCGGGCAAACCGTTTTGGTTGAACAGGTTGGCCCAGGCTCGCTTGGCGGCGTAGGCATAGCGGACCTTGGTTGGCTGGGGAACGGCCTGCGATGATGCGACCACGGTGTCACCTTTGATTTGTGCATCCGCCCAATGCCAGTTGCCATCGTCTCCGGCCAAGGCAAATCCTTGCAGGTTTTCGCCATGCGCGACCGTTAAGCCTTTGCCGACTTGATCAAATTGGATGGTCACTTTGTTGCCGTCGATGGTGTGCGATCGGTAGATCGGCCCGTAAGCTTGAATCCCTGTTTTGTAGACTTGGCTCAAGGCGACTTCCGCGGCGCGGTTACCATATCCCCATTTGTTGCGTGGATGAATGCCGCTGCCAAGGTCACTGGCCGGCACCATCCAAGCGTTGGCGTTGTCGTGCATCAGTCGCACATACAGAAAACGTTGCTCAGCGGATCCCAGCCGCGCGATTCCGGGCAGCTTCGAGACAAAGGGATCGCCATCGCGCGTGATCGGATCCTCGTTGCTAAACGCACACCCGCCGCCGCTCGGTTTTTGTACGAACAAGAAGGGAAAATCTCCTTGACCCCAAGCCTCGCGCCAACCGCGAATCAATTCGCTCATCATGGTGTGCTGATCGACGCCGACCACGCCGCTACGCGCTTCGCCTTGATCCCACAACACACCTCGAATCCGGTAGCCGGCAATGGGCTGGATGAATCGCTGGTACAGTCCGCCGATTTTGCCACCACGACTCGACTCGCCGGGCGCGGCTGGGGGCGAAGGTTTGCGACCACGAAGCTTTTTGCCCGCCGCTTTCGCATCCGCGGCTTGCTTTTCCCAATTGCTGAGTTTGGCTCGGTACTGCTGCAGGGCTTTTTCGTGGTCGTAGGTTTGATTAAACTCGGACACCGCCGCCTGACACTTTTTGCTGGTGGCATAAGTGTCCGGTGGAATCCAAAACCCCGATGGTGTGCCGCCAACGGCGCCGACGATCAAACCAATCGGCACATCCAATTCACGTTGAAGCCGCTCGCCGAAAGCAAAATGGATTGCTGAAAAAGTGGGCACCGTTGTTTCGCTTGCTGCCGTCCAGCCGGGCTGCGGCCCGCTTTGCATCAAGCGCATGTGTGGATAAGGAGCCTTGGCGACCAACGCCGCGAGTGTTTGATCGTTCTTTGCATACGAGGCCACGCGTCCGGCCATGTTCGATTGTCCCGAGCCAAGCCAGACATCGCCGACCAGGACGTTCGCGATCTTGGTTTCGTCATTGCCGCAGCGCACGGTTAACGTTCGGGGCTGTTTGGATGCAGCCAGGGCAGCAAGCTCAAGCCGCCAGACGCCGTTATCGTCGGCGGTTGTTTCCAAGGTCTTGTCCACAAAGGAAACGGAAACCTTTTGGCCAGCTGTCGCGGTCCCCCAGATTGGTACGTTGGCCTCACGCTGCAACACCATCTGGTCGCCAAAAAAACTGGGTAAGGTGATCTCGGCGCTGGCGGGCCCAGCCAGCAGTGCAACTAGTAACAAGGTAGGGAGTCTCATCGGGATGCCTTATCGGGTTGGTGGGGAGCTTACTTCGCGGACAACGGATGCGGGGCCAATTCTAGATGATCAGGTTGTCTTGTGCCGGATTGTTGCACCATTGTTTCGCTACATAACGGAAAGCCGGACGAACGTTCGTTTGCGGAGAGGCTGTGAATTCATTCGCCAGCAGCGAAAGTACGTCGTCGTTT
>JBFJVZ010000642.1:0-2160 GCA_041623895.1 Pirellulaceae bacterium | reverse complement strand
TGCACAAATGACCGATTGTGGATTGAGCGCCGCGACGATTTCGGCCATGTCTGCCGTCGCCACGCCGAACAGCTCGCGGGGATCGAAAACCTGAGCGATCAGTTTGGGTTGTCGCCGCTGCATCACCTCGGCGGCGACGGGGCCCGGATTGGGCGTCTCATCGTACCACACAAGTACGTGGGAAAAAATTTTTACGAATCGGGTCCGAAGGCATTCCATGCGGTGGACAGGTCGTGAACTCGTTGGAGTCCGATCCAAAGTGTTTGTGGTCCGGGTTGTGTTGACTTGCGATTCACGTATCCTCCTAGCGACGCGATCATGCGAATGATTTCGTTCAAACGCGGAGGTGTTTGCGGCGGCTCCTTGCGTTTCACCGCCATATACACCGACTTCCATTCGCACGGTTCGAAGACGACTTCGCAATCGAGGTCGGGGCATTCTCGGCCAAGACGGCAGAGATACATAATCCGCCAAGCGATGATGCAATACACTGCAAGGCAGTTCTGCAGACGCTCTAACGTTTCGAATTGTCGCTGTTCAACTCGGCAACCTGATTTGATGGTGCGAAAAAAAATCTCGATTTGCCAGCGAACGCAATAGGCCTGAACAATCAGCTTAACCTGATCTGACTCATCGATTGGTAACGTCGTGATGAGCAGCCACTGAATCGGTTCACAACCTTCCGGTGGATCGGTCTCCTCCACGAGCACGACATTGACGGTCACTTCTGGTAGCTTCCGATCAAATCGATAGGGAGGTCGCAGAGTGACCGTTGTTGCTCGAACTTCCACTTCGGCAACTCTCGCGTCACGAGACTTCTCACGCTTGCCCGTTTTTTCGGTTTCAATCTTGGCCGTGCGTGCGCTGACATCCAGCGAACATTTGTATAAGCACGGGGTCAGACGAGCTTTTTCTAGCCAGTTACTTTCATCGGTCGTCGATCGTGTTTGACAGGCACGGACAAGCAGATGGGCTTCGCCCTCCTCAGTGGAACGAGGTTCTGAAAACAATTCGTAGATATCCGAGTCGCTGTCGCCCACGCAAACACAGATTGTTTCGGGACAGGCTTGGGCGACTTCGCGAGCAGCGCGGATCCCTTCAATCCAACGCAGACTTTCCTTTTCCTCAATCGGAGTTTGTTTTCGTTTCTGTTTTTTCTCCTCCTTCGTCAAATTTGTTTCAATTTCTTCGCGAGCCCAACTCTTCTGCCACACCATCCCCAAAGGTAATCCATCGAGATCAAAGGCTTGAAGCGGATGAAAGAAGGCCCCGCGGCGAGCATCGCAATCCATGGGGCCTGCTCCTCGGACTTGCTGCTTGGGCCGAGTCAAATCGACTTCGGTCGTATCTTGCACCAACAGAGCCACGTCACTTTGCGAGATCCTTTCTCGCGTTGCTAGGATATGCGGGTGCAGAATCTTTTCCGGGGTGACTTTGTCGTTATCAAAGAAGCGATAGGCCGCTTCCATTTCGGCGCGTGCATGTGTGGCAGCCGGGATGCTGAGGTTGGGCTTGTCCCCAAGTTCCTCAACCACTTTACCGAGTCTCTTATTCAGCCGCTCGTCACCAAAATCAGCGCCAATAACTTCATCAACAAGAGAAACAACCATCGCGGGACCTCCGTGAGAAAATCAACTCAACTCCTTCTCACTCAGTCCCTCGAATGAAAACGCCGAAAAATCATTTACTGCATGCACATGCAAAGTCCAGCCCGACTGCAATGACTTCAGTGCAGCTAGTGATGGCTGACAGATGGACTTGTGTGGTACGATGAGCCCTTGCGGGCGGGAGATTCACGTTTGTGTCCTAAGAAATCACGTAAAACAAAGTCCGTGAGGCCCGCGGTTGCGCTGCGATTGGAGGCCCGCGGTTGAGCTGCGATTGAACGTCGAGTTTTCAAGGGAACAACTGTAGGCTCGCTCATCCTTTTTTCTTGGGCTTATCGTTTTGCGACCGAGTTTTCGGTCCCGACTTTGGTTCCGCGCCGCTTGGTTTAACGGTCGGCGGTTGCGGGCGCTGTGGAGCACGTGGCTGCTGCCGAACCGCGCTTGTTGGTTTGGCCGGTTTAGCACGAGCGCGTTCGGGAACACGCCAATGCGGAATCTCGATATTTGGGTCCGCCTGCGGTGTCTTCGCACGTGGCCGTTCCGTCTTTGTCGG
>JBFJVZ010000641.1:0-2164 GCA_041623895.1 Pirellulaceae bacterium | reverse complement strand
GGGTTACACCAACTTCGCTGTCGCTCGTTGGCTCACCCCAGGCTTTACGCTTTCGCTGCTCCGCAGCTTATTGGATGCGAACCTGTTCTTTGGGGCGGTCCAGATTTACGCTTCCACCGCTATCTTATTTCATGATTATTGAGCAGCAGCTACTAAGCCGGACGCTCTCCTTGTCCTGGCAATAAGGCGCCAGGACAAGTCCTGGCCTACCGATGATCCCACGTCAATGATGAAATTGCTCTAATCGTCAGCATCGACACAGGCACGGATCTCGGAAAACACCCGGTCAGGCGAATTCATGCCGTCGATGCGGTGGACAATGCCGCGGTCGCGATAGTATTCCAGCAAGGGAGCGGTTTGTGATGCGAAGATCTCAAGCCGGGCTGCGATCGTTTCAGCCATGTCGTCGGATCGCTGTTCCAGCTTGGCTCGTTTGAGAAGCCTGCTCAGCAGTTCCTCTTGCTCGACATCCATGTGAATCACCAGATCTAATTTCAAGTCCTTTGAAGATAAATACTCGTCCAACATCTGCGCCTGATTCAATGTTCTGGGAAACCCGTCCAATAGGCACCCCGAAGCACAGTCCGAGTGCTCCAACCGCTGGATGACGATCCGCATGACGAGGTAATCCGGAGCCAGGCGACCGGAATCGATGTAGCTGGCGACCAGTCGACCAAGTGCCGACGGACCGCGAGTGGCGCGAAGCATCTCCCCCGTGGAAAGATGCGGAATACTCAAGTATTCCGTCAGCCGCTGACACTGCGTTCCTTTCCCCGCGCCCGGCGGTCCAATGAAGACAATGCGCATCGAATCACCTCACGATACGCGCCGAGAAGACCCAATCGCTACCTCTACACAACCGGTGACACGCCACCGCCGGCACCTTCCAACAACCCGCGATAGTTTCGCATCACCAGGTGGCTGTCGATCTTTTGCACCAAGTCAAAGGCGACACTGACGGCAATCAGCAGACCGGTGCCTCCGTAGAAACCGGCGATCGAGTAAGGAACACCCAACGATCCGTACACAATCGTGGGCACAATCGCAACGATCGCCAAAAAGGCGGCGCCCACGTAAGTGATCCGTACCATCACTTTTTCCAGATAATCTGTCGTTCGCTTGCCCGGCCGATACCCCGGAATAAACGTTCCGCTGTCACGCAAGTTGTCCGACATTTCTTTTGGATTGAAGGTGATCGCCGTCCAAAAATAACAGAAGAAGAAAATCAGGGCGACATAAAAGAGATTGAAGAAGTAAGAGGTTTGGTCGCTCATCGTCAGGCTGACCAAATTCAAGCCCTTAAACATACCCCCGCCCGATTCAAACAGGCCAGCCATGAATCCCATTGCCACTCCGGGGATCATCAGCAAACTGCTGGCAAAAATAATCGGCATCACACCGGCCTGGTTAATACGCAGCGGCAAGTGTTGTCGCGTGCCGCCATAGACCCGACGCCCGCGAGTAAATTTGGCTGACTGGGTCGGAATCTTCCGTTGTCCCAGCGTGATGAAGACGACCCCAAAAACCACACCGATAAACAGAATCACCAACAGAATCAGTGTCTCAATTCCCACCTGGCCGCGACTGAGCCCAGTCAATTCGGTCTTCATATTTCGAATCAGTTCGTAAAGCGCTTTGGGCATCTGGGCCAAGATGCCGGCCATGATCAGCAAACTGATCCCGTTGCCGATGCCATATTCATCGATCTGCTCGCCAAGCCACATCAAAAACACGGTGCCGCAGGTCATCACCAGCACCGCGATGACTTGCCAACCCCAGTACAGACCGGTGCCGTCAGCGTTCAGAAAATTCGGATTGATGTTGCCAAAGCCACCGCTGCCGCCCGACATCAACATGAACTTCAAGTACATGTAGCTTTGCACAATACAGATCGCGACGGTCAAGTACCGTGTGTATTCATTCAGCTTCTTGCGGCCCGCCTCACCTTCCTTCTTCAACTCTTCCAGCGGCTTGTAGACACTGCCCAAGAGTTGAAAAATGATCGATGCCGAAATGTAGGGCATGATGCCCAGACCAAAGATCGTGGCCTGACGCAAATCGCTGGCCGCAAACACACTGACTTTCTCGAAGAAATCAGAGGCCGTGCTGCCCTCGGCCAAATTGGTGGCAACCATCGGCAGCGGGATATGGAATCCGATCCGAT
>JBFJVZ010000640.1:0-2178 GCA_041623895.1 Pirellulaceae bacterium | reverse complement strand
GGAGCAAACGACGACGTACCTTCGCCGCCGGCGAATAAATTCACAGCCTTTCCGCGAACCTCGGCGTCCTTTGCGGTAGCCCCTCAAAAATCATTTACCATTCGCTTAATCCCGTCTTTCAATCGCATGTCCTTCCTCGGCGAAACTCCGCATCCTCGATAGTGATGCTAAGATTCTTACCGCAGAGAACACGGAGTGACGCAGAGAAAGCGGCTGGTTTGATTCAATTCCATCGTGTGCCCCTAATTGGTAATGATTAAGTCAACGATGGCACTGTTAACGATCGTCTAAACGACGCTGTTGGACCGTGATCAACTGTTCCAGGAACTTCGCCAGCGCGTTTCGTTTTCGGGCAACGATTTGCACGCAGCTCGATCCTTCCGATTGGCCAACCCATCCATCGTTCAAGTCAATCGTTATCTGCTTCGCCTCGAAGCGTCGTGCGCTCGGATCGGTCAGCCGCAACTGGATGCAATACGAGTCTTGCTGATCGCATCGTTGCTCGATCCCGCTCTTGCTGACCGCCGACCAGTCGTAATTCCGCTCGTCCAATAACAAGCGTCGTAAATGGCCCAGTCCGGGAGTGCCTGTCAATTCAACGGCTGGAAACTGTCGGCCGCTGATCGCGAACATCTGAATCCGCTCTCCCAGCTGCAGCGCCGTGATCGTATCCTGACCCCAAAAACTGGTCGTCTTCTGCAGGCGAGTTCGCCGCGCGTAAATACTGCCTGCCGCTCCCAGAATTGCCAGCAAAATCACCGCTACCGCTAACAGGATCCCACGAGCCGTCACTTTCGCTCGGGGATCGTTGTATTTGTCCTGGTGCTGCTGGGCAATTGATTCCGTAGCCGGATCGATGAACGTGTCGGTCATCGGGTAAGTTGTCCTTGCTCAAGGCGAGTTCGTTAGCCGGGCGAAGATTTGTAAGCTCATAGGTGACTTATTCATGTTATCCGAATCGGAAAGTTCTGACGTCACGCTGGTCGCGGTACCTCTGGGCGATCGCAGTTACGATATTCAGATTTCAAGTGCCGCCATGGATCGGTTCGGCGACTCGATCATCTCCGGGATAGGCGATTTGTCGCATGCGCTGGTGGTGGCCGACCAAGCCGTGCTGGAGCGCTGGGCCCAGCCGATCGCTGCTGCCCTGCAAATGCGGGAGATTCGCGTTGATATCACGGCGATTCCTTCCGGTGAGCCAAGTAAATCGGTGGACCAGCTGAACAATTTGTGGCAATGGATGCTGGATTGCGGCGGTGACCGTCGAAGCGTGGTGATTGCCGTGGGCGGTGGCGTTGTCGGCGATCTGGCTGGTTTTGCCGCCGCTTCGTTTACCAGAGGAATTCGATTCATTCAAGTTCCCACGACACTGCTGGCAATGGTCGACAGTAGCGTTGGTGGAAAAACCGGGATCAATTTACCGGGTGCGAAAAATATGGTCGGTGCTTTCTGGCAGCCTTCCTTGGTGCTGATCGATACAGACCTGCTCGCAACGTTACCGGAACGTAGCTTTCTTAGCGGGCTGGCCGAAGTCATCAAGTACGGCGTGATTGACGATGCCGAGTTTTTTGATTGGCTGGAGATCAATGCCGCGGCGCTGGTCGCCCGCGACGCCCCGGCCTTGCGGCATGCGATCCAAAAGAGCTGTCAATCAAAGGCTCGCATTGTCGGAGAAGACGAGCGTGAAACCAGCGGCCGACGAGCGATCCTGAATTATGGGCATACGTTTGCGCACGCAATCGAAGCCACCGCGGGATATGGAACTCTACTGCACGGTGAAGCGGTTGCGATCGGCATGCAAATGGCCGCCAAACTGGCAATAGATTTGGGGCTCTGTGAACGATCGCTGTTGGAACGGCAGACGAAGTTAATCGAAGTCTGCAATTTGCCAACGGCGTTTCAGTCTGCCAGTGCGGATGCCATGCTGCCGGTGATGAAGCGTGACAAAAAAGTGGCTCACGGAAAACTGCGATTCATCCTACCGACCAGCATCGGATCCGTGAAACTCGTGAGCGATATTGACGAGGCTGCGGTAGTCAGAGCTATTGGGTAAGCGAGCTGTGGTGGGCAAGAAATCTTTGAGGCACGTTTTTTCGTAGGCCAGGACCTGGAGAGTGTCCGGCTTAGGAAGTAATTTGAGCCTGGTTTTTCTCTGGAGTCACGGTAGTTGGAGGCATC
>JBFJVZ010000639.1:0-2203 GCA_041623895.1 Pirellulaceae bacterium | reverse complement strand
GTCGACCTGAGATCGAACTGGCGCGGTGTTTGCTTCCCTGATTCGGATATTGGTTTGGCATGTGGAAAACCGGTTTCCCACTTCGAGAAGGAATATCCGCTCACACCTATCGTTCGTGGCCGAGAAAGGCGCAAAATTATTGCCCACGCCACATGACCGACGCTGGAAAAAAAGTTGCCGGCAGCAGCTGAAATCTCGCCACGTGTGGATCTGCAAGTGAGCTGTCGACTTTTCCTTGTTCCTGAGTAACCAACCATGAAACGTTTCCAAAACATCCTTGTCGCCCCGGACACTCGTTTGGACCACTATTCGATCGTTGATGAAGCGGCCGAGGTGGCCGCACACAATGGTGCGTCACTGACGATCGTGGACGTCGTTCCCGATTTCCCCTGGACCGTTCGGCTGACCATGAAAGACCATCAGCACATGGCCGAGTTGATGAAAGAGGAGAAACACGAAAAACTTGATGTGCTGGTTGCTCGCATCCGCGACAAAGGCGTCAACGTCGAAAAAAAGGTACTCCACGGCAAGACGTCGGTCGCGATCATTCGCGAGGTGATGCGTTCTGGACACGATTTGGTGTTTCGCACCAACAAGGGCAAGGATAGTCGTCGAAAAGGATTCTTTGGCAACACAGGCATTCGACTGCTGCGGAAATGCCCCTGTGCTGTCTGGCTGGTCACCCCATCGCGAGTGAAATTTCAGCATGTACTTGGGTGCATCGACACATCGACCGAAGACGAGCTCGACGCAGAGCTCAACGATAAAGTGTTCGAGCTGGCCAAGTCCATCAGTCGCTACCATGGCGGATCTTTTTCGATCGTGCATGCCTGGTCAGTCTGGAATGCAGGCTTCCTTGAACGAAGGATGGACCCAGACGAGTTTTCACAGATGGTAAAAATGAATCACGATCAAATCGAAATGCACTTGGACAAGTTTCTAAAACAGCACGGAAGCGATGCTCACGCTGACAATGTGCATTTGATCGAGGGCGAACCCGCTGATGCGATTCATGGATTCGCGCGTAACAATGACGTTGATCTCGTTGTGATGGGAACTGTCGCGCGCAGCGGAGTATCGGGCATGGTCATGGGCAACACGGCCGAACAGATACTCAGCCGCGTGGAATGTTCGGTGCTCGCACTGAAACCATCAAGTTTTGTGAGCCCCATTCGGATCGAAGACTGATGCGATATCGAAGCGCACAGTGCTGAATAAAGGACGCACTCTGCGTGCTCCTTTAGCGCATGTTTCAATTCGCACAGCAAATCCACGGGAATGAGTCGGGGGCTGGTAATCGAAACAGGTTGCATGGGAATACTCATTGAACGATTATGGCATCAAACACCCGCCGATGAAGTGGTCCGATTGCTGACGAGTGATTCGGACAAGGGGATTGATCGGTTTGAGGTCGAGGCGCGCCAGCAACACGGTCGTTAAGCAAGTCAATGTTTAAAATCGGCCAGTTCTCGAATCGTTGGATTGGCTTGGGCGTCGCCAGTATGCTCGTGCTGCAGCTTGCCCTTACCTACGTGCCCTTCATGAACCGCATCTTTCACACGGCACCGATTGGTTAGGATGGGTGGTGGCGAATTCTGTACACGGGCGTGGCCACGTACGCGATTGTGGGGTTTGAGAAGTCGGTGCGGCGGAGAGGGGAAGCTCGCATCGTCGCAGCGCCATCAGGGTGAACGCCTTATGCCTAATGTTTTAAATTTTCCTGGCAGTCGATTGGTATAGACTCCATAAGACCAAGAGTCCTTCTATGCAACGGTTTAAGAACATTTTACTAGTTTACCCATGCAATGAGTCGACGCTTGCGCGTGCCGTGTCACTGGCGCGGGCTAATCACGCGAAACTGACGTTGCTGCGAGTGGAACGAGAATTGACTGGAACCAATCTGATCACCTCGCCCGGGAGTCCTGCACTAAAACTGCAGGACCTGGTGGTCAAAGAGTATCAGTCACAACTGAAAGAGGTCATTGCGCCGGTGAAGAAAGAGGGCGTTCGCGTCTCGGCCAAGGTCGTCATCGGGACTCCGTTCTTGGAGATCATTCGCGCCGTGATCATGGATAAGCACGATCTGGTGATGATGACTGCCGAAGGCAAAGGCGGACTGAAAGAACGTCTGTTTGGCAGCACGTCACTGCACTTGATGCGCAAGTGTCCCTGCCCCGTGTGGGTGATGAGACCAACCAAGCGG
>JBFJVZ010000638.1:0-2224 GCA_041623895.1 Pirellulaceae bacterium | reverse complement strand
CCCGGCTTTGTGGGGGAGAAGGGCTGGGGATGAGGGGCAACGCCGTTAAGGATTCCTGGTAGCCGGATTCGCCAGAATTCGGGCGCCGTCCACGATACAACCGAAGTCTGGCGACTCCGGCTACGAAGAACAGCCCGCCTAACACGAACGAGAAACGCTTAACGGCGTTGGATGAGGGGGGAGAAAGCAAGCCCAACTTGCGTTCTGAATGGGGAGAGGAGAGGCCAGTATGTGAAATGCGTGAACAAATTTGTGTAGACACTCATGCGCAGAGGGAGTGGTATCATAGCGCATCGAATCCTACCTACGGAGTCCATCATGACCTTCTCTCCTGTCCGATCATCGGCGATCTTGCTGCTCGCACTTTTCGCTCTGCCAGCCAGTGGCGTTGTCGGCGCTGAAGCGGACACCAAGACGCGACCAAACATCCTGCTGATCATGGCCGACGATTTGGGTTTTTCCGATCTGGGGTGTTATGGCTCCGAAATCGAAACGCCGCACTTGGATGCATTGGCGGCCGGCGGATTGCGTTACACTCAGTTCTACAACACCGGCCGCTGTTGGCCGACGCGTGGTTCACTGCTGACCGGCTACTACGCACAGAGTATCCGCCGCGATACGGTGCCGGGCGTCAAAAGTGGTGGCCGCGGCCAGCGTCCCGATTGGGCACCGCTGCTGTGCAAACCATTGAAGGAAGTTGGTTACCGTAGCTACCACACCGGCAAGTGGCATCTGGACGGCATGCCGGTCGCCTCCGGGTTTGATCATTCGTATTACTTGAGAGACCAACACCGCTTCTTTAACCCCACCTGGCATTGGAAAGACGACCAGAAGCTGCCGCCGGTACCGAAGGGAACCGACTTCTACGCCACGATCGCACTCGCTGATCATGTGATCGAAGTTTTGAAAGATCACCAGGCGGATTTTTCCGGTCAACCATTTTTTCACTACCTGGCTTTCGCGGCGCCGCACTTTCCGCTGCATGCACTTGCCGACGACATCGACCGCTACCGCGAAAGATACCGAGCCGGCTGGGAGACGATTCGCGCGCAGCGTTGGCAGCGAATCCAAGAATTGGGCATCGTCCGCACACCGCTTTCCGAAGTCATGCCCGACGTTGGCCCGCCTTATCACTTTGCCGATGCGCTGAAAATCCTTGGTGACGGTGAAGTGAATCGTCCGCTGCCCTGGGATCAACTGAGTGAACAACAAAAAGAATTTCAGTCGACCAAGATGGCGATTCATGCCGCGATGATCGACTGCATGGATCGGCAGATCGGCCGCGTCCTGGATCAGCTTCGGCAGATGAAGCAGCTGGACAACACGATCGTCTTCTTTCTTTCGGACAATGGGGCGAGTGCGGAGATCATGGTCCGCGGCGACGGACACGATCCCAATGCGCCGATGGGATCCTGGGGCAGTCATTTGTGTCTCGGCCCGGGTTGGTCGACCGTCGGCAACACGCCGTTTCGTTATCACAAAACCTGGGTCCACGAAGGCGGCACGGCAACGCCGCTGATTGTGCATTGGCCCGCCGGGATCGACGCCGAAGGTGAATTGCGTCACAGCCCCGGACACGTCATCGACATCTGGCCGACGTTGATGGAGTTAGCGGGAATCGATGACCAGACTGAGGGCCCATCGCGTCCGGGCGAGAGTTTGGTATCGACGTTCGAGCGCGATCGACGGGAACCGCGAACATTGTGGTGGTCGCACGAAGAGAACCACGCGCTCCGCGCGGGCGATTGGAAAGTCAGCAAGACAAAGGCGGGGGCTTGGGAGCTGTATCGGCTGGATCGCGATCGCTGCGAAACGCAAAACCTTGCCACCGAGGATCCGAATCGGTTGAAAGACCTGGTCAGCCGCTGGACGCTATTGAATGACACCTTCGCAGAGTTGGCGAGAAGGCAATAGTCGTCGGACGACTTTAGGACTCCAGATCTTTTAGTCTTTGCTCCAGCGCGTCGATGCGTTCGTTCACGGCATCGAGTCTGTCCACCAGTTTGTCGATCACTTGCTTGGACTCTTTGACTTGTGGGGACGGCGCGGCGGCGGCCTGTTTTTCGATTTTCGCGCCCAGGTATTGTCGTTCGTCCGGCGGATACAGGGTGTGAGCGAAGGTTTGTCCGCGACCGGGCGGCGTCAATGCTTCCACCAGGCCTTTCTCGATCAATTGGTTGATCACTTCCTGAGCCGCGCTCATATCCGCAAGCGGACTCATCCT
>JBFJVZ010000637.1:0-2230 GCA_041623895.1 Pirellulaceae bacterium | reverse complement strand
TTGCTCGCCCTGATCAGCACGCCGTTGGACAACCTGCGTTTGCGTGCCGAGCGGCTGGCTCCGCAACTGTCGGACTGCCCCGCCGTGGCCGCCGCCGAGCCCGTCGACGACGTGACTTACCTGGGAGGCGGGTCGGTCCCCACGCAACAGATCAAGACCTATTGCGTCGCCGTGACCCCCACCAAAGGCGGCGTGAATGAATTTGCGGCGCGGCTTCGAAACGGTTGCCCCTCGGTGTTTGGACGCGTATACCAGGATCGGTTCCTCTTCGATCTGCGGACCGTCTTCCCGCATCAAGATGCCACGTTGATCGCCGCCGTCGGCGCGGTGGTGCCAGAGGCGAGCCCAAAAAACGAGGACGCATAGCGTGTCGGCGGCCCGCCGGAATCCAAGACGAGAGCCTGCAATGTCCGTAGAATCGCGAAGACCCGGCCAAAGGGTGAGGGAAATTGGCCCGACTTTTGGAAGAATCCCTGCCGCATTTCGGGCCCGTCAAGTTAAACTCGTAACTATGCGCCAATCCACCTTTCCAGCTGCCGTCCCCGTCCATCTCCGTCGATGGTCCCCGCGGGCTTTGTTGATCGCCGGTTGCCTGCTGCGACTTGCCTTGCCGTCGGTCGCCGAGGCCCAGGGCAACAAGCCGCGGCTGCCCGAAGAACCCATCGGGATCGAAGACAATTCGTGGGCACGCTTTGGCGTCGGATCCTGGAAGCTGGTGCGGATTTCCAAGGAAGTTTTCGACCTGAATGGCAAACTTGAATCCATGACGATTCAAGAAGGAAAGACCACGCTGATCGCTGTCGATGGAAACCGTTTCACCTTGCAGGAAGAGGTCACGTTGGAAGTTGCCGGGAAACGCTTCAAATCGGCCACACGCACCATCGAGCGAGGTTTAAACGACGAAACCGAAGGGCAGACCGTCACCAGCAAATCGCTCGGCAAAGGGACAGTTGTCATCTGTCGACAAGAATACCCCATTCAGAAACACGAAATCACCGTTTCCGACGAAAAAATGAAGCGCGTCAGCACACTGCATTATTCGCCGGAGGTGGAGCCTTTCATTCTCAAACGCGATACGATTTGCACCGACCAAATTGCAAAGATGAGTTTTGAGTCGAGCGTCGAAGTGCTGGCCGTCGATATGCCGCATCGCGTGCTGGCAGAAGTCAAACCGACCGCACATATCAAGACCGTGCATGTTCTGAAGAATCATGCTCAGGAGAATCAAAATCAGGAGAACGTGACAACCGTCACCCTCGAAGTCAGCTGTGCATATGTGCCCGGCCACATCGTGGCTCACACGTCAAAAAAAATCGATGCCCAAGGGCGGCTAACCGAAAGAAGCACGCTGGAACTGCTGGATTATGAAGTCGCTGGCAAACAAGTCGGCGCTCGCGATTTGGGCCGACCACGGCTCTTTGGCAAAGGGCGCTTGCGCGGGAATACACGGTAACCGAAGTCCTCGCAGGCCCTTGATTATTCTCCTCATTTTTTTTGCCGCGAATCGCCTCAAACTATCTTCTAGTAACGACTTGCGAACCCAAGATCAATCTTGACTAGGAACTGCGGGTCGCTATAATTCTTTCAAATGTGAAGATCGGTAGTTTCGGGAAGCACCGAGATTGCTTACGGTTGGAGCGGTCTAGGAAGATATGCGGTTTGCGTATGCCGCGAAGCCTTGTTAATGAGGGAGCTAAGGACAGGCGCAACGTGGGAGAATCCCGGTGGTCTCAAACCATTTTCCAGCGGGCACGATTCTCACGTCGCCGGTCCTACCATCGGCCAGGAAGGGTGGTATGACACCATGACGACAAAGACTGTCTTTACGACGGGAGAAGCTGCAAGGATTTGCAAGGTCAGCCAGCAGACGATTATTCGCTGCTTTGACAACGGCAGCTTGAAAGGATTTCGGGTACCCGGTAGCCGTTTTCGTCGAATTCCACGTGATCAGCTGTTTCAGTTCATGAAGGAGAACGGAATTCCCACGGATGCTTTGGAAAGCGGCAAGCGCAAGGTCCTCATCGTGGATGACGACGTTGCGTTAGTCGAATTGCTGGTTGATGTCTTTGAGCGGGACGGACGATTCGAAATTCGCACCGCCAACAATGGATTTGATGCCGGCATGTTCGTCAAGGAGTTTCGTCCGGACCTCGTCGTGCTGGATGTGATGCTGCCTGATATCAATGGCAAGGAAGTTTGCCAGCGTGTACGGAGCGACTCCAGTCTGGAT
>JBFJVZ010000636.1:0-2241 GCA_041623895.1 Pirellulaceae bacterium | reverse complement strand
GACCACCATGCGTGATGTAGCCGATGGTGGAAACCAGCACTCACGCGAACTGGACGCCGCCCTGATTGCCATTCGGGAATCGAAAGAGTTTGGTGCAGGCATTGAAGCGGTTGATCACGAACAGCTCAAACGGCTGGTCGCTGTTCATCAGACCGAAGTGCTCAAGAACAAGCCACTGGACGAAGTTTCATCGATTGGTGCGATGGCGGCATACCTCGAATTCGCCCGGAAGAAACTCGTCGCCGCATCGGGCCAGCATCACGAAGCGAGCTACGCGTTGCAGCTGTTAGGGCAGATCGAGCAACACATCAAAGGGCCCATGGATACGCAGGCCGCCTCGATCGCACTGACATACCAACGTTCGGCTGTCGAAGTTGATCCGTCCAATTCGGTGGCCCATTACGAATTGGGGAAGACGTATTTCAGTCAGGGACTGCTCGAATTCGCTCGCGCCGCGTTGACCAAGAGCATTGAACTGAGTCCCAGTCGAGGTGCTTACGAAGAGTTGATGGCAACCGGCCGCAAGTTGGGCGACATCGATACCGTCCGAATCTGCAAACATGCGCTTGCTGATCCGTCGCTGCCATCCAGCATTCCGGTGTATCAGCTTGACCCGGCGGTGTTCGCCGCCACCCATCGACCGAACCTCGCCCAGGTTCAACATCAACACACTCAGGCGAAAAGTCCACAGCCCAGCCAAACGCATCTGGGCAAACAGTAAGCAATCCTTTCGGTCCTTCGTCGGATGTCACGGCGAAGACTGGACCAGGTAGCTGGTTTTTGACTGATCGCTGATCAGCCGCTGAAACCCAACAATCCACATTCTCTTGGTACGACGTGAGATTAGAAATGGCCTTTACATATGCTCAAGGATCGGTGTTTAAATCCGTTTCTTCGTTAACAATCTTGGTGGCCGCCGTGCTGCTGGCTCCGCCGTGCGACGCACAGGAAGCGGATAAGCCGGCAGCGATGGCAAAGCCGGCAACGCTGCCGGCGCCAAGTACTACCGTGAAAGTTATTTCCGCCGCCCATCATTGTTCGTGCGGCCATTGTCTGCGTTGCGTCGAGCGGCAGGGAAGTTGCATGATCGGAGGCCTCGGGCTGCGAAACGGTGTCGGTCCGGTCAAGATGCCGCCCCAATGCTGGCAGTGTCCGTACGACGCACCTTTTAGCATCTATGGCCCTGGTGAATATGCGGGTCCCGCGCGCGTTCAACGAATGCCGGAATACCGACTGCGCACAGGTGATGTGATTCAACTGTTGTTTGTCGAGGTGGCCCTGAAGACCAAAGGCGACTATTTGTTGAACGTTGGCGACGAATTGCTGATCGAATCGGAGGCCGATGAGGAAATCGATCGCGGAGATTTAAATAAAGGTTTAACGATTCAACCAGACGGTACGCTCACGCTGCGGCTGATCGGACAGGTGCAGGCAGCGGGACAGTCGATCACGCAACTGCGGAATTTGCTGGAAGAGAAGTACAAGGAGTTCTACGACGAGCCGGGGATCGACGTGACTCCGGTGAGAACCGGTACCGACGTGCGGCAGATTCGTGAAGCGATCAGTGGAGCCAACGGTTTCGATCCTCAAGAACTGTTGCAAACGATTACCCCCTCGGGTGAGATCCGCTTGCCGCGAATCGGCTCGGTTCAGGCACAGGGGCTGACCCTGGAAGAACTGAAGGAAGAGATCAACCTTCGCTACAACGAGATCGTGGGCGGTTTGGAAGTTGAGCCGCAGCTTGAGATCCAGGCTCCCCATTACGTCTACGTTCTGGGAGAGGTTCGGCAACCCGGACGCTTTACGATGGACGCGCCGACGACGGTGCTGGGAGCGCTGGCCCTGGCTGGTGGAGAAATCCCGGGCGGTAACTTGCGACAAGTCGTAATTTTCCGTCGCGGCGAGAACTTCGAACTGTATTCGACCCTGTTGGACTTGCGACAAGCCGTGCTTGGCCGTCAGGCACATCCCTGCGATGAGATTTGGGTCCGTGATGGCGATGTCATCATCCTGCCTCGAACACCCGTTCGTGTGATGGACAACTTTATTCGTCTGGTCTTCACCGAAGGTATTTACGGTGTCATGCCGTTCAACACCAACTACAACTTCAACAACCGCTCGAACTTCAATAACTAGAGCAATTTCATCACTGATGTGGGATCATCGGTGGGCCAGGACTTATCCTGGCGGCTTATTGCCAGGACAAGTCCTGGCCTACGAGATATCTGAAAATGCTCTAGT
>JBFJVZ010000635.1:0-2254 GCA_041623895.1 Pirellulaceae bacterium | reverse complement strand
AAGGTATTTTCTGCGGGTCGTTTTCCTGGGGTTACACCACTTCGCTGTCGCACGTTGGTTCACCCCAGGCTATACGCTGCCACCGCTCTGCGGTTCTTCTTCGTGATTGTTGAGCTAGGACTACACCTCAGCGGGACGCTCTCGTTAGCACCCGGCTGTTGCGGTATGAAACGAACAAACTGTGGGGGTAATGCCCCGCGGCTAATAAGACCGCAATTCACTGTGTTTTAACCCAAAAGTGGGGCTGCCGAACTAATGTTTGGAACGATTTTTGCAGCGATTACGGAGGCATTCTGACACCGACTAATGGAGGAATCGCTAATTTACCTTTGAATGAAACTTGTTCAGCTGGCGGTCCTTGATAATCGTTCAACTTCTCCCAAAC
Source organism: Pirellulaceae bacterium (assembly GCA_041623895.1). Taxonomy (GTDB): domain Bacteria; phylum Planctomycetota; class Planctomycetia; order Pirellulales; family Pirellulaceae; genus JBFJVZ01. The sequence continues at coordinate 1,869 of JBFJVZ010000635.1, read as the reverse complement.
TCGTGGAGGCCTTAACCATGCGACATTTCTTTTGCGTTCTGTCCGTTGTCGCAATCTTGTGTGCAACGGTTGTTTCAGCGGGCGATGCCAAGGATGAAGCGATCAAGAAGGACCGCCAACGAATCGAAGGCACATGGCAAGTCACGGCGCTAACGATCAACGGCAATCAGGCGAAGGCGAAGGACGTGCAAAAACTTTTCGTCGTCAATGGTAATGACGGTACCTGGGCGATCCGATCGGACGGCAAGGTGATCAGCAAAGGAACCAGTACCTTTGATCCGACGAAAAAGCCAAAGACAATCGATTTTACGCCCACCGAAGGCGGGTCAACGGGAGAAAAATTCTTTGGGATTTACCAGCTTCGCAAGAACACACGAAAGTTGTGCTTTGCTCCAGCAGGAAAAGACCGGCCCACCGAGTTTTCTTCCACGGCCGAGAACAAACACTTTCTCGTTGCGTTTAAGCGGCAAGAACCGAAGTAGTCGAAGCGTTCCCGTTGCCTGGTCGTGATCATTCGTGGCCGTATCTGGCAGGGTGGCATCTCAAGGCTGGGCTGCGAACCGGCACGCTGTTAGTGTGTCTCCATCATCGACAAGCAACACCTGCTACGAAACGCGGGCGTCTTTGTTACAATTTCACCGGCCGGGCTATTGTCGAGGTTCCTTCTATCTGGGAACCGGTATCCTCGCTTCGGCGAGGGCCGGTCTAATTCTACCTAGGCAGCTTCCCCGGCCACTTTTCATTTTCCACGATGGAAGCACAACTGAACCAAACGGAGATTTACCTCACGAAATCACTCAAGGTGATTTTGCCTGATGGTGGCAACGGCAAGGGGGCGTCTCCGGTCGTTGCGACAATCGCCAAGAATTTGCAGTCACTCGGTTTTGGCTTGAGTAAATCGTTGTTGGAACGGCTGTCTACATTGCCGGAAACGGATGTTACGGAATGGTACGAGACTGTCTTGCCGATCCTGAAAAAAATGGTCGGGGCGCATCGGACGTTCAAGCCTTTTTACCCAAACTTCCCGAAGCAAGTGATGGAGGCATCGGAAGCCGAGCTTTTTTTCAACGCCATGACGCATTACTTCGGCTTCGTGCTGTCGGACATGCTTGACGATCCCAACCTGGTCGTGCTGCCAAACTACGAGAAGGAAGCACGCCCGATTCTGGAGGAGTTCCACAACCTCCGCTGGATCGAGCTCGGCTCCGAAGACGACTTTGGTGCGATCTTCACTCGATTGGCATCCGCCAATGGTTCTCTGTCGGAGAGCGACAAGGGAATCCTTGCCTGGTTTGCAAAAGAACGTGACGTTCAGCCTCTGATTCCGGCCAACATACCGCAAAAGGAAACACTGGCCTTTCTTGTCGCGGCACTGCCGAAGCCGGAATGCCTGCTGCCTGCCGTGAAGACGGCGACCGATGTACTGCGAGTCGCAGTAGCGATGTCCGAAGGCGATGTTTCGCTTGCCCAGCCGACAAAGTTCCGTAACCTCTCCAAGCGCGAACGCCGGTTTCTGCTTGCCTGCTTGGAAAACGTCGGCAGCAGCCGCACCGAAGACATGCTGCGTTGGAAGCTGCGTTGGGTCCGGCTTGGTGAACGGCTTCACCCCGGCGATTTCAAAAAAAGATACCCACGGGCGCTGGAAGCTTTTGATGTTCTTCGCAACGGCACGCCGTTCAAGACGTTCAACAATCGCATCGAGACCGCGATTGCAATTGGTGATGCTCCAGCGACTCTGGAATTGCTGAAAAAGCGACCGGGTGATTTCGCTCGGCGGCTGGATCACGTATTGCGCACGCACGACGATACGGACACAATTGTTAAAGCTTTCTGTGGGATCGCCGCGCAAGTCTCGACGCCCGTGCTGTT
>JBFJVZ010000634.1:0-2286 GCA_041623895.1 Pirellulaceae bacterium | reverse complement strand
TCCCACCTTCTTCGTACACCGAGATGCGACAAGGAAGAGCGTTAGAAATCGACATGTCGGTTTCGAGCACGGTCTTTGCCTTGCCGGGGTTGCAGACTTCCAAAATACGGCACTCGGGGCCGAAATCGAGCCCTTTGGAATTCATCTTCTGCTTGAGGTCGTGGATGCCCAGCACGCCGAACTGATTGGCCGCAGCCGCAGCTTCAATCTTGGCGACAACTTCGTTGATAGTTCCCGTTGCTTGTTTTGCATAGAGCATTTCAGCACCTTGTTCGAGGTAGGTAGGCCGTTTGACATTGCTAAGACTCAGGAGTCGGCAGAATTATTTATAGTGTATTGGAATGAGCGGCCAACAACGATGCGTGATTGCGTCAAAGTCGAAGATCCCCAGTGATCATTCCCAGCGATCCCAGTCGGCTCATCCCGATCAGGAACACGCTCGATGCCGATGTGAGTAGAAAGTGAAAACCTTCAGATGAATGCGGCCGTCTATCCGCTGCTGTTCATGATGTTTGAGTAACCGTAATGTGGGGAACTGCCGCTGTCGTTTCGGTCATTGCAGCGATTCTTGAACTGATCGCTGTCGAGGTCTTGCGTTCAGTCATTCGCCGAAGGCGTGAACGGCGGGACGGGATCGGCAGCACGCAGGACATTGCCATGTGGCGCATGTTCGTTGGGTGGGCGATCATCATCGGCGCTGTGATTTGCGGCGCGATCTGGCTGCTGAGCCGCTGATTTGGTGACTCTTTGGTCCAATCCGCACTGTGCGTAGCGGTGCTCGCTTGACCATTATATCAGCGGCTGTCAGAATCTTGCCGGAGGATGATCCATGGAAACACAAAGCGAGCTTCGTAGTCCCGAACCGCCTCGTCCTGCCTGCCCTGTCTGTGGTGGAGAATTGATCGAAATTCGAGCCAAGTTGCAGTGTTCTCGCTGTCACACCATCTGCGAGACCTGTTGCGAAGGTGGCCGAGGATAACGGCACAATTCCTCAAACCCGCCAATCGCAAGCCATTTTCGAGAACTCGGGCCCAATGCGCCGCGCCACGATCGCCGTGCAGTGGCAGAACGTAGTCTTTGAGGACCGTTTTCAAAACAACAAGACGCTTCCGTTCCATGACGGCGACTTCACCTCAGCCACCACGTAGATTTCTCGGGGAGCTTCATCGGAGTACCGGCACAGCGCGGGGCATAGCCAGCCCGGACGGTGCGTCATCTCTGCTTGCCGGTCGGCTTCTTCACCGGAGCTTTCTGTTTCTGCAACTTCTTCTGCAAGTTGGCGAATTTCGTGGCTGGTTTGCGTGCTGTCTGCTGTCGGCTTTTGACCATGTCAGTCTCCTCGAACCCAATTCTATCGGAACTCGAACGGGTTGAATAGAATTGGCTTCGGAGAGCTTAAACGATGACCAAAACCGCAACGGACAAGCTGTACGTCAACCTGAGCGCATCGCAAACTCGGAAGCGACTAAAGGGGCGTGGATTCGGCGTCAAGAAAGTCGAAGCTGCTGGCCGCAATCAAGCGGTTATCGTGCACACGGCCACGGGCGGACATCTTCGGGAACTCGAATCTCTGTTCGCTGGAGTATTGCAGCCGCCATCGAGCACTAAACAAGCGTATCAATCATAGTTTGTTCTCAACTCATGGAAGAATTTAAAGTGAAAACGCTCCCCTTTCTCTGCACTTCCGCCGTTCTCAACCGTTAACAGCTTCGCCTTTGACGGCTTGGATCGATATCACTACCTTGAGGCGAGGAGGACACGATGCTCGATTCCACAAGAGACTTCTTCGAGACACTGGCCAAGGTTTTGCTGCGCTGCTGGATCTTAGCTTTCGGGCTGCTTCTGTTCTCGTTCGTCGTCTTCATGCTGACGGGCGAGATCATCGACGACATTCACGGACGCATGTTCGGCCTGTCGCCGCACGAATTGGATTTGATAATCTACTGCGGTTTGGGAATGCTCAAATTGTGCGTGCTAGTCCTTTTCCTGATGCCGTGGGTGGCGATCAAGTTGGTGCTGAGAAAGTCCGTATAACACTTGGCCTCATCACGGACATGCATGAGCATGATCAACCTTGATTTGGGGCGTCCTGGTGACAAGCCGACGACGATAGTATTCGAGTTCATCGCAGGATCAGTGGCCAGAGACGGACAGGTACATTCGAGCGATTCAAGAAGCCTGAAGATGGAGTACACGTCGATGCACAAACCAATTCTTTTGCTGCTCGGTCTTGCCATCCTTGTCGGGTGCGGATCGAAGCCCGAGCCGCTCGCTCCTAGGTCCGAC
>JBFJVZ010000633.1:0-2356 GCA_041623895.1 Pirellulaceae bacterium | reverse complement strand
TTGGTTATGCGCGAACAGCCCGTCGACATGCTCCAGGTAGAACAACCGCGGGCAATAGGCAAACTCGTTCAGCATCCGAGCTGGCAGCGGCTCGGCGGATGAGAGACGAGTTTGGATCGACGCGGGATATCGCTCGGCCGCTGCGTCACGGCGTTCGGTAGATGAGGGATGAAGGATACGAGAAGAAGGGTCCTGACGGGCGGCCGCGGAATCAGTGGCTGCTCGCTTTCTGGCCGGATCACTCATATTCTCTCATCCCTTGTCAATCGTCAATCTCAAATCTGAATTGGGTGTAACCCGCGCAGCTCGGGTGATTTTAGGCTGCGGTCGCGTGTATTTGGTTTTGTTCGGTTTCAATACGGTGCTCGATCAGCTTTGGCCAGTTTCCGTTGATGTTGACGGTTCTCAGATGAAGCATGGCTTGTGCACCGCCGATAGACCAACGCATGCCGCTACGTTCCATTCGATCCTTGACGACATGCCGGCACGCGCCTTCCACAACTCCACTGGCGATTGGGTATCCTGCGCTGATGTAGCTGTCGTATTGCATGTATGTCTTGTGTTTTGAAAAGTAGTCGATGACGCGCTGCAGGTCTGTCGCCTTGGTGCCCTTAAGCCCTTTGAGGAATCGGCGAAACACTCCAATCACGCTGCCCACTTTTCCTTCCAGTAGCATCCTCAAATACCGCTCGACAAATTCTTCGGCAACCAAGCTATTCATTGGATGAAAGCAGTAGGCAGCCGTCCAAAGCCGTTCCATCACGTGAAAAAGATCGAGGATTCCAACGGATTCTGGCAAGGTTGTTTTTCTCCAGTACCAGAGCGACTTTTGCCCATCCATTAAGCATACAACGGTCTTCTTTCCGTCAACATTGCGATCGTCAAGTTGTTTCCTTATGAATTCGAACGCTCTGGTTTGGCCGTAAGATATTTCTCCGGCGACGATCACATTCATCTCCGCCACACATCGTTTGTTTTGTGGGCGAGGCCGATCCTCCAAGGAGCTGTTTCGAACGGTTTCATCAATGATGGCATCTGCGGTACGAACGAATGGGTCTACGGTGTAAACGCCGCCAACGTAGGCTGCTTGTTTCTTGGATTTTTTACCGCCCGGTCCGCGTCGTTTCGTCGTTTTTTCGTAGTCTAACGTCGACTCTCGTGTTACCTTTTTCTTTCCAAGTTCTTGTTCCATTCGTTCCTCCTGCGATTGACGCATCGGGACACCTTTCCCGTCGGCGGTAACGACGACGATTTCAGCGTCGGATTGGACATTGACCGGCGGCTGCGACTCGCGAAAGGATTCGACATAGCTTGCCAGTTTTTGGTTGGCGGTTTCCAGGGACCGCACCGTGACGTTAATCCCCAGCAGCCGCTTCAGCACGTCGGCTACTTCTCCATAGGGCATTTGCGTGGCAAGCTGCTGTGAATAGTCTTCCAGAACGTACGATTGCTGACCCTGCGGCAAACCAAGGGCTTCATCGGTAGGCGACCGTTCGATCCTTTGACCTGGTCGCTCCCAATAGACGAATCGTTCTATTTGCAGCATGCCAAAAATACTTTGATACTGCTTCACAAGGCGATGATCAGACCGGCGAAGGGTACGTCCTTCATGCTCGAGCGTTCTCCCCACATCACCATCGCCAGCTTGAGCAGCATAAAACTTCAAACTCTCCAGCCCGATACATTGCAACACTTGTTGAAGTGCTCTCTCTACTTCGTCTAGCGTCTTGCCGCTCTGAGCGCACTCGGCCAACAGCCTTGCAAGTTCCTTTGCCGTATGCGTATTGAACGCGCGAAGTTCTTCTGTCATCATCATTTTTCGTGACCTCCGTTCAGGTGCCAAGTTTTGCCAAAACTCTGTTTGACACCCGGAGGTCATTTCTTTCAATAAGCTAGCACTCCGTCGGTGCTAGCTTGCGCGGCCGCGACGTTGATTCTGCATCCCACCTCCCAAATAACTGCAAAGCCTAGCCGAGCTGCGCGGGTTACACCCATTTGAGATCTCCAATTTCAGATTTAAGACCAGACCCCTATTCTGGATAATTCATCGCCCTCAGAGCGTTAATGCGTGGCGGCTAATTTGCGCGTTGTTGTGGGCAAGATAGCCGTAACTCCTGTTTCCAGAGCGTTTGTGCACGACGTTAAGCGAGGCGTGAATAATCCGGGCTAGTCAGGTCCGCCGTCCAGCTGGTACGCGGTCAGCCGGTCTGGTGCGGCGATCAACAAATGCGTGTTCGTAAGAATCAGGTTGCCCGCTCGGGCATTTCCCACCTCCAAATCAATCGGTTGCCGTACTTGTTGGCCATCCGATTGACGGAACACAAAGATCTGCCCCATCTCATCATTCTGGGTCGGC
>JBFJVZ010000632.1:0-2378 GCA_041623895.1 Pirellulaceae bacterium | reverse complement strand
TCATCAATCGGCTCAAGGACAAGCCGGACGGAAAATACATCGAGGTGACCGCCATCACGCCGACTCCCCTGGGCGAAGGTAAAAGCACCACTTCCTGTGGTTTGATGGAAGGACTCGGCAAGCGAGGTAAGAATGTGGGCGGCGCCCTGCGCCAACCCTCCGGCGGCCCCACCATGAACGTCAAAGGGACTGCTGCCGGCGGCGGCAACTCGCTGCTGATCCCCATGACCGAATTCTCACTGGGGCTGACCGGCGACATCAACGATATCATGAATTCCCATAACCTGGCCATGGTGGCCTTGACAGCGCGCATGCAGCATGAGCGCAACTACACGGATGAACAGCTGGATCGCTTGACCGGCATGCCGCGTCTGAATATCGATCCCACCCGCGTGGAGATGGGCTGGATTATCGATTTTTGCGCCCAGGCCTTGCGCAACATCATAATCGGTATCGGCGGTCGCATGGACGGCTTCACCATGCAATCCAGATTCGGCATCGCGGTGGGCTCCGAATGCATGGCCATCCTTTCGGTTATCCGCGACCTGGCCGACCTGAAAGATCGGCTCAACAACATCACCTTGGCCTTTGACAAGAGCGGCAAGCCGGTGACCACCGGCGACCTCGAAGTCGGCAACGCCATGACCGCTTTTATGCGCAACACCATCAACCCCACCATGATGTGCACCGCCGAATACAACCCCTGCATGGTGCATGCGGGGCCATTTGCCAACATTGCGCATGGGACCAGCAGCATCTTTGCTCAGAAAATAGCCCTTAGCGCTGCCGATTATGTGATCAACGAAACAGGATTTGGCGCCGACCTAGGGGCAGAGAAGTTCATGGATATCGTCATGCCTTCGTCGGGTTTAAAACCGTCCGTGGCCGTCTTGACGACAACGCTGCGGGGACTTCACGCGCAGGCGGGCGTCGAGGACAACGGCAAGTCGCATGACGGGCTGAGGCAAGGTTTGGAGAATCTAGGCCGGCACATTGAGAATCTGCGCAAGTTCGGTCTTCCCGTCATTGTAGCGGTCAACCGGCATGACAGCGACAAGCTGGCCGAGTTCCAGCAGGTCGAGTCATTCTGCGCGGGCCTGGGAGTGGAATCAGCCGTAGCCGATGTGTTTCAAAAAGGTGGCGATGGAGGGTTGGAACTAGCGGCCAAGGTGGTGGGAGCTGTAGAGAAATGCGATCTCGACAAGATCAGCCCGCTGGTCCCCGCGCATCTGGGGTTGAAAGAAAAAGTGGAACTGATCGCAAGGGAAATTTACGGCGCCGAGTCGGTTCACTTTGAATCGCCGGCCAGAAGAAAACTCTCAAAGTTCTCGGCGCTTGGCTTCGATACCTTTCCTGTCTGTATGGCGAAAACGCAAAGCTCGCTGTCCGATGATCCCAAAAAACTCGGCGCTCCCCGCGGCTGGTCCCTCACGGTCACGGACGCTCATCTGTCCAGTGGCGCGGGCTTTGTTGTCGTCGTCGCGGGCAACATGATGCTGATGCCGGGATTACCCAGGCTGCCCCAGGCAACAAAGATGGCGGTGGATGAGAAGGGCAACGCCATCGGTTTAAGCTGACTCTTTGGGTGGTACAGGGAAATCCGTTCATTTGCGGATTGTGGCTTGTTTATGGCCTCTTAGGCCGTCGCCGTTAATCCTTTATTGGCTGGATTGTCGAAATGGCGGTTGCATGCATTTTTTTAGCAAAGTTCGACAGTAGTTGGAGCGTTTGCTGTCGCTTGTTCACCTGCTTTTGCAGTTCCAACTTAGCAAGGTGCTCGTCTTTCTCGGCAGCAGCCAATCGCGACTCAAGATTACGGATCTCAATATCAGATAGAACAGCAGTCGCTGTGTTGTGCGGCACAGAGCTCCGTAAAACCGGTGCAGGCGGAGTCACCTGAGGCTTGGCAGCGGTGGCCTGTCCCCGCGTCGGTTGTGGACGGAGATTGCAAAGAGGGCTTTCGAATTATTGGAAGTTCAGCGGCCACCGCAATCGACTCGCCGGGACATACGAGTGGGTCAACCAATTTTGAAATATCTCCGTACGAAACAACTGAGCCGAATAAAGAGACCAGCACGAAGAATACACGTAAACGCATGTAATCCTCCCTTGGCCCGTTATCCGCTTTCAGCGACCCGGTGGAATGAACCGTCGCTGATTCGGCGCTATGGGGGCCTGCTGCCGTTGATCGGCGGGTGCCCGCGGCACAGCAGGCGCAGCCGGCGGCGCGATTCCTCGTTGCGGCGCCGTGTTAGCACCACCGCAGTTGCCGCTCACATTGACGATCATCCTGAACTGATTGTTCTGTTCGTTCGATTCGCTCACCTTATTCAGATTGTCGAGCGTCAAACTCAAAATGTTCTGGCCTGGTTTGAGAT
>JBFJVZ010000631.1:0-2402 GCA_041623895.1 Pirellulaceae bacterium | reverse complement strand
GGTTGTCAACCGTTTGCAGGAGGCCAGCCTGATTAAGGACTTCGGCGGTTTCGAAACTCGCGTCATTGCTCCACCAAGGTTGGGCGAAAAGGTAAGCCCTAGCCGCCGAATTCTCTTGCCGGTCGCAGCGTTTGCCGGACTGTTGTTGGGATGCATGTTGGCGATGGTTGTCGAGCTTTGTGACGATCGCTTTCAGTCATGCGAACAAGTTCAACAACAGCTGGGCTCGCCGGTGGTTGGGCAAATACCTCAATTCGATGCTGCGGCGGAATCGGACCGGAGTGCCGTTACCGGTGACGTCGCGCCGGACCCGATGCTCTGCACGTATTATGAACCGCGGTCTTTGCCTGCCGAATCCTTTCGCACGCTACGCACGGCACTGTATTGCAACCGACTGGGTGAGACATCTCGCGTGATCCAGGTAACGAGCCCCGATGCCGAGGACGGAGCGAGTACGGTGGCAGCCAACTTGGCGGTCAGTTTGGCCCAAACCGGAAAACGCGTGCTGCTAATCGACGCCGATCTGCGCCAACAGCGCCAACAGCAGATATTTGGCATCGCCCCTCCTGAAGCCGGCCTGGCGGCGATCGTGACGTCGGATGTTGAACCAGGGGACGTCATTTCCCAGACCGCCGTGGAGAATCTTTGGCTGCTACCCGCCGGCCTTCTTCCCGCTGGCCCCTGCGAGCTATTCACGTCGCCTCGATTTGGCGAACTGATCAACCTGGCCCGAGACTCGTACGACTATGTTTTGATTGACACGGCACCATTCTCAGAGGCATCCGATCCGTGCGTCATCGCATCCCAAACGGACGGTGTCGTGCTAACGTTGAGGCTTACTCGGGACAGTCGCCAGCGAGCGAAATGGGCCAAGGCGATGTTGGACCGCCTCAACGCGAGAACGTTGGGCATCGTGGTAAACCGCATGAGCGGTGCCATACTCAGACAGCACCCAAGGGAACGGTATGACTACGCCCTGACGCCGGATGATGTTTCTCCAAGCTGGCGTACGGAACAGGGGATCACTGTAGGTTAGCAAGCCAGAAAACACACTTTGACGAATGCAACAGGAGATGGTTGGTGAAATTGATTGAATCACATCGTGCACCGGTGAAGGATCGCAGGGAGCGAGTTCCCTTCGGGTCGAATGCCGACCTCATGGAATCGATTGAGGCGGCGGACTTTATCGCCCACGAGGCATCTGAGCCGTCTATATCGCGAACCGTCAAGCGCGTTGTCGACTTGTCGCTGGCTGTGCCTTTGGGCGTGCTGTTGTTGCCGATGCTGGTCGTGATTGCAGTCGCGATCAAGTGCGTTTCGCGGGGTCCCATTTTCTATGGTCAAGAGCGTCTGGGTCAAAATGGAAAGCCGTTTCGCATGTGGAAATTTCGCACCATGTTCGAAGGCGCCGAACTCCGGTTGGACGAGTATCTGACGGACAATCCCGAGTTGCTGCAGCAATGGGCCACGGAATTCAAATTGAAGGACGATCCTCGTGTCATTCCCTGGGTTGGACACCTGCTGCGTGGGACCAGCATTGATGAACTGCCTCAGCTTTGGAATGTGATTTCCGGCGAAATGAGTCTCGTCGGGCCCAGGCCATTGCCGCAGTACCATTTAGATCAATTCGACGATGAATTTCGGCATTTACGTGTCGCGATGCCTCCTGGCATCACAGGCCAATGGCAAGTCTGCAGCCGCAACAATGGCGCCCCTGAAATGTTCCGCAAGTGGGATACCTATTACGTCCGCAACTGGTCCGTTTGGCTGGACCTGCAGATTTTGTCCCGCACCCCCTTGGTTCTGCTTTCTGCGAAGAGTCGCAGCTAACACTGGCAACGGGCGCCTTTGCGTTTTGCAGACTCTCAGAGCGCACCTCTACCACAAGGAATTGCGTCTTCTAGTGCCTGATCAACAACGACTTAAGCTGCTTGTCATTACCATGATGTACGAGCCCGATTGCGTGGGCATCGCAGCCATCGCGTCGGACATGTGTGCAGCGCTCGCACAACGCGGGCACGACGTCACGGTCTACACCACGTATCCCTACTACCCGGAATGGAAGCTCAAATCCAAGACCGCTGGCTGGCGGGTCCAACGAGAATCGATCGATGGTGTGCAGGTCAGGCGGCACCGGATATTCGTTCCTGCCAACCCCTCCCGCCTGCTTCCACGTTTGATTCACGAGTTGTCCTTTCCCGCTAGCCTGAGCAGGAACCTTTTTCGCCGCCAGAAGTTTGATGTCGTCATGGTTTATTGCCCGCTCTTAGGAGGGATGGTATTCGCAGCGCTGCGAAAACTGTTTTTCCGTGACCCGCTTTGGGTGAACATCCAGGACATCCCGGTCGAGGCAGCGGCGTCCAGCGGTATCATCAAGTCCAGCCTGCTAGCCCGTTTGGCAT
>JBFJVZ010000630.1:0-2415 GCA_041623895.1 Pirellulaceae bacterium | reverse complement strand
TCGGAGACGATCCAAACGATATTTGGCCGCTGCGCAGCCGACAGATTTCCGACAGAAAGCAAGAATAGGCCGGCGGACAGCAAAAATCGTTGTATCGACATGGATCTTCCTTTGAACCTGGGCTGGGATTGACCCATAGGTTACCCCATCACCCATCATTTCGAAGTGATCCAGACCCCGATATCGGCGAGGACTAAGATATTCTGATGCGCAAGTTTCCCCAATTTATCGTCTTGCTGATACCGTTCCTCTTCGTGCACACATTGGGGGCAAGAAATCCTAACGTGCTGGTCATCCTTACCGACGACCAAGGTTGGGGTGATTTAAGCATTAATGGCAACACGAATCTGGATACGCCCCATATCGATTCGCTGGCCCGAGACGGCGCCACGATTGAGCATTTCTTTGTTTGCCAGGTTTGTGCGCCGACGCGAGCCGAATTCTTAACCGGCCGCTATTATCCGCGCACGGGAGTGAGTGGTGTCAGTCGCGGTCAGGAACGCCTGAACCCGGACGAGACAACGATCGCCGATCTATTTAAGCAGGCTGGCTACGTCACCGGAGCATTTGGAAAGTGGCACAACGGAACCCAGCCGCCGTATCATCCGAATTTTCGCGGCTTTGATCAGTATTACGGTTTTACATCCGGGCACTGGGGACATTATTTCAGTCCGCCGTTGGATCATAACGGCAAGACGGTTCGCGGCAACGGATTCATTGTCGATGACTTCACCGATCACGCGATCGATTTTATCCGCAACAACAAGGACCGCAGTTTCTTTTGCTACTTGCCGCTTAACACACCTCATTCGCCCATGATGGTTCCCGATCAGTTTTATTCGAAGTTCGATGGTGCCGAATTGATCAGGCGTCATCGCGAACCGGACCGCGAAGACATCATGATGACGCGGGCGGCGCTAGCGATGGTCGAGAATATCGACTGGAATGTCGGCAGGCTGCTGAAATCGCTCGAGCAGGCGGGATTGGACGAAAACACGATCGTCGTTTACTTTTCCGACAATGGCCCAAACTCGTATCGTTTCAACGGCGGTATGAAGGGGCGAAAAGGGTCGATTGACGAAGGTGGATTGCGATCACCCTTTTTCATTCGTTGGCCCGGGAAGATCGAAGCCGGGATCACGATCGACCAGATTGCCGGTGCGATTGACTTGCTGCCCACGCTGACTGAACTTGCCGGTATCAGCGGGAAAACCAAGAAACCGATTGACGGCCGAAGTCTCAAGCAACTGTTGTTCGGCGAATCGCTCTCTTGGACTCGTCCGCCGTTGCTGGCAATCAAAACAAGTAGTCAGGTCAGTGTTCGCGATCAGCAGTTTCGTCTCGACGCAGCCGGACAATTATTCGACATGCAACAGGATCCCGGCCAAACTAAGAACGTGGCCGATCAGCATCCCAAAGTGGCCGCCCAACTGCGACTGCTGGCCAGCAAGCACGCGGCAGAGATGAAGTCTGAATTCACCAAGTACGCTGATCGGCCATTCACTGTCGGCTTTGCGGAATCAACCACGCTGCCGGCCAGAGACGGTATTCCACACGGCACGATCCAGCGGAGCTCAAAAGCGCCCAACAACTCTTTCTTTACCCACTGGACCAGCAGCGACGATTCGATTACTTGGGACGTTGATGTTGTCAACGCAGGGCAATACGAGGCGACCGTTTACTACACCTGCGCAGAAGGGAATCAAGGGGCTTTGCTGAGCTGGAGGCTGGAATCAAGTGAGACTCACGCAACCGGGACCGCAGCAGTCGTAACAGATGTGTTTGATCCTCCGCTGTATGACAAGTCGAAAGAACGCGTGGAGAATTCGCATTACTTTGTCAAAGATTTCAAGCCCTTGTCACTGGGAACGTTGGCGCTGTCGCGAGGCCGTGCTCTGCTTCGCCTCACGGCTGACCGGATTCGCGGCGGACGAGCCATTGACGTGCATTCGATCGTCTTGATTCGGAAATGATCAGCGGATCAATGAGCAACTTGGTACGTTGCCGATGATCCAGTTCGCCTGTGTCAAAAGCTCGCCTCGGGACTCGCTTTCAACACGTCTCCCTAGGCTCGAAACGCACCTGCTACCAGCCTGTTTGGAGCCGGTCGTGACCCCGCGTCCAATTCACCGGTGTCGGCCAGAGCGTGGAAGCAGTAGAAGGGCTGGGGATGACGGGCAATTCCGCGCACTGACGTCGTAGGGCAACAACAAACGTTGATCTCGGCGTGCGGTAGCTGAATGGCTTCGATGCACAGATCGTGAAATCTGGGGCCAGATTCAGAGATTCTTGCGCCGAAGCCGCGAAACTGCTTCGGTCTTTTCACCGAAGCGAGAAATCGGATTTGTTTCGAGACTTCGATTGGTCCAACTTCGGCGTCCAACGAAAGCTCGAAACTGCGATCGGTGTTCGATG
>JBFJVZ010000629.1:0-2434 GCA_041623895.1 Pirellulaceae bacterium | reverse complement strand
ACACTGTCGAAGAGCTGGCGGCTGCCGGTTGGGATTTGGATCAGGTGATGTTGATCGACGCCGACACGTCAACGGTGATCAATCCCGAACTCAACAATGCCGGCGAGTTCACGCTCGCGGCTGGACAGAATCTGCAACTGGTCTTCAAGAACACGCAGCTGGGCACAATCGTGGTCGAAAAGAGAGTGATCGGATTCGATCCAAACGAAACAGAATTTGCTTTCGCGTCCGACTTTGGTCCAGCGGAGTTCTCGCTTTCCCACAATGGTCGTCTAGCAAGCGGCACATTACGTCCGGGCCAGTACAGTGTTAGCGAGTTGATGACTTCAAGTCCCTATCAGCTAACGGACATCACGATCGTTGGCGGCTCCGGTAACTCAAGCATTGCCAATCGATCGGCAACGGTCAATCTTGGCAGCGAAGACTCAGTGACGGTGATCTTTACCAACACTCAGATTCCACCGGGCTTTTTCAAATGGGATCCTATCTATCCCGTTGGTATCGGAGCGGGTCGTGCCTCGTACGCAAGTGACCAGCGTCTCACAGCGTCTGGTGACGATCAAGCGGCCGACGAGAAATCGGAGGATTTGACCGGTACTAATGAGTTGACCGGTAATTCGAGTTTCAATCTCTTTCAAACCAACTAAAGGCTTAAAAGCCAGGAATCAGCGGGAGAGAATAAGCCGTCGCGAAATACGATGACTGACTTGACAATCAGTTAATCCGCTAATGGTTGGATCAGACATGTATTTTGCTCGACCCGGTTTAGTCCGCCGCGTTACCACGATATCCCGCACAATCGTTTTGACGCTCGGCTGCGTCTGGCTGTTCGTTACTCCGCAAACGGGCCTCTGCCAAACGGCGATTCAGTTGGCCAACGCCCCGACATCCGACCACTATGGTCTGAAGTACCGCGAAGTTCAGCGGGCTATTCTGCTATTCCGTCAGGGCAAGCACGATGCAGCACAAGAGTTGCTACTAGAAGCACAGACGGCACACAGCGAACTGCCACCGGTCGACGTCATGATGGCGCGACTTTACCTGTCGGCCGGCAAAATGAACGAAGCCCAGCAGGCGCTGGAGCGGGTCGTGGTCCAGGCACCGGATGATCCGGAGGCATACGTACTGTGGGGTGACCTGGCGTTGCGAGGCAAGCAAGCGGCATTTGCGGAAATGGCCTACAACCAGGCCATGCGTGTATTGGACCGTTATCAGGTCAACGAGGACCGCAGGCAGAATCTGCGAATTCGCGTGCTCGCCGGTTTAGCGTCTTTGGCGGAAACTCGCGAACAATACCAGGTGGCTGTTGCTCATTTGAAGTCTTGGATTGACACTCAGCCAAACAGTGCTTTGGCACACGGCAGCTTGGGCAGGGTGGCGTTCCGGATGAAGAAATACGACGAAGCTCGCGCCGCGTTCCAGCAGCTTACTGAAATCGCACCGAAGTCTCCGCCGGTCGAGATTGCAATGGGGCGGTTGTTCGCTGAATCGTCAATGTACGACGAAGCTTACGCGGAAATGATGGTAGCGGTGAAGCGCTATCCTGATGATACGCGTGTTTTGCTGACCGTCAGTGAATGGGCGCTCAACAATGGATTGCTTGAGATTGCTGAGAAAACGGTGACCGACGCGCTAGCGTTGGCTCCAAAGTCGGTTGAAGCACAAGTGTTGGCAGCAAGGCTGGCACGCTACTCTGGCCACGACAAGAAGGCGGAGACACTGCTTGGCGAACTGATGCCGCTGCGGCCTAATTCTATTCTTCTGGCAGATGAATTTGCACGCACGTTAGCGTCTTCGGCGGATCCGGAGAGACGGCGAGCCGCCCTGCAACACGCCGAGCGTAATTACCGTGCATTGAGAACGAAGAACTCACCGCTGCTGCTGCAGGCAATCATCACCTATGCCTGGGCACTTCATCAGAATGACCAGTCCGACAAGGCACTAGCGGTTGTGCAATCGTTGCCGGACGGAAGTTCGATCAGCAACGAGAACGGATATTACGTGGCCAGCATCTTTGCGGGGCGACAGAATCACGGCGTCGCGATTGAAATGCTGAAGTCCTTACTGGCGGAAAACCGCAACTTTCCGCTGCGACAGAAAGCACAAGATCTGCTTGCGACGCTAGACGTCAAGTAGTCGTTTGCTTGTCGCCCAGAGCAAATTCATCATTGATGTGGGATCATCGGTAGGCCAGGACTTGTCCTGGCGCCTTATTGCCAGGACAAGGAGAGTGTCCGGCTTAGGAAGTAATTTGAGCCTGGTTTTTCTCTGGAGTCACGGTAGTTGGAGGCATCGACGTGTTCGTTCATCACAACCATACGACAACTGCGTAGCAGTGGCAGCGTAGAGCCTGGGGTCAGGATTGCTCGTCTGAGCGAGCAATCCGCAGCCCCAGGAATCGTCATTTCCAACCCGATTTTCCCCGCGGCGATTT
>JBFJVZ010000628.1:0-2455 GCA_041623895.1 Pirellulaceae bacterium | reverse complement strand
TGCCACTGCTACGCAGTTGTCGTCCGGTTGTGACGAACGAAATCGTCGATGCCTACAACCCCCGTAACTCATCAAAAAAGCCAGCCTTAGATTGCTTCTTAAGCCGGACACTCTCCCTATCCTGGCAGCATTTGAATCTCCCACAGAAAAACCACAAAGTCTCAAGGCGTATCTTTTGATTTGTCTGACCGCAGAAATCGACTGATTCCCTTGCCCAGGGACGCGCCGACCTTGGCATAGCCTTCCGTTGTGCTGGACGCGGTATTCCACGGCGTCTCCAAACAGACAGCAACGGTTTGCTGGTTGGCATGCTCGGTGACCCATGTGCCGGAAATTTGACGCCACAGGCGATGATAGCTCGGTCCGGTGCTGCGCATTCGCGGGTCGAATGGAATCGGCGCATCCCAGTTTCGCGTAACCGAATCCAAGAACCGACGCCGTCGTAGTTCGCGCGGCTGGTCAATTGCTTCATCCGGAGCCACGTAGAAGAACGCGCCGTGATCGTTGGGACCGGGATTGTGCAAGTCGACAAAGACGGCCATGCGATTCTGCACCGTCCATCGTTTGATTCGACTTTGAACGGCTGCGACCTCGGGATAGTGTGGATCGTCTGACCAATCGCGATTGTGATCATGCGGCGTCGATTCTTTTCCGCCATCGCCAGTAGCCGCGCGATCAACATCCATGATCGGCACAAGAAATATCAACGTGTTTTCTCGGAGCCAAATTGCATCAGGCGATCCGCCCATCATCCATTCGCCGATACCACGGGCAACCCAACTGGAGCCGCTTTCCCAGGCGTGCTGACGTGCCTGCAGCCAAATCACTGGCCGACTTTCCATCGGTATTTCTCCAGCCGCAATGCGAACACCTCGGACGCTCCGACGTTCCAAGGTCTTGGCGAGTTCAAACGATTCGACGAAGTCATGCCGCTGGCTGATGTTTGTGATCCAATCAGCAACCGTCTTCGGTGTGGCGACAGGTCCCCATGCGACCCACACTTCATTGGCATCAGGAGTTAACTGATAGCTCATGCCGGCATCACCCTTTTTCCCGGCAGCTGTGTGCCGCCATCGGATTTGATCCTCGGACCAATTCGCACGCATCGGAAGTGCCCATCCGGCTGCCAGTGGCTTTCCCGCGCCCGGATGTCCCGCTGGAATTGGAAGGCTCGAGGGAACAACGTGCAACGTAAGCGTGCGTCCAGGCGTCAGACCACTGATTCGGCAATACCACCACGCCGGCCAGCCGCGCAGCGGATCACCACCGGGCATGATGCGGACAATCGCATTTTCTTGGTCCACGTCGATAACGCGCGCCGAGCCACCTTCAAAGTCCGTGCCAACCACGATCGTGTCTGCACGGCAGGGGATGGTAGCCAGAACTAACCAGGCGAAACCACAAATCAACGGCAGAAAAAATCTTACTTCCACGACAATCGTGTGAGCCTGCATGAGGAAAAGTTTTGTGTGCCGGACCAGATCCGCTTATCTTAACAGACCAAGCAGGAGACGCGCGACTATCGATAGGTCATGCTAATCACTGTGGGCCCGGCACGTTTCATTGACCGCGCAAGGACCATCAAGGCCCGCTTTTTCGCTTATATTGATCCCGTGGCGAACGAATCGCCGCGAAGATGTCGCCCTGCAAGTTCGCCGAGCCCATGCACACTGATCCGTCGCTAAACACTGAGATCGAGAATTGCTTCGCAGCTGACGGGTTCGTGTTGCTGCCGGGATTTGTTGCCGGAGACAAATTGGCGGAAATAATCGAACATGTTGACCGCTTCATCCGAGATGTTGTTCCGACAATGCCCGCGGAACGGGTTTTCTACGAAAACAAACATGATCCTGGAACACTGAAACAGATCCAACACATGGGCCTTCATGACGCGTGGTTTCACGACTTGTTGACTGCCGGGCCTTTTCCCGATACCGCGGCAGAATTGCTTGGCGCGGCGGCTGTTCCAAAGAACCTTCAATACTTCAATAAGCCCGCGGGACTCAGCAAACCGACTCCTCCGCATCAAGACGGATTCTATTTCATGCTCGATCCCTGCCAGGCCGTGACGATGTGGCTGGCGTTGGATGATGTCGACGAAGAAAATGGCTGCGTTCGCTATGTGCGTGGATCGCATCGAAATGGAATGCGTCAGCATGCAAGAACACAGACGCTTGGTTTCAGTCAAGGAATTGTCGACTATCCAACGGAGGCAGACCGCAGCAATGAAGTCTCCCTGCCGGCAAAACCAGGCGACTTACTGGTGCATCACGCGCTGACCATTCATCGCGCGGATGCCAATCGCTCCACCAACCGCTCGCGTCGGGCATTGGGATGGATCTACTACAGTCAACACGCTCGGGAAGATACCGACGCACACGCCGCTTACCAGGAAAGGCTTGCCGCCGAACTGAAGGCAACCGGCCAGATTTGAAATTTGAAATTTGAAATTTGA
>JBFJVZ010000627.1:0-2473 GCA_041623895.1 Pirellulaceae bacterium | reverse complement strand
GTCGTTATTGGATTGGGTGCGCGGACGGATGTTTTGTGTGTACCCGTTGGTTCGAAAAGATTGCTTTCGATTGATGCGCTGACGAAGGTCGCCGTGTACCTCGATGGCGATGGTATGTGGAGGCGATAGATGCGCGGACAAAGCAATGCGTGTGCCACGATCGTGACAGCCAATTCTTCGAGCCTGAAGTGAGAACGATTGGTGCTCAGGATTAAGGCGTGGACCAAGATCGGGGAAAGAACGCAGAGCCGCAAAGACGCCAAGGCGCAAAGAAGATGCACTCCCCCCCCTGGCGTCTCTGCGTCTTCGCGCCTCTGCGTTAGAATTGGTTGCGTTCGGAAGAAAGGTTGAGGTATCCTGTCAATTCCGAGTGTACGGAAAAGAATCCAATAACCACTTGATGCAGGCGAGGTGCGGGCGCATCGTGTGCCAATTGCCAGCCAACTGCCGCACCCGCCTGATCATGGTCGTTCGCCGACCAAACGATACTGAATGGCATATTTGACTTTGGTTGCCGCGGTACCCCACGAGCAAATCGATGTAATCCGCGTCGATGAGAAGACCGTCCTCGCACCAACGATGGTAAAAGGAGTATCCCATCTGCTCGGTTATGGGGTCGCACTTCAACCACTTGGCGAACTACTTGCCCGCGCGATCGATGGCGGTGAACGCCTCAACGAATCCTTTTGGCATCCACTGCGACCTCCGATGATGCATACTCCGGCTGATGTTTCGTCGTTGGCTTCGGCCCTAACGCTTGAATGGCAAACTGTGCGCTCCGCAACGACAGTCGATGATGATTGGCTTGATGGCGAAATGGCTCGCCTGCTTGCCGTGATGGTTCATGCTCGCGACAATAGGGAGGCCGTTGTCACCGCTCTTGACCTGCCAAGCGATGATGAGCGTGCCCGACGAATTCGGATACCGTGGTTACCGTATTCTAAATTGCATGGTGCAAAACGTCGTCGCTCGTGGTTGCCCTGGTGATCGTCGGCGAACAATCGGTTGAACGTGAGCGGCGGTCCACGTCCGACTTGAAGCAACGTTTTCTGGCCGCCGCCACGTTAACCTGGTCGTTCGCCGAGCCACAGATGTTTTTCGAGTGACATGACGAGTCGGAACTCACTAGACGAGCCTACTCTGACCGAAACACTTCCTGCCCACTTGATATCCGCTAGTTGGAAGACCTACATCATCACGGTTGGAACCCCAGTGGCTGTTTTTTGCCTCGCAATGTCCATCGGTGCGGGATTCCATTCCGGGTGGCAAGCAGCACTCCTGATATCTGTACTCTTTTGGTCATTTGGTGCGGCAATTGTGTTTGGAACCGCAAGTGTCTTGGATCACAACTTGCGAACGCAGATTCCGATTGTCGAATTGTGGAACGACGAGCTTGTTGTGCGATACGGAAACCGCACGTTGACCGCGAAGGTCAATGACTGCCATCTGCATTGGGGCCACACGACATCCATGCGGTTACTCGGCGGTGTACAGTTGCAATGCTGGCGTCGTGTGATCCTGATCGACTTTCCACCTTTTCGGAATACACTTATCGGAGTACGACGCCCGCCACGCAATGTGGTCGCCGTAGGATACTCGACACAAATGCGAGACAAGTGGGAACGCGCACTGCTACAATGCTCGGCGAACAAACGGTTGAACGTGAGCGGCGGTCCGCGTCCAACTTGAAGCAAATGTTTCTGGCCGCCGCCACGTTAACCGAGTCGTTCTTCCGATTAATCGCACCCAGTGAGGGCCGATAACTGAATCATGGCACTTCCCATTCATCTCTGGCTTGTCAATCCAAACGCGGAGATGTGCCAAGCGTTTGAGGACCGGTTCTCAGATTTGCCCAACGTGCGCGTGATACATGGCCGTTTCGAGGATCTTGAGCCGCATGATTGCTTCGTGACCGCCGCTAACGCCTTCGGGATCATGAATGCTGGGATCGATGCCGCCGTTGTGCGATTCCATGGCGAAGAACTGATGCGACGCATTCAATTCAGAATCATGGATAAGTATCTCGGCGAACAACCAATTGGCACATCGTTCATCGAGCCAACGGGAAATACTCAATACCCATTCGTTGCTCATACGCCCACCATGCGCGTTCCCGGATCAATAGCGGGAACGGATAAGGTGTACGCTGCAACATGGGCGGCCTTGCTAGCCGTATATCGTCACAATGTAGCAAACGAAGAGAAAATCGATTCTGTGGCTTTTCCGGCGATGGGCGCTGGATTTGGCGGTGTACCTTACTCCGAGGTTGCTCGGCAGATGGCTGTCGCGTACAAACACTTCTTGTATCCCCCGCATCGTTTCGATTGGGACATGGTGGCCAATCGGCAACGGGCGATCGCGTACGACGGAAAGAAACAGGTCGTTAAGTAGAACACGGAAGAACAATCGATCGCACTTTCCGCACACCGGGATTTGAATTTCTCCGAGTTTCGCGGCGGGGTCCGGATCGGGG
>JBFJVZ010000626.1:0-2512 GCA_041623895.1 Pirellulaceae bacterium | reverse complement strand
AATTGTTTTGCTTTCTTGCCTTCAGCCTGAGACGCCTGCTGCTGCGTGTTTGCCAGATCCGCAGTTATTTGGCTGATCTGCTCGTTCAGCGGGCGGACGGAACTCAGTGCTTTTTGATATTCAATTAATCCGTTGACTTTCCGATACAGGAGAGTCAACTGAGGTACAGGATCCTGATCTACAACCCGGGGGTCACCAAAGTGTTTGTAACCGTAAATGATGGTGCCAAACTGGGTGCCCCAATCTCCCAAATGATTATCAGTGATCACCTGATGGCCCAAGAATCGAAGCACTTTTGTCAAACAATCACCGATGACGGTGCTGCGTATGTGACCAACGTGCATCGGTTTGGCGACGTTCGGTGATGAAAAGTCGATCACAATTCGCTGGGGGCTTGCCGTTCGGCCGACCAGGCATCTTGGGTCCGGAAGCATCGCTGCAATCCGATCTTGAATCAGCGAGTCTCTAAGTTTCAAGTTGATGAAACCGGGGCCCGCAACCTCGGGTGTTTCGCACAAGTCATCGATCTGCAATCGACTGACCACATCGCTTGCGATCTCCCTGGGATTCTTGCCTCCGGATTCCTTGGATAGCGGCATCGCACAGTTGGCTTGATAATCGCCGAACTTGGGATCGTTGGTGCCGCGGATCATGGCCGCATATTTGTCGGGTTGATCGGTCAGTGAGGATAGGGCGTCAGTGAATCGCGCCTGAAGCAGAGCAGGGATGTGCATCGTGCAAGCCGTTGTTGGCTGGAGACTGGGTGTCGTTGATGATGGAAAGGGGTGTCAGCGAGAAAAAGATGCCGGCAGTGGCGTGGTAGATCAAGATGGATCTGTGACGCCCAATTCCTCTAGCGGAATGACCTTGCCGTCGGCCCACAGCGACTCCAAGTCGTAAAATTCACGTGTCGCTTCGTCGAACAAATGAATCACGATGTTGCCGTAGTCAAGCACAATCCAGCGGCTTTCCTCATAGCCTTCGATTCCAAGCCGGTGGTCTCCCAATTCCTTTTCCAGAACATCGTCGATCTGTTCACTGATCGCGTGCAATTGCCGTCGGCTCGTGCCCGTGGCCAAGACAAACAAGTCGAACTCGGCGGACTGTTCACAGACGTCCAGCACCATCACGTCTTTGCCCTTGTTGTCCAGCGCGACACGAGCGGCTGCCGCAGCAAGCTGGCGGCTGTACTTGAGTCCATGCGGCCGGATGGCGCGTGAGGGAGCGACCATCGGGTTATCCGATGGCTGTTGCGCCGCGTCTCCCTCGGGGGGCGAGTTGGGTTTTGTCGATGTTTCCGCCGGTTCAGACATACCTAGAGTCTAATGGATTTGCCAATTCTGTCACGCAGCCACATGGTCAAGCGTCGTCGTGACACGGAAAACGCATTGCAGCCAGTTCACAAAACGCTGCGATTTGGCTGCGAAAGATGTCATCAGCGAGCCATCAAGATTGATTTTGGTTCGGGCTTTTTCCCTGCGGAGAAAAATCCGTGTACGATGTTTCGCGCTAAAAACACCCTTCACACCGAATCAGGATTTGTGCAGATGAACCGAATTCACGTCCCCTTGATGGTACTGGCCGCCATCGCCTGTGGGCCCGGCTTGCTTTGTGCCGATGACACGATCCGGCATTCATTTTTTCTGGCCGGGCCTACCTTCACCGGCATCATTGACGAAGCGGGCAGAGAGGTTTGGGACTCTGGACGCGGTGGAGCGCGCGATGGCTGGGTTTTGCCCAGTGGCAACGTGCTGATTGCCTGGTCGGACGAGGTGCGTGAGCTGACCCGCGACAAGAAAGTTGTTTTCCACTACAAGCTGGATGCGGCGAACAAAGAAATCGGCACCGCACAGCGGCTGACTGACGGAAATACCTTGATCACCGAACTTGGATCCAAGCCGCGACTTCTGGAAGTCGACGCCAACGGAAAGATCGTCGTGGACTGTCCGCTCAAGCCGGAAACCGATAACGCACACATGCAAACTCGAATGGCGAGGAAACTTCCCAACGGCAACTATCTTGTGCCTCACCTGCTAGCCTTCAAAGTCAAGGAGTACACGCCACAGGGGAAGGTTGTCAAAGTATTCGCAACCGATCTGGAAGAACTGGGTGGTCGTCCGGCAGAGAACTGGCCGTTCACAGCAATTCGGCTCGCCAACGGCAATACGCTCGTCAACCTGACACACGGCAACAAGGTGGTTGAGTTTGATGCCGAGGGCAAAGTGGTTTGGAAAGTCGGACAAACGGATTTTGATCGAAAACCGTTTGATGATGCTTGTGGCGGCCAGCGATTACCCAATGGCAACACCGTGATCACGGCTTACCACGCGAAGGTCGGCATTAAACTTTTTGAAGTCACGCCCGACAAGCAAATCGTGTGGACTTACGAAGGACCGCATCGCGCCCATCATTTCCAAATCTTGACGACTAACGGCAAACCGATCGAGGGCAAACCGCTGAAGTAAATCGTCGTCGTTTGCTCCTAGAGTGTGAATTTATGATCGTCGTCGTT
>JBFJVZ010000625.1:0-2516 GCA_041623895.1 Pirellulaceae bacterium | reverse complement strand
TTACCTCTTCGGCGTCAGGAAGGGCTTTGGCAAGTTGAGCGCGAATTTGAACCAACAGCGGCTGAAATGCCTTCGGTGCCGCTGCAATATAGGCGTCATGGTCTGCAAACTTTGTCATCAAATATCTCTCGAAGCTTAAGTGTTGGCGTCGTTTCTGCGAGTTGGATTCCAGGCGGATAACGCTGAGGATGACCGAGCCGTCAAGAAGCCTCAAACCAATATACGGTATTGGAACTACCGCCAACCGTAGGCGGCTTCGGTCCATCCGTTTGATACTCATCATGGCCTCCTTGGGTCAGCGATAATCGTCCATTTGGTCAGTGACCAAGAATCGTTGGCTCAAGAACCGCGTTCCCAAGGAGAACCGTGATGAATTTCTATCAACAACAGCATGAATTTTACTGCGGGATCGACCTGCACGCAAAAAACCTTTATGCGTGCCTGATTGATCAAAGTGGAAGAAAACACCTGCATCGCAACTTTCGTTGCAGCGCTCCCGAAAGATTGTTTAATCAGCTACGTGCGGTGAAAGACCGGCTCGTGGTCGGTTGCGAGTCCACTTTCAACTGGTATTGGTTGGCCGATCTTTGCGGCCAATATCAGATTCCCTTCCTGTTGGGTCACGCCCACTACATGCGTTGCATTCACGGCGGCAAAACGAAAAACGACAAGATCGACTCGGAGAAGATTGCCTATCTGTTGCGTGGTGGAAACTTTCCGCTGAGCTACGCGTATCCCAAAGAACATCGGGCTACCCGTGACCTGATGCGACGCCGCAGCCATTACGTTCGCCGCCGCGCCGAAGCGATGGCCCATATCCGACTGCTGGGCATGCAGCACAACCTGCCCCCGATCGCCGGCTCATTGGACGTCAAGAAGAACCGCATCGGGCTGGCCGAACAATTCTCCGATCCCAGTGTGCGAATGTCAGTTACGATCGATCTGCAAACCATCGACGATCACGATCGCAAGATTGCCGATCTGGAAAAATACCTGCAGCGATTCGCCAAGATCGATGATCCGAACACCTACTACCGGCTGCGTAGCATTCCGGGAGTTGGCACCACACTGGCCATGATCTTCATGTACGAGATCGGACCTGTCGATCGATTCGGTAGTGTTGGCAAATTCCTGTCTTATGCCCGGCTGGTTCGCGGCCAACACACTTCGGCCGGCAAGAGCTATGGCAGCAGTGGCCACAAGATTGGCAACCCGCACCTCAAATGGGCTTTCAGCGAGGCCGCCTTATTGTGCAAACGCTGTTGTCCACAAGCCAAAGCCTGGGCCGAGCAGATCGAACAAAAACATTCCAAGGCCCGCTCACTGACACTGCTGGCCAGCAAGCTGGGACGAGCCATCTATTACATGTTGAAGAGACAAGAGGCCTTTGACCCCACGATCTTTGGGAAACCGTAAACACTCATCGGTTGTCGATGTGAGCCAAGGGTATAACTGAGCCACCATGAGCCCATCGCCAATTACGAATGCCGTCTATCTCTGAAGCTTGCATGGCAGGAAGACTTCGCCCACAAAACCTTGAGGCTTTCTCCGGCGACACACAAAATGCTCAGAGCTCACGCCGTTTGATTGGACGCAGCGACAACCGAATTTTTTGCAGACAACCAGGCTGGCCAATCCGATACAGGCAAGTTGACTCGTGCCGTGAGCCCTCCCATAACTGGAGTCCTGTTTCATGCAGGACAGCTATCTGCGCCGCAGTGAATGGACCGACACGAGATTCAGTAAGGGTTTCTATGACAGCACAGATTCAAAACGATGCTGATCACCGATAGATGTTTGAAGCAACTTCGCCGGAATCCGGATCGAAGCGTTGACTTCCCACAAAGAAATCCAAAGGAGTAGCTGCCGTCGAAAAAAACCAGCCAAAACGGTGGAATCAAATTCCGCCCACGTCAAACCCGCGCGCGATTGACAATCAAAGCCATATAGATGTTATGTGCCGATCTTTGCGGGTGGCAGGCCAATTTGCCGTCGATGTTGTGTTCGTTCATCTAACGTCAATTCCCGATTCTGGGCCCACCATGCGCGCACGGTAGAAGAATCACGAGCCATGATTTCATCATGGAAACGGTGCACGGGAATTCCAAGCTCGGACATGGCATCCAACACGCTGATTATTTCAACATCGGAATCATCGACGGCATCAAACAAAACCTCAGCGGATGAATCGCCACGGTAAGCCAGTGCTCGTGCAGCATGCAGCACGGGAATCCGATCCTCATTGCTGGTCGGACCCAGCCACTGGTAGTCGGGATTTTTCAGTTCCATACGGAGCATTTCTGCCGGTACCAAAAACCGGGCTTCATGTTCAGCAGTTGCATACGCGGAAGTACATCCGACGGCAATCAGCAAGACGATGCAAATGATCCAACGCATGGCACATAACGCAAAAGTTGACCGAGCCGACCGGACAACGTGAATCACCAATAGTTCCAAGGACCCGGCGCAGTAGCTTTACCGGCTTCGGTCCAACGATTTGTTATCCCGCGTTCGTG
>JBFJVZ010000624.1:0-2539 GCA_041623895.1 Pirellulaceae bacterium | reverse complement strand
TCTTCGGTACCTGGTGCTGGAGCAAAAAGACGACTTAGGCGGTGCGAAATCGAATCGTGTGACGCTGGAGGGCGAATCCAAGGAGCGAACGCGACGCAGCCAATATGAACTTCAAACGGCATCATTGGATTTCGACTTGATTTCGTCACCGGGTGCGATGTGGGATCAAATGGACGCCACCAGTGATGAAATCGAATCGCAGCTGAAGCGTGATTTGCTGCGCGTACACTCGACCGACGTTGCTGCCTCGGGACTGATCGCCGGCGGTGTTGTTTGGGCCTTTCGCAGTGGACTGATTGTCTCTGGCTTGCTGGCGAACTTGCCCGCCTGGCAGACCATCAACCCATTGCTGGTCATGCAGAGCATTGGTAGCGACGACGAGGAAACTCTGGAAGAGATGATGCAGCGCGAAAGCGAAGCCTTGGACTAAGGTCGGCGTGGCGGCAATTTGGTCACAAAACGGTCAATCCGCAAGATCGTTCCAATTGGCCGTGATAACCGTTTTGATTAACCGCAGAGTTTGGAATTGACGTTGGGTCAGCCGAATCAACACAAGGATCTCTCGCGCTTGTTGCGCACACGGCAGCAGGATCTCTCACGACCTCCCCTATCACGATCTCATGCGTTTTATTGACCAAATACCCATCCGAGTACGAATCTCGTTCGGTTTGGTCGTGTTGATGGCCAGCACGCTGTTGTTGGCCCGACCGGTCAGTACGCTGTTCATGCCCGCGGAACTCAGTTTTTTTGCGGATGGCCGGCACGAAGTCATGGTCGGACGTAAGCAATTGTGCGAATCGTTGGCGATTGCCAGTACCGCGATGATCTCCAAAGAAAACATGAGTGCTTTGGAAGCGACCCTGATTGCGATCGAGGCCCGGCAGGCACAGGTGCTGTCGATAGGATTTCGCCGCTCCAGCGGTGAGCTGTTGGTGGAAGTTGGTCCCCATCAGCAAACGTGGAAAGCCAATGAGCGGAGCACGATCGACCAAATCAAGGTGCCCGTGTACAAGCGCGACAAAGTCTGGGGAAGCCTGGAAATCGCCTTTGTGCCCAGCGGTGGCTTTCTGGGCAGTCTTTGGGGCCCGCTTTGGTTGCTCTGCTTCATGGTCCCGATCTGCGGATTTCAGTTCGCATTCTTCTTGCGGCGAACACTAGATCAACTCGATCCCAGTAAGGCGATTCCGGGGCACGTGCGGGCAGTGCTGGACCGCTTCGCCGAAGGCTTGTTGATCATCGACGGTCGCCAGCGAATTCTGTTTGCCAATAAACCGTTGGCGACGGCATTGAACACGGATGCGGATGCTCTGAAGGGCGTCTACCTGAAAGAACTGCCCTGGACACTTCCCAACGACGGTCCGCAATCATTGCCGTGGGTCGACGCTGCGGAGTCGGGCATGTCGGTTTGTGACCGCATGGTTCACACAAACATCGACGGCCGCAAACTTAGCTTCAGCGTGAATTGTTCGGTGGTGCAGGGTCAGGGCGTGCTGGTCACCTTTGACGATGTGACAATGCTGGAAGAAAACAAGGTCGAACTGGCTAGAGCCAGGGACTCAGCCGAGCAAGCCAACGAAGCCAAGAGTGCTTTCCTGGCGAACATGAGCCACGAAATTCGCACGCCACTCAATGCGGTCCTGGGCTTCACCGATGTTCTTCGCCGCGGTCTGATCTCGAACAACAACGAGGTCGAAGACCACTTGAACATGATTCATCGAAGCGGTGCGCATTTGTTGGAATTGATCAACGACATTTTGGATCTGTCAAAAATCGAAGCGGGTCGCATGCAAGTCGAATCAATCGAAACCAGAATCGATCATGTGGTCTACGATACGGCGGATGTACTGGAAGTCCGAGCCCGCGAGAAAGGAATCGAATTACAGGTAGATTTCGAGTCCGCTATTCCGGAGACGATCAAATCCGATCCCACCCGCTTGCGTCAAATCATCATGAACCTGGTCGGAAACGCGATCAAGTTCACCGAGCAGGGTGGTGTTTCGATCGTTACCAGATTAGTGCGGGATGCTTCCTCTCCAGCATTGCAGATCAACGTGATTGACACCGGGATCGGCATGACCGAACAACAGCAGGAAAAAATCTTTGAGTCGTTCACGCAAGCGGATTCGACGACGACGCGCAAATTCGGTGGAACCGGCTTGGGACTATCGATCAGCCGGCGTTTGGCCGAAGCAATGGGCGGCTCGTTATCGGTCAGCAGCCAGCCCGGCTCGGGAAGCACTTTCACCGTAACATTGCCGTTTGATAAGTCCGAACTCCGGCAATTTGTCTCACCCGACGAAGTGAAGCGGCGTGCCGCATGTCGCAACGATGCTGCCGCGAAAGCGGAAATTACACGTTTGCCGGCCAAACCGGTGTTAGTCGTCGACGATGGAGAGGCCAACCGTCGGCTGATCGAGCTGGTACTGACACGAGCGGGCGCCGAAGTCACTTGCGTCGAAAATGGGCTGGAAGCAATCAAGGCGCTCAGCGAGCGTGACTACGCCCTGGTCTACATGGACATGCAGATGCCCGTTCTGGA
>JBFJVZ010000623.1:0-2552 GCA_041623895.1 Pirellulaceae bacterium | reverse complement strand
GCGATGCTATTGCGGCCGGCGATGCTGAAACCGTCAAACAGGAAGCGCATGCATTCAAGGGTGGGCTGGGAACCTGTTTTGCCATTGCCGCTTTTGAGACAGCACTGAAGTTGGAAATGATTGGCGAACAAGGCGACTTGAGTGAAGCCCAAACTACCTTCGATACACTCCAAGCTCAGTTCCAGAGCTTGCGACAAAAACTCGATCAACTGATCGGATCCTAAGCTGTGAGACGTGAGAGAATACGATGGGTAAAGAAGGATCCAATCATACAGTCCGCGGTTCGCGCCAAGCCGAGAAGGATGGCGTCACCGATTTCGAGGTCAATCAATTTGGTGAAACCATTGCTTGCCGTACCGGTGAAAGTATCCCCAGTGTTGACACTGACTCCAAGCCAAGAATCATAGCCAAGATTGGCCGCTACGAAGTCCGCGGAATTTTGGGCAAGGGCGGCTTTGGTGCCGTGTACCTTGGTTACGACCAGCAGCTCGATCGTCAAGTTGCAATCAAGGTGCCGCTGCCAAAACTAGCCAAGGAAAAAGAACAATCGTTCCTGCAAGAAGCGAGACAGCTGGCGCAACTGAAACACCCTAGCATCGTTACCGTGCACGATGTGGGCGTTGATGACGGACTGTGCTTTATCGTTTCAGAGTACCTGGATGGAAAAAACCTGAACCACTGGCTGAAAGACCTGACGGTCAGTTGGCAGGAGAGCGCAAGTATCGTGGCCACGCTCGCCGACGCACTCGCCTTGGCTCATTCGCACGGCACAATCCATCGCGACATCAAGCCGTCGAATATCATCATGACCGAGGAAGCTGATCGGGTCGTGCCCGTCGTGGTTGATTTTGGATTGGCGCTCAGTGAATCGACGATCCAATCGACCGGGATTCAACGCGGGATGGTCTCCGGAACACCGAATTACATGTCACCTGAGCAGGCTCGTGGCGAAGGTCACCGGATCGATGGACGGACGGACATTTACGCTCTTGGCGTGATCCTGTATCGGATGATCAGCGGACAGCTTCCATTCTCCGCAAGCTCGGTTTCCGATTTATTGGATGCCGTCATCCATGATGAACCGCGACCACCGCGGCAGTTCGTGCGGGGGATTCCACGCGATCTGGAACGCATTTGTCTGAAGGCAATGGCGAAACGAATTTCCGATCGCTACACGACCGCCAGTGACCTTAGCGAAGATCTCCGCACCCTGGTCAGAGAACACCAGGAGCGGATCGATTCGGCCTCTGTGACACGCACACCCAAGGATGCGGCGGCTCCCCGCGCAGCAACAAAGATTCTGGTCGCCGATGATCACAATGTGATCCGCTTCAAACTGGAAACCGATCTGAAAAAGTGGGGCCACGATGTGACGATGGCCGAAGACGGAGAGCAAGCCTGGGAGCTATTCCAAAGAGGCCAGTTTTCGATCGTGATCACCGATTGGATGATGCCCAAGGTGAATGGCTTGGAGCTGGTCAAGATGATTCGCGCGGCCGAACGATCGGAATACGTGTATATCATTATGCTGACTGCCAAGGCAGAGAAACATGACATTGTCGCTGGCCTGGGAGCCGGAGCCGACGACTTCTTGGCCAAACCCTTTCACCGCGATGAATTGCAGGTCCGACTCAGATCCGGGATTCGCATCACCAATCTGAACCGTGCGTTGAACGAAACAAATCGGCGATTGCAACGCAGCCAAGAAGCAGCCGCGCAAATGCAAGGCACGTTTCTACCCACCGCCAAACCTGAAATCGCCGGGTACGATTTTGCCTGGAATCATGTCGCCTGTGGCCAGCTGGGCGGCGACATGTTTAATATTGTGTCGCTGGACGAAGATCACGTGGGCTTGTACATGCTGGAAGTTACCGGCGACGGAATACCAGCAGCGACGCTGGCAACAACACTCAGTCGTGTTCTCTCCTCTGTATCTGATCCGGATTCCATCCTGGTCACTAAAAGCGAGGGCGGCGCCGAACGGCGGATTCGCGAGCCGGCCGAAGTTGCACGAGAACTCAATCAGCGATTTGGTCGTCAGGATTCGCGGCAATTCTTCACACTCGCCTATGGAGTATTGAATTTGCAGACCCGCGAATTTCGGTTTACCAGCGCCGGCAGTCCGCCACTGCTGCATCAAGCATGTGATCAGTCCCCCAGAATGCTTGATGTTGACAGTTATCCTATCGGCATGGCCCCCGAAGGCGAGGAGTTTCAACAGAGTTCGTTAATCCTGGAACCCAAAGATCGCTTGTTGATCTACACCGATGGGCTGACCGACGCGATGAACCAGGAGCGAGAAGTCTTCGGTGCGGCGCGATTGCTTGAGTCGGTCGAAAGTCACGGTCAGGAAAATATTGACACGCTCGTCCAATCAATCACCAACGATTTGAATCGCTGGCGAGGCGACTCGGAACCGACGGACGACGTTTCGATCCTGGCCCTGGAAGTGCAGTAACCAGTAGCCGCTCAGCGGCTAGTTTATTTAAACGAATTCGGTCAAACAAAGGTGAAACGATGGCCGTAAGAGAGTGTCCGGCTTGGGGGTAGTC
>JBFJVZ010000622.1:0-2575 GCA_041623895.1 Pirellulaceae bacterium | reverse complement strand
CGAGCGGCCGGAACACCCTTAAACGGCGGCTGCACGTTGCTGACCACATTGAGTTAAATTGAGTGCCTGGAAACGGAATGTTGGTCCGTTTTTGCGTCTGGAAAACCTCAGAATAAGGAAGAACGATGAGGCGAGACCCTGAGCTGGTTCGCAAGGTGCTGTTGTTCGTCGAAGAGAAAGGCAGCCGATTGTTCAAAGGATCGATCGCAATCGAAGGCTACGAACGTGACGCGATCGTACATCATATCTATCTGCTCGCTGATGGCGGCTTTATCGAACTGGGCCGCGAGACATTGGCCGACAAGGGGCCACTCGTTCTAACCTGGAAAGGCTGTGACTACCTGGACGAGTTGCGTTCGCAATCCCGCTGAGGCTACAACTCGCGGATTTCGGACAACCGCAAGAATGGAACCATCACGGTGCTCTGCCGGTCCCTGCATCTTCGCCATTCGAAATTTTTTGTTCGCTATTCGCCATTCGTCTGTGACGCAGTTGACGCAGCTAAAATCGATACGAACTTCATTACGCAGGCTTCAACGACAACTCCATAAGATGGCTATCTCACTGACCACAATCCGCCTGGGCGCTCTCTTTTTTCTGCTGTCCGTTACCTCAGCCGCTGCGGCGGACCATCCGAATGTATTGCTGATCCTGGTGGATGATCTGAAGCCGGCGATGGGTTGTTACGGTGATTCCGTAGCCCAAACCCCGAATTTGGATGCGCTTGCCGCCCGCGGGATGCGGTTTGATAGGGCGTATTGCAATCAAGCGGTTTGTGCTCCTTCGCGGTTCACATTGATGTTGGGTTCGCATTCGACTTCCACGGGACTTTATGGCTTGGGCAGCCAATTGCGGCAGATCATTCCCGATGCAGTCACGATGCCTCAGCATTTTGCCCGGCGCGGTTATCGCACGGAGTCGCTCGGCAAAGTCTTTCACATCGGTCATGGCAACAACGGCGACCCGGAGTCGTTCAGCGTGCCGCATTTTCATGACAAGGTGATTGAGTACTTGGAGCCCGAAAGCACCGCTGGCGGCAAGCTGACTCGTGAAGAAGCCTACTTTACGAATCAGCGACTCGGCCAAATCAGGTCATTGCCGCGCGGTGCCGCTTTCGAATCACCCGACGTTGAGGACACAGAATACGCCGACGGACGCGTCGCGGCTGAGACGATCAAACGGTTGCAGGCAGCACAACGGCGTCGCCAACAGAACGGCACGCCCTTTTTCATTGCCGCAGGTTTCGCGCGCCCACATTTGCCGTTTAGTGCGCCGCAAAAGTACTGGGACCTGTATGACGCCGATCAGTTGCCAATGCCGGAATTCGAGCAGTTGCCCGCAGGCGCTCCGTCCGTTGCCGGCAAACGGGGCGGTGAGATCACCAATTACGCACCGGTGCCGGAACAAGGACCGATCGATGATCCGCTCAAACGACAGCTGATTCACGGATATTACGCCAGCATCAGTTTTGTTGACGCGCAAATCGGTAAGGTGATCAATCAGTTAGATCGCCTCAAGCTGGCCGAAAACACGATCGTTGTCCTGTGGGGCGATCACGGTTTTCATCTCGGCGATCTCGGAATTTGGACCAAGCACACGAATTACGAACAGGCCAACCGAATTCCAATTGTCTTCGTCGCACCCGGCGTCGCCAAACCGAATACTTCCACCGGGCAGCTTGCTGAAAGCGTTGATATTTTCCCCACGCTCACTGAACTGGCTGGATTGCCGGCGCCGGACGGGCCGCAGCCGCGCGACGGTGTCAGTTTGGTGCCGGTGCTGAAGGATCCTGCCGTACGCGTTCGCGATCACGCTTATCACGCGTATCCCAAAGGAAAACTTGGCCGGGCGATTCGTACCGAGCGTTACCGAATGGTGGCCTGGGGGACCCCGGAAGATAACTCGGTGGAGTATGAACTTTATGACTACCAAGCCGATCCACTGGAAACGGTGAATCTGGCAGATAAGCATCCGGACGTCTTGAAAAAGCTAACGGCGATTCTTGCGAAGTATCCGCAACCGGTATCGCGAAAGCCGCGGACAAAACGCATTGACGTATCGACGCCAGAGATCGCCAATCGAGAGATAACGCTTTCCGCCACGATTCGCGCCGCTAAGCCCAATGGTGTTGTCTTGGCCCAAGGCGGGCAAGTCCACGGCTACGCCTTGCACTTTGCGGACGGCCGCCCCACGTTGGATGTCCGCATCGATGGAAAGGTTACGCGTTTGCAGGCGGGCAAAGACACTAATGCCGGCAAGATCACGCTTCAAGCGCGGATCACAGCCTCCGAGTTGTCATTGACGGTTGACGGCATCACGACCAAGACGCAATCACCCGGTCTGATTCCCGAACAGCCCGTTGACGAGCTATCCATTGGCGAAGACAGCAAGACTGCCGTGGGCGACTACGCGGCGCCAAATCCGCTGAACGGGAAAGTTCTCTCCCACAAGATCTCGACCGTGGCCGCTGCTGATGAAGCACTGAATAGATGAAGCGGTAGTTGCAAGCATGAACATTTTGATTCGTCACAATAATGCGACAACTGCGTAGCAGTGGCAGAATATAGCCTGGGGT
>JBFJVZ010000621.1:0-2579 GCA_041623895.1 Pirellulaceae bacterium | reverse complement strand
GTCGCAGAGTTCGGTATATCCGGGTTTCATTTCGCTGCGAAAATCAACGAGAGCGTCGACATCGATCAGCCGCAGGTTGTCGCGCAACCAACCCAGGACGGCGGTCTCGACGATTTCGTCGACCGGAATGACAGACTCCTCAAAGACGGACGCGGCGCGATCACCGGCGATGATTTGCAGCGGGCTAATGATCTTTCCGCCGCCCAGTTCCGGCTCACTTTGCCCGGCGACCAACAGTGCCTTATCCAAATTATGATGAAGGACGCGACCACAACGCACCACATATTCACGACGTAACTCCCCGGCTGCTGCTTCCATCACCGCGTCGCAAATTGAGTCGGGATGGCCAAGACCCTTTCGTTCTACGTACTCGACCGGCTGCTCGGCAACTGGAATTCGGCTTGCTGAAAAT
The DNA here is from genome assembly GCA_041623895.1 of Pirellulaceae bacterium. Lineage (GTDB taxonomy): Bacteria > Planctomycetota > Planctomycetia > Pirellulales > Pirellulaceae > JBFJVZ01. Next base: position 2,167 of record JBFJVZ010000621.1, on the reverse strand, counting down.
AGATGGAAACTCATCCGGATTCTCTCGCACTCGATCGGTCCACGTCTGCGGACCTCCCGCCAGGAGGTCGTGCGGTTTTTAAGTTGTTTGTTAACAAGGAATTGCAATACCCTCCCTCCGGGAGATTCGGACGTTTAAACGGCCGGGGAGGTCTTTTGCGCAGCATGCAAGTTGAACCGTGCTCATCAAAATTCACTCGCCCTCTCCGGGCCTGAGAGCCCGACTCTCCCGGAGGGAGAGTGATTCACGTAAACCTCTGCATTATCGAAACTTCAAAACTCACGCTTCTGGTTACCACTTGGCAGCTCACGACTGACAACCCAGCCAGCCGATCCTTTCGGCAGGAAAGGATTGCTGTCGGGCAAAGCGGGCACCAGCAGTGGAAACTAACGTGGTTTTACGTCGATTTTCTTCGCTTTTGCTTCCGCAGCTTTCGGAACGGTGATGGTAATCACACCATTATCGGATTCGGCGGATACTTTGTCCGGCTCGGCGCCCGGTGGCAACCCGATGCTACGAAGGAACGAGCCATACCGTCGCTCGACGCGGTGAACTGTCTTATCCTTGGTCTCCTTTTCTTCTTTGCGTTCTCCTTGGATCGTCAGTCGATTGTCAGTAACGCTGATGTCGACATCCTCGGGTTTGATCCCAGGTAGATCCACTTTTACCTCCAATGCATCTTCCGACTCGGAGATATCAACGCTCGGCTGCCAGTCGCCGCCGGCGGCGAGTTCTTCAAACTCCCCCGCGCTCCACCAATTCTGCAAGGCACGATCAAATTCCTCCCGCAGGCGATCGATGGTTGTGGGGACCGACGAACGATGTCTAGTTAACAGTCCCATGATTTGTCTCCATTTGATTTGCCAATACAATTGTCCAGCTGGGCGTCGCAACGCCATCGCGTTGTAGGAAAGCAAAACTCGTACCAATTTGATGCGGCCCAGATCACGCCAGATCCGGGTCCCCATCACCCCCCAACGCTGCGCGCCGTCGAGCACGCGGCGTGCGGCTTTGTCACCACCAAGTGCGCCGGTACCGGGTCGGGGCTGGCGATCAGCAAGCGGATCCTAGAAGCTCACCGTGGCTGCGTCTCGATTCGCCATCAAGTTCTGGCGGCGCCGAGGTGTTGATCACGCTGCCCGCAACCAGAGCAATCAATCGCGAACGTCGACGCGAATCGGCGCTTCAAAAAACGCAGCACTCCCGTTGATCGTGGCCTAGGCTTTGTCTCAAAACTCAAAAAATAATCGCGAACACGTAGCTGGATTCGCCAGAATTCAGGTTTTCCAAGACGCGGACCGAAGTCTGGCGACTCCGGCTACGACTTTTGAGACAAAGCCTAGTCCCGTAGTACGTATTGGTCCGTCTCAGCACTCCGATTCGTGAGATGCCGGTATGCGTTTTGCTTCTTTGCTACTGCTATGTTGCCGTCCTCGTTAGTGATCGCATCCTGATTGCGACGATTCTTAACGTTGGCACGATTTTCTAGCCATCTCGTTGGCGAAGCGGAGATAAAGTTTTGGTCGTTCGATTGCTGATCGTTGATCCAGATCGCACACTTTTGGATTGTTATTGTGCCTTTTTTGCATACGTCGGCTTGGAAACAACCAAAGCCACCAGCGGCAGATCTGCCAGTGACGTGTTTCTCGCCAATGCGCACGATGTGGTGATGCTGGAACCCGACTTGCCCGACAATGGCAGCCACCTTCTGCTTAGCACGATCGCTACGAAGACCGAACGACGCCCATTACCGGTCATCATTGTTTCACGACGGCTGAGCTTTGAACTCGAACACCCGGTTCATGCATACCACGTAAAGCCTGTGTCGATGAGAAAGTTACTGGAGGGTGTCTTTGATATTTCCGGACGGGGTCGCAACGGAGTTCATGGCAATCCCGCGGGGCATACTTCTGATTAGAAACATGCGGCTGCCCGCAAAAGTTTGTTGTTGTCGCTGCGCCTGCTGTAGCGGGGTGTTCGGGTTTACGCACTGATGGCACGGTTGACCGATACACCCCTCACCCAACGCCGTTAAGCGTTTCTTGTTCGCGTTACGCGGGCTGTTCTTCGTAGCCGGAGTCGCCAGACTTCGGTTGTATCGTGGACGGCGCCCGAATTCTGGCGAATCCGGCTACCAGGAATCCTTAACGGCGTTGGATGAGGGGGC
>JBFJVZ010000620.1:0-2596 GCA_041623895.1 Pirellulaceae bacterium | reverse complement strand
TGGGGAGAGGGGCTGGGGGTGAGGGGCAGTGCCGTTAAGCATTTTCGGATTCCATACGCGGCAAAATACAAGCACGCTGCGCAAGCGAGTGAGTTCTCCGAAGCGTCTACGTACCCACTCGCTAGCGCGTCGTGCTTGTCTGCCGGGTCGGCTCAGAACCTCAAGAACAAAACTTTTGATATGCTTTCCTCCGCTAATCAGACTTTTTCGCTTTGGTTGACGAGGGAAGAAAAGTGGTCTCCATGTGTTTTGGCAGGTTCGGTAATAGATGGTTTTTGCATACCAGCGAACCCAACACAGGAGACCGAGTGGAATGCTAGCGGTGCATGGAGGTGATGGCAATGGTCGTCGAGTAGTATTTCAAAACCACCTTGGGACGAAAGTACTCCTGCGTGGCAAGCAATCGATTCGCAGATTGATGAAGGTGACTTGGTGAGAGTGATCCAACAAGCCGTGGATGACGGCGTCTTTGACGTGGAGTCGGTTTTTGAGGTCTACTCCGGTCGAGGCTCGGCACCGCTTCCACCAGACTTGCTGTTGAAACTCGTGCTGTATGAGCACTGCATGGGACGTACGAAGCCGATTCAATGGCACCGTGATTTGGAGAGTAACATCAAGGTCCAATGGCTCACTTTTGGGATGCGGGTACCTCCTGTAACGCTTTATCGGTTTCGAGATCGGGTCGGGCCGTTGGTGAAGGGTTGGCACCAACAAATATTGGAACGCGCCGTGGCCGAGGGACTGGTCGACGGGCGACAAGCGTCGATTGACGGCACGGCGGTCGCCGCCAACGCATCTCGTCGAAAACTCGGGAATATGCAGCAAGTCGAAGATCGCTTGGAACAACTTGAGCGAGCCATGGCCGCCCCCGAAACGACATCAGCAAACACGACTTCTCAAGAATCCAAGCCACCAGGTTGGATGGCAAAAACAGATACTGGGAAGTTAGACCAACACGCTCGTTACACGAAGGCGAAAGACAGGTTAGCCGATCTGCATGCCGAAAATGCGAAACGTCGTAGCGACAAACGTAAGCCGGAAGAAAAAATCGTCGTCAGCCTGACCGATCCCGAGTCCGTCTTCGGTTTAGACAAAGAGAAGGTTTACCGTCCACTGTACAACGTACAAACGGTGAGCGATCTTTCAACCGATTTCGTGCTCACGTACGAAGTGTTCGCCCAGCATTCCGATAGCGGAACGCTGCAACCATTGATGAATGAAATATCTGAAAGTGGTATCCAAGTTGACGATCTGTTAGCCGACGCCGGTTATCCTGTAGGCGAAGACTTAGCGTTTTGCGAAGCTTCTGGCATCACCCTTTACGCACCGTGGCAAGAGAACAGTTTAACGGCCTCTCAAAAGGCATCGAAGGAACCACGGATCGAGAAAGACGATTTTCAATGGGATGCTGATCGCGAGCTTTACATTTGTCCCGAAGGCAAGGAGCTCGCGTATTCAACGCGGAAGGCTCGTCAGCGAGCCAACGGTGAAACGATTCAGTTCGACGTTTACCAAGCATCACCGTCGAACTGTTTAGCATGTCCTCTGCAAACACGCTGCACCACGGCTCCCCAATCCGGCCGAACCGTACGTCGCGATCCCTACCAGGAAGAGATCGATCGGCTCAAAGCGAGGATGAAAACGGACGAAGCGAAGTCTTTGTACAAGCAACGGGGGCAAACGATCGAGCGCGTATTCGCTGACTTCAAAGAGCACCGACAATTGCGACGGTTCCGCGGTCGAGGTCTCTCCAGAGCCCGAACCCAAATGGGGCTCACTGTTCTGGGACACAACCTCCGTATCCTCGCAAAACTCCAGCAAATCAAAAAACAGGAGGCTGAAAATGCTATCGCCCCCAAAACTGCGGCATAAAAAGCGAAAAAGTCTGTAATGGGGGAAGGCGAAGGAAAACTGGAGCTCAGTCGCGCTGCGTTGTCCGACGTGATTGGAGACTGGATCGGAGGCCGCTATCTCAACCACTGAACGAACGATCGATTCAACAAGGAGGTGGCCATGAGTCGTTCACTTCCCCGAAACGGATTTCTCAACCGAGCAAATGCACTGCGTCGCCGGCAGCGTAAGCGACTGTCCCTGGAATCGCTTGAGCAACGGTTGGCTTTGGCTTGCCCGGCGTTGATCGGCGCTGCCGAAATCCACGCACCCGGTCAAGCATCGGCCAACCCGGCTGCAATTCGAATCAATGCGGGTGGCCCGGCTTACATTGATGCCGCAGGAAATTCGTGGCAAGCGGACACGTACTTTGATGGCGGAATTCCGCATGCCGTGGAGATGCCCATTCAGGACACCGAGGACGACGCGTTGTACCAAACCGGGCGGGAGAGTGACCAGCTGTCGTACTCGATTCCCGTACCGGTGGGGCACTACAACGTGGACCTGCACTTTGCCGAACTCACATGGGACTCCTTCGGGCAGCGGATTTTCGATATTTCCATCGAGGAACGCTTGATTGCCGAGGAATTTGATATTTTCGAGTGCACCAAAAACGCGTTCTTTCCGGGAAAAGGAACGGCGCGGGTCGTTACCGCTGCTGAAGTCAACGTGCTGGACGGCATGCTGGACCTGGTCATGCAGTCCA
>JBFJVZ010000619.1:0-2596 GCA_041623895.1 Pirellulaceae bacterium | reverse complement strand
TCGCTGGACTCGTTCCTCGAATTCAGTTTTGACGGAATCCGAACCACGGTTAAGGTCGACAACGATGGAGCCGGTGACTTCCTCTTGCCGGAACACCAGATCGAGATCCTGAGCGCTGATTTGACAGGTGGTCTGGGTAATCAGGCGGATATCATCGACGTGCTCCTCGCCGAAGCCAACCTCGAGGTCCTTTTCTAGATCCGATGCCGCGGCTAATCGGCGCTACAACATGTTTCCTGGAATCAGTAACGCTGCCGGGTGACTCCGCAGAAAACTGGGTTGTGCCGATTGCCTTACCAGTTGCACGTCCATTGTCATCCGGAAATCGCCGAGAACTGCCCCCGGCAGAACTTTACACAAAGTGCAAGGTCATTGAAGCAAAGCTTCAGCGATCAGTTTTCCGGCCACCCGGTTGCCGTTCGCGTTCCAGTGCGAGTCGCGAAGATGATACGTCCGGCTTTCTTTTTCCGCCTCCCGCAGATTCGGCAAAAGATCCAGTACCTTGATTCCCTTTCGATTGGCGAAATCGAGGATTCGGCGCTGTGGAAGGTCGCGGTCGTAGACCTCCGGATTGTCCTGGATTGCTAATACCTGCTTGTAAAGATCGTCGTTTACTTGGAATTCGTCGGGGATAAGTACAACGAGCAACTGTTCACCGAGCCGGGAGTGCAGCAGGTCAAGAGCCTCGAAGAACGCTTGAAAGCGATTTTCTGTCGCACGGCTACGCGCGTTCAGTATGTTAAATCGTCTGCTCTCGATCGTCAGGAATACGTTCTCAGGAAAGCTCGGCCGCTCTTTGCTCGGTTCGTCGAGGTGTTCCGGCAAGCCGCCACTAGAATGAACCGGCACGCCGATCTTGTCGGTCTCTCCTCTGTTTATCTTCAACCACCACAAGGCCAAAATGCGCTTGGCGAGAGTCCACGTCCACCAATCATCAAGGCTTTGGCGCTGACGCCGTCCGTGGGCCATTCCGCCGATGTCGTTGCCCACGAAGATGCTAAACACAATCCGGGAAGGGTTGAAACCCAGCACTTCATGATCTAGCAAATAAATATATTCCGGCATGCCTGCTCCAGGAACGCCAAAATTGTGAATGGCCACTCGCTCGAACTTCGTTCCAAGCTTTTCCTGTAGGTGCCTCTCCGCCACCGTCGCAAAATTGTAATCGTATGGCACCATGCCTACCCCGAAGGAATCGGCCAGTAGGGCGACAACAAAGTCGTTTTCCGTCGCTCGAAAAAATTCCTTGTCGTAGTACCCTCCACTGTTCGCCGGAAAATCGAACCTACGGGAACCCGCGGACCGACGGCGCTTGTCCAAGATGGATTGGCTCGAGTAGCTGTCCACCGTCAGTTGAGACAATGTGGAACTCGCCCACATGCTTACGGATATCTCGCTCACGAAGAGAACGATGGCAATGTTCGCCAGAGAGATGTCCACAAATCGCCAAAATCCGACAAGGCTCTGCGAAAAGACGGGCCGGCGACCGAACACCAAAATTGTCCACAACGCGAGGCCGGCTAGCAAGACATCTTCAAAAAATCGAGCTCTGAGCCAACGGTTCTCATCAAACAGGACTGCTTGGGAGGCGATGGTGGTGGTGGCGATTGCCAGCAGCCCGAAATAGATGAGCAGCCGAATCGGCAGCCAATTCTGAATCCGGGCCAGCATGGAACCGCGGCTGCGGTATAATCGCGCCAGGACCGAAGCTGAAGTTATCAATCCAAAGAGCGCAACGGCATAGCGGAAATAAAGAACAGCCGCGCCCGGCCCCGACTCGCTCATAAAGATGTCACGGTCTAGCCAGCTGTAAACTAGCACAATAATGCATGCGCAGAACACGAAAACGATGCACGCCAGTGTTAAGTAACCAGGAAGAGCTGCATTTCGAGCTGGCATAGGGTGGGGCCTTCCGAATGTAATCGTACGACAATGAAGGTGCTTCGCACACTAGCGAGAGTAAAGCATCATCAATTGTTGGCAGAATACCATACAATCCGTTGGCTGATTTGGCGATCGGGACAGGTAGTGTTGACACTCGCAGGTCTAATACCAAAGCTCATTATCAATGAGCTTTGGTATAAGCCCTTGACATATCATTGGTGTTGGACCGCCCCGAGGCAACGCCGGAACAATCGTAAACTCAGTCGAGTTCAAAATTATCACGATAGTCTTGCTTGAGAGAAGGGGACTGTTGGTTCTTGTGCAGTACACAATTTCCTGCCACGAGCATCTCAATTCCAGTCCCCATGAAGCAACGAAAAGAGTCTTCTGGCGTGCAGACTATTGGCTCTCCGCGAACATTGAAGCTTGTGTTTACAAGGATCGGGCAGCCAGTTCGCGCCTTAAACGCGCTGAGAAGCGAATGAAATCGGGGATTTGACTCCTTGTGAACTGTTTGAATTCGCGCGGAATAGTCGATGTGCGTGATCGCCGGAACAATTGAACGTGGTACATTGAGCTTCTCGATACCAAAGAGAGCCTCCTCTTTCGCGGTCATTTGCCGGCGATGTTCAACCAAGATGTTGGCAACCAGCAACATGTACGGACTGTCGCAATTGAGTTCGAACCATTCGCCGACGTCTTCGCGCAGCAC
>JBFJVZ010000618.1:0-2611 GCA_041623895.1 Pirellulaceae bacterium | reverse complement strand
GACGCTACGTCGGCTGGTAACGGTGGAAAGACACTCGGCCCACCAACCTTTTCCGACAACAATCCCGAAACCGAAAGACACAAATCACGCACGATTTCTGCCGGCACGCGAAAGCGGTTCTGTCTCGCTAATAACAGATTCTGTGGATCGACATCAAACAAGTCGTTGCGATGGTGTGACGATTGCCGATACGTCGAACTGATCAGGATCGTTTTGATGAATTGCTTGCGGCTCCAACCAAGCCGTCGATACTCCAGCGCTAACCAATCGAGCAAACGCGGGTGGGTGGGTGGCTGACCTCGCACACCAAAGTCGTTCTCTGTGCGGACCAGGCCATGGCCAAACAGGTGTGACCAAACGTGATTGGCCAGCACTCGGGGCGGCAAGGGATTTCGTGAATCGACCAGCCACTTGGCGAAGTCCAAGCGATCAAGATGCTCCGCTCGACCCGCGATCGGCGGCAATGTCTCTAAGCCGCCGGCGTCGACGGCATCCTTGGGGCTCAAGAAACTGCCGCGGTCAAAAACTTTGGTCTGACGCGGATCGGCACGCTGAGCGATCACGCGAACCGGTATCAACGGCTCGACGGGTGCTGCCTTCTTCAGCGCCTCGATGCTGGCGAGAACATTCTTTGTCCGCTCGAACTCGTTTTTCAAGAAATGATCAACGATTTGTTGGCTTTGTTTTTTGCCGCGCTGTTGAGGATTCACTTGGACGATCTTGCGGATCGGTTCCGGTGCCAGATCATCCAGCTTGGCGACGCCCGTGACTAAGCGAACGCGAAATCGGCCGAGCGCATGCTGCTGACCGTAATGCTGACGTAGTTGAATCGTAAGAGGGTCTTCGGGGCCCAGAGACAGCGGTTGTTGGAGCCCGAATTGCGCGTGCTGGTCGTTGCCCATTTTTGGTGAGATGGCCCAACCGGTATCGAGCTTGCCGTCGATCGCCTGATCGGCCGGGAACTTGCCTTGCGCAAAGCTAGCCGACCCGCCAGTCAGCTCGATTCTTTTATTCCCGGCCAACAACCCCAATTCGCTCAGTACAAAATTGCCGTGCGCAACGCGTCCCGGCCCGTTGCCGGGCAACCGCTTGTCTTGGAGTGCATCGATTCGGATGCCGGTGATCGGTTTTGCTAACTTGACCGTCGCGTTGATGACATAGTCAACCGGTGAATCGGGATTGCTGCCGGTGACCAGAAAACTGCCGTCGTCTTGTCGCTCGAATTTGTTGCCATCCAAAGACGACGTGACCGATGTAACGTCAAGATCGTGAAATTCGATCGGTTCCAGCTTGCCAAGTTTTTCTTGCAGCTCGCTTTGCCATGAACCGAAGGCCGCTTCCCAATCTTTCTTCGCTTCGCTGAGCTGCTGATTTAGCTGCTCAAGTTGTTCGTTGTGCTTTTGCTTGGCCTTTTGGAACGCCAACATGGCCTCCTCGGAAGTAGGCAGCTTGATGTCGGCTTCGTCTCCGTTATTAAAAAAGGCGAACAACCGATAGTATTCGTCCTGCGAAATCGCGTCATATTTGTGCGAATGACAACGAGCACAGCCGATGGTCAGCCCCAGCCAAATGGTGCCGGTTGTCTCGGTGCGATCAAAGACGGCTTCAACGCGGAATTCTTCCTGATCAACACCGCCTTCGGTGTTCGTCAACGTTTGTCGGTGAAAGGCAGTGGCCAACCGTTGTTCGTTGGTTGCACCCGGCAACAAGTCGCCGGCGAGCTGCTGGACGGTGAATTGATCGACAGGCAAGTCATCATTGATCGCATTGATGACCCAGTCACGATACTTCCAGGCATTCGGACGTGGCCGGTCCTTTTCATAACCGTCACTGTCGGCGTAACGGGCTTTGTCCAGCCAGTGCCGGCCCCAGCGCTCACCAAAGTGTTGTGATTCCAGCAGTGAATCGATCAAACGCTCATAGGCGTCTGGTCGTGAGTCATTAGCGAATTGATCAACCGCATTCGGCGTCGGCGGCAATCCGATCAAGTCATAATAAAGCCGCTTGATCAAAGTATCTCGATCTGCGGCCGGTGATGGTATCAGCCCTTGCTGTTCCAGTCGCGCCAATACGTAACGGTCGATTGGACTGGCGATCCAGTCTTCGTCGCTCACTTTTGGCGGCTGGCCTGGATTTAAATCCGTGTAAGCCCAGTGTTGGGCGTACGGCGCCGAGCCGGCGATCCACTGCTTCAGTATTTCGATCTCTTCCGCCGACAACGGATCACCCTCGGGCGGCATCCGCAGATCAGAATCTTTGCTGGCCACGCGAGAAATCAAATCGCTGGCCTGGACATCACCCGGAACAATCGCGCGAGCACCCGAGTCAAGTTTGCTGATGGCTGCGTCGCGAACATCAAGCCGCAGGTCAGCTTCCTGGACATCAGGCCCGTGGCAGGCAAAACATTTTTCGGCAAGCAAACTGCGAACCCGACCACGAAACAAGTCATCCGCGGTATCAGCATGGCATTGGCCAAGACCGAAGACGAAAACGCAGAAAAGAGCCAACGCAGTTCGGGACATGAGGAGTGTCCATAGGGGATGAAGGCGGGACCTTTCATTCTAACCGAATTCGCGGGCCGTTCGTCCTGGCCTGCGAAAACACCGCAAGT
>JBFJVZ010000617.1:0-2629 GCA_041623895.1 Pirellulaceae bacterium | reverse complement strand
TCATCGGTAGGCCAGGACTTGTCCTGGCGCCTCACTGCCAGGACAAGTCCTGGCCTACGCGATGTCTGAGCCTTCGAGATGTCTGAAAATGCGCCAGCGATCACAAAAGAATTTTTTTCCCTTTTGCAGCAGGACAAGAACAACTCATGCGCCGAGCCAAAATCTCAGTCATCGGAGCCGGGAATGTGGGCGCGACGTGCGCACATTGGTGTGCCGCCGCCGAACTTGGTGACATTGTCCTTTTGGACATTCCGCAGACCGAGGACATGCCTCGCGGAAAATCGCTGGATTTAATGCAAGCTTCGCCGATCATGGGTTTTGATGCCAACATCGTCGGCACCACCAGCTACGACGACACTGCTGATAGTGATGTCATTGTCGTGACCGCCGGAATTCCCCGTAAACCGGGGATGAGCCGTGATGACTTGTTAAGCACCAATGCCAAGATCGTCACCAGCGTGGCCGAGCAAATCAAACAGACCAGCCCCCATGCTGTCGTGATTGTTGTCAGCAATCCGCTGGATGCGATGGTGCAACAAATGTGGCAGGTCACCGGTTTTGATAGTGCTCACGTTTGTGGTCAAGCTGGGGTATTGGACACCGCCCGTTATCGGACTTTCTTGGCCATGGAATTGGGCGTCAGTGTGGAGGACATTAGCGCTTTGCTGATGGGCGGCCATGGCGACACGATGGTGCCGATGCCAAGTTGCACCAGTGTTGGCGGGATTCCCGTCAAGGAGTTGATTGAGCCCGCAAGATTAGAAGAGATCGTGGATCGAACCCGCAAAGGCGGTGCCGAAATCGTTTCTCTGTTGAAAACGGGAAGTGCGTATTACGCACCCGCAGCTGCCTGTGCGCAGATGGTCGAAGCCGTCGTCCGCGACAAGAAACGCGTGATTCCGGTCGCTGCTTACTGCGACCGTGAATACGGGGTCGGTGGCTACTACGTCGGTGTGCCCGTGGTGATGGGCAGCGGCGGAGTGGAAAGGATCATCGAGCTGAATCTGACCGATTCAGAGACCACTGACTTTAACAAAAGCGTGGACGCCGTCAAGGAACTCGTCGCCACGATGGGCGAATTGCTATCGGCTTAACAAACGTTCAATGGTGGGTTAGCAAATTTATTTTTTCGCGGGCCAAAGAATCGCTTCAGCGTTGACACCAACGCGCCCTCGCGCGTACTTTTTCTGGCAGGGCAAAACGTGAGACAGAACACGATCATTGGTGTTCGGCATACAATCGCGTTTCTAAGGCGGATTGGTACTTGGGGACATCGTACAAAGCGATGTCGAAACAGTTCACCGAACCATTGCAATAGAACATTTACATGAGCCGCTTTCATCCTTCCGTGTCCTGGGATCAAATTTCATCAACCAACAACAGCGCAAAACAGGAGTACACGGATGATTCCGGCTCGATAGGCGACGGAGACGAAGAGTCTTGGTTTAGCGGCGCGGGTGGGGACAGCCTGCTGGCTGATTCATCACTCGCCTCGGTGGCATCGCCTCAGTCGTTTTTTGTTCCCATCCACTACGAAGCAAATTATCAGTACCCCTTGTTGGTGTGGTTGCATAGCGATGGGTTCAACGAGAATCAAATCGATCATGTGATGCCGCATGTCAGCACACGGAACTATCTGGCAACGGGAGTCCGCGGCACCCGCGCCGCCGATTCGGTCGGACATCGATTTGATTGGCACGACAGTCCGGCGGCAATCGACGCCGCGCACGACAAGGTTCTGTCTGCAGTGGATCAGGCTTGCCAACGCTACTCGGTTCATTGCAGTCGCATCATCTTGGCAGGCTACCGCAGCGGCGGGACGATGGCGATGCGAATCGCGATGCGAAACCCCGATCGATTCGCGGCCGTAGCAAGTCTCGGTGGCCGCATGCCCAACGGCGGAAAGGTGCTTGCGAACCTGGCGTTACTGCGCAAGCGTGGTCTGCCCATGTTGTGGCAGGTCGCCACAGCAAGCTCATGGTTCGATCGGCAAGCGTTGCAATCCGATATCCGCGCGGCGATGCTGCTGCGGGCGAAAGTCGAGATCCGTCAGTACAGCGGCGACGATGAAATGAACACCGCCATCTTGTCTGACTTTAACCATTGGATCATGAACCGCATCGTCGCCGGTAACCCGCCGGCCGCCGAGCAATGGCAATCCAACCCGGTCTGCTTCTCCAGCAACTAAGCCTGCCGTGGTCGGGCTGTTTCCGGAGTTACTGACAATCATCTTTTTAACGCACAACAGCGTAGGCCAGGAATTCCTGGGGCTGCGGAATGCTCGCTGGGACGAGCAATCCTGATCCCAGGCTAGATGCTGCCGCTGCTACGCAGTTGTCGCGTGGTTGTGACGAATCAAAACGTTCATGCCTGCAACTACCGTGACTCAATAGAAACGCCAGGCTAAAATTACTTTCTAAGCCGGACGCTCTGGCTGTCCTGGCGATCTTGCTGCCGGGACAGGTCCTGGTTTACGAAGATGGCTCTCGCAGCATTTGGTAGTGCTGCCGGTACGTGTTGACCATCGTGGCAATCGAGAATTTATCGCGCACGCGCTGCTGGTTCTTGATGCCGGTTTCGCTGCTGTGCGTTTTGTCGCCCAAGAACGATTCAACCAACGCCGCCATCG
>JBFJVZ010000616.1:0-2657 GCA_041623895.1 Pirellulaceae bacterium | reverse complement strand
GTTGCGTCAAGGCCTTTGACACGACGCATCGCCTCACCGAAGTGATAGTCACTCCGGTTCTCACGAACGTTAAACGACACGGATGTCGATCAACCAGGAATTATCGAAAGTAAGAGTACGAAATATTCTCGTATGCGGGAAAAACCACGGGAGGACCCCGAAAAAACGGATTCCCCCCGATAGCAGCGATGCTGCACTGCCGGCAGGCAACGCAGACGACGCCTATTGCCCTCCCGGGCCTGAAAGCCCGACCTCTCCCAGTGGGCGAGATGACTGCGGAAATCACGACCATCAGCCTGCGAAGTGGCGCTGTCCCAGTTAGTCAGCAAAGAACTTGGCCAGCGTTTGCTCGGAAGGCTTGGGGGTGATCAGCGAAACGACCACCATCGTGACCAGTGAACTGAGCAGCATCACCACCACCGGCATGATCTCGTAGTTTTCACCGCCGAAGGGCAAGTGCAACACAAATTTGCTCAGTCCACCTTCGCTGAGCGGAACTTGCGTGCCGTGGTAGAACAGAATGCACCAGCTGATGATCGCGGCAAAGATGCCGCTGATCGCGCCGGCCGCCGTCAGACCTCGCCAGTAAAGCGCTGCGATCACGACCGGGAACAAGGCGCTGAAGCCGCTAAAACACCAAACGCCCATCGCGAATACGCTGCGCACATTCCCCAGACTCAGGACGTAGGTGATGGCAACAATGCCGATGATGAACAACCGCGTGTACAGCACTTGTTGGGTATCGGTGACTTTGCCTTCGCCTTTGTAGTGCGTGAAAATGTCGTTGTTAAAGATCGTGCCAATGCACAAAAACTGGCTGTCCAAGCTGGACATGATCGCGGCCAAAATCCCAGCCGCCAACAGTCCACCCAGGATCTTGCCCGTTTGCGTTTTCACCAGGAACGGCAAGATCGTATTCGGATTTGTCGGTAGCGGCGGTTTAGGCGGGATCAAGTTACCGGTGGCCCAGATCCCCACCAGCACACACGGCACCCACACGATCATGATGAAGATCGGATGAAAAACCACCGGCGTCTTGAAAGAGTTGACGCTCTTGGCCGTCATCCAATGTTGGAATAGATGCGGAAACATGCCCACCGATAGTGGAATCAACAGATAAGTAAAGAACTTTGTCCGACTCATCTCGCTACGCGTGATCTTTTCTTCGGGCACCGATTCGGCAAGCGCCCGCAGATTGCCCAGCAGACTGTCTTGGCCGCCCAACCTGGAAGCGATCACGTAAAAAGTGACCACGCCTAAGACCATGAAGACTATCGTTTGAAAGGTGTTCGCCCAAGTTGTGCCGCGCATGCCGCCAAAGAAAACATAAATCAGCACGACCACGCAAATCACCAAGGACCCCAACCAGGGAGGCACGCCACCGTGGAAGGCACGATTCACAGAACCGTCTTCGTTGAATGATTGAAACCATGACAAGTCGGGAGCCAAACCGGCGGTCAGTGACTGAATCACGGCGCCGCCGCTGATCACACCGATCAACAAGTAAGGCACCACCAATCCCACTAGAATCGGAAACAACAACAAACCGACGAAGTCGCTTTCCAATCGATCACGGAAAAGTTGAATCTGAGTTGTGTATCCGTGCTGATGGGCCAGCTTCCAAACCTTGACTCCAATCAAAAAGAAGCACAGTGAGTGAATGATCCCGCTACTGCTGGCCAGCATACCGTAGACACCGACGCCTTCGCGGAATGCTTCGCCGCTACTACCGACCAGTGCGAAGGCAGTCATCGTGGTGCCAAAAATGCTCATCAGCAGCAAGAATGGCCCGATCGAGCGACTGGCATGTTGATAGTCCGATTTGGTGCCCGTAAACAAACGGTTGGAAAAGATCCCCAAGGCCAGCAGCAGCCCCAGGTAGATGATGATGATGATCAGCTGTGGAAGTCCCGGATGATCCATTACTCTTGGCCCTCCCCGCTGTCGGAAGAACGGCTTTCGCCCTGATCCACTTCTGGGTGCGGCCAGGCGATTTTGGTCGCCAGATACCAAGTCAGCGTGGCGGCGACGGAAATGCAAGCATGCCAAAAGAGCCCGATCGGCATGAAACCGAATAGCAAGGTGTCATCCAACCAGAACCAATTGTCCTGATGCACAATCAGCAGCAACAACACCAAACCGGCAATGATCAGTGGACCAGAACCTTTGCGTCCGGATTGAGTATTCGTCATGAGCCTGGGAGCCAGAGGGGAAGGGAAGGCGGCGCGTCAGCAAAGCGGCGATGAACCAGATTGACACGGCCGGGGTCAGAGCAGTGTAGTTCAGCCGCGAGGGTTGCGAAATTAGGCTCACGAGACTTGGCGGTACCGTTCGATACCGATTTGAGGCGATCTTGCCGGCTGGGAGGGCGGCTGAAGTCTGGAAGCTGATTATGCTGCGGGTAACGGCCGTATCGTTCATTTTTTCTGTTGAGAACCCGACAACACCTGACGCTGTGCAAACGTGGATAATTGGGAAGCTTGGTTAGCGATTGCTGTTGCCGGAACGCTGCTGGTCAGCTTGGCCATGCGGGTGGCGGCGACAGATCTGCTGGCGGTGACTTTTCTCGGCATCCTTGTTTTTGCTCAAAATGTCAGCGGTTCCCCATACTTGCCCACCCCGGAGGAAGCGGTCGCCGGTTTCGGCAACAAGGGCCT
>JBFJVZ010000615.1:0-2658 GCA_041623895.1 Pirellulaceae bacterium | reverse complement strand
GACACTTGGGCTCAAGGATTTCGATTCAACAAATAACGACGGACTTCGGTTCCAGTGTTCGGAATTACGGTTGACGAAGATCACAGACGATATGCTGAGGCGACTCGAATCACAGTCTACGAATGAAGAATAGCGATAACTATCGGATCTGAGCTAGCACTTCCTGGCCTACGACTACTTCGAGTTTGGCGACAATGCCTTGCGGGCTGCTGCCAATTCTCCATTGGCCAACAGTTCTGCGATTCGGTCTGCTTCGCCGCGATGAATCGATGATGTGCGGCGAAGTTGCAGCAGTTTTAGGGGCAATCGCAGATCGGCGGCGGTTGCGGAAAACGTTCGGTCGATATGCTGACGTCGAAGCTGCTGGATCACTTCCAGGTCCCGGTAACCGAACTCTTTACTCGGCTCGATCACCGTGCCTTCGCCCCAGTCGTTCCAGGTAGCGATTTGAATCATGGGCGCTTTCAAGCTGAACGCGTTGGTTAACGTTTTTTTGAATGTGGCTCCCTGATCATCCTCGATTCGCCCCCAACTCTCGTGCACTTTCGCTTCGGCGTAGATATCGATGAATCTGGGAAAAGCGACCGGAATTGACTGCTTCCACGATTCGGCATGTTCTTGAAATATTTTCAGAGCTGCAACGGCATCACTGGGCACCGGCCAATCAAACGCGCCAACCGCGGCGTCGCGACGAAAGTGTTGGCTGAAGTAAGCCGTCTTCGTTTTTGCCTGCTGCAGACAGCGTGTCCATTCTTCGCCGGATAAGCCTGTTTGCCCGAACGATAACAACACGGGCTGCCCTCCGCAGCGAACGTAGTCTGGCAAGGAGAACCAGTGATCGCGCAGCCATTGAATTTCGCGCACGGCGTGATCGACGCGGCGATTAGTTTGTAAACGCCCCGCCTTCTCCAATGCGGGAATAGTTTGATCTTCATAGCAGATCGCGAACTTCATCCCCAACCGAGCCGCCTGGTCGATCAGGCGCTGCGTATTCCGGTGCAGAATCGGATAATCACGAAAGTCCTCCAGGCCGTACCAGTCGACGATCACACCATCGATCCCGGCAAGCTTCATCTGCAGCAGATGATATTCCAGCACATGCGGATCACCCGAATCATACGGGCCGATCAGCGGGTAGAACTTGGATGCGATCTCGCGGTTGCCGTCTTTAACCGATTGTGGGTCGAAATGATTCATCGTCCAATGCCAACCCCATGACCGGCTGACCGGAGGAGCGACGTACCATGGCATGTAATGGGCCAGAACCAGTGGCCGAGATTTGGCTTCGTCGGCAGCAAGCGAATACGAGGCAAGGCTGACAGCCAAGCAGAGCACGAAAGTACAGATGCGATACATTTCTTGGTGGTCTCAAAAGTTGTCTGGTCACAGGCTACTGGATAGCGCCGCCATTGTCAGTCGCCGCGGGGAAAATCGGGTTGGAGATGCCGGTTCTTAAGAACTCGCTCTGTGCTGCTGGAGAGTGAACTGTGAAACAGCGTTTCCTTGCGGAGTTCTCTTTACAGACGCAGCCTTGACAAGAATATAGCCCAGGCGAGTGTCAGCAATGAATGCCGCAATGGAACCGGCCGGTTTATACTACGACTTATGCCAGAGGCTTCCTCATTTCGATCGCCACGATTTCAAACCACGCGTTGGAGCATCATTGCGCGGGCCGGTGACGCTGATCCGGCGGAAAAAAAGGACGCCCTGGAAGACTTGTGCAATATTTACTGGGCACCGGTTTACGTTTTCATTCGCCGCAGTGGTTTCGATCGGCATGAAACTGAAGACTTGACCCAGGATTTCTTCAGCGATCTGATTCAGCGCGACAAACTGCTCTGTTCGGCTGATCAAAGCAGAGGGCGGTTTCGTACTTATCTGCTGGCCGCGGTGAAGAACCAACTGGCCAATCACCGACGAAACCAGGCCGCCATCAAACGGGGCGGCGATGTGCAAACACTGATGGTGGATTGGAATGACGCCGAACGCCGCTATGCCACAGAGCCCGTTGACGGTTGGACAGCGGAAGCGATTTTTCATCGGCATTGGGCGCTGACCTTATTACGCCGCGTCCTGGATCAGTTGCGGGCGCAGTACGCCGCAGCGGGGCGTGAAGAGTGGTTTCAGGCGCTAAGTCCTGTTTTGACCGGGGACGCCAAACTCCACTACGAGCAACTGGCTCGTCAACTGCAAACGACTCCGGCCGCCATTCGCGTTGCAGTGCATCGGCTGCGGAAAAAGTACAGAGACGCATTGGTCAGCGAAATCTCGGGAACGATCGACGATCACGACGAAATCAACAACGAGCGAAGCACGCTACTGAAGGCACTAACCGGCGAGTGTGATTCGGCGTAGCGGAATTCGGGAGTATTTCGGCGGTCCTTGATAGCTCGGAAGTCTGCCGACGTCTGCCGACGTCTGCCGACTTCCGCTACGAGACAAGCGAGTCGCCACTTAGTCCCACAGGGGAAAAATCTTTGTTTTGTTGGTAACAATCGTTGCGAAACCGGTTTGGTAGTGGCAGAACCGATGAAACCGTATCCTTTTGTAACGCCATGAACGCCGAATCCGAAAACGCAGATCCTGATCAGAGGCAATCGAGCGATCCTTCGCCGGTAGCGACAAGCCGGCGCCCGGAAGAACAGCTATGCCCCGGTT
>JBFJVZ010000614.1:0-2674 GCA_041623895.1 Pirellulaceae bacterium | reverse complement strand
TCCGGCAGACTCATGTCCATCAGAATCACGTCCGGCAGTTCGGATTTCGCCATCTCCACGCCCTGGCGACCGTCGATGGCAACGATCATCTCATAACCGCGACGCTTCAACCGCTTGACCAACATGTCGCGGTTCAATTCGTTGTCTTCGACAAGAAGTATTCTAGGCATCCGCTGTGTGCTCCGTCGTGGCGAGGCTTTTGACGATGTTTTCTCGAAGCTCCGCCAACAATGTCCGCTGATCGGTCGATCCCTTCTGAATGCATTTTTGCACCGATCCGGTGAGCCGCTGGCGGTCTTCGGACGTCAGATCCTTGGCCGTCAAGACGATGATGGGAATGTCGGCCGTTTGGGGGTTTCGCTGCATGTGTTCGACAAACTCGAATCCATCCATGTAGGGCATGCAGAGATCAAGCAGTACGGCATCAGGACGACGCTGGTTGACTTTGGCGATCGCCTCCTGCCCGTTACTGGCTTCGATCACCTGGTACCCCAGCTTGGCAATGATCGTCGTTGCCAGTTCTCGGCTCTTGTCGTCATCCTCGACCACCAGCACGCGGCAGCCTTCGTTATCAACGCCAAGCTTGGAGAGTGCGCGAATCAGTGATACGCGATCGACAGGCTTGGTCAAGTAATCTTTGGCTCCCAAAGTGTATCCCACGTCACAGTTATCGACGATTGTCACCATGATGATGGGAATGTTTGACGTTTCCGGATCGTTCTTCAGCGATTGAAGTACGGTCCAGCCGTCCATCGATGGCATCATCACGTCCAGCGTGATGGCCGCAGGTTTGAGCTCTTTGGCCATCTCGATGCCCGTCGGACCGTCTACGGCTGTAAACACCCGCAACCCTTCGCTGCTCAGATATCTGGCCAACAACTCTCGCGCGGAAGCATCGTCGTCAATGACCAGAATGGTTTCGGCAGATTCACCTGGTTTTCCGCCACCAGGAATGTATTCGCCGCTGCCCCGGTCGATCAACTCATGATCGTCAGCGGCCGGCTGCGGAGCTTGATATCTGGCCGGAAGTCGCAAGGTGAATGCGGTGCCTTGACCGTAAACGCTTTCCACATCCAAGTGGCCCTGCAGCATGGAGGCGAAGCTCTTAATGATCGTTAAACCAAGACCGGTGCCGCCAAACTTTCGCGTCGTTGATCCCTCGGCCTGCGAGAAGGCCTCAAAGACGACAACCAATTGTTCCGGAGTCATTCCGATTCCGGTATCACTGACCTTGAAATCAACCCAGTCGGCGCCATCCCGTTGGGCGCGTTCAACCTGCAAAGTGATTCGTCCCTGTTGCGTGAACTTTGCCGCGTTGCTCAGCAAATTCAGCAAGCATTGTCGAATCTTGGTCTGATCGGAATGCATCCGTCCCAATTGGCTCGCGCACCGCAGTTGGAAATGATTCTCGTTCTTACTCATCAGCGGTGCGACCGTGGTATCGATGTCGCGGATCAGCACGTTCAGGTTAATCTCTTCGCAAAAGACCTCCATTTTTCCGGCTTCGATTTTCGAGACATCCAAGATGTCGTTAATCAGACCCAGCAGATGCTTTCCGGAGGCGCGAATCTTCTGCAAGTCCGGAATGAACTCGCCCTGCTGGGCGTCTTCGAGTTCCTCTTCCAGTAATTCGCTGTAACCGATGATCGCATTCATCGGCGTCCGCAATTCATGACTCATGTTGGCCAGGAATTGACTTTTGGCAACGTTCGCCTCTTCCGCCTCGTCCTTCAGTGCAATCAATTCGTCGTTTTTCTGAGCAAGCTCCCGGGTACGATGCTGTACTTTCTTTTCAATCCGTTCGTTGACAATTTCTAATTCGGCACTCCGCTCTTGGATTTCCCGCATTTCACGGGTGCTCCGCAAGCACGCGGGAATCAGGAATAGATCCTCGAAAACCACCCAGCCCACGTGTTCCCAGGCGCGCAACGGAGCCGCGGTGGTGATACCAAACACGCTTTCGGGCCAAAACACGCTGCGCACCAAATGGTCGATCAAAATTACGACCGTGGCCACGATCAGCACCTGCCAGTCGCGGTAAAAGGCAAGAAATGCCAGCGAGCCAAAGACGTGAAAGTGCGTTTCAATGCGGCCGCCCATCAAGTGGATCAGCAATGCCGAATGCAGCATCTGCGCAATCGCAATGGCGAATCGAGTGACCCGTTCGCCAGGTCTGTAAATCGCCAACAAGATAGGAAAAATCGCGATCCCGCCGCCCAGAATGATTGCCGCCCAAACATGCAAGTGCGTTTGGCTCATCGTGCCGGACCAGGTCCGCGGCGAAATTACAAAGGCCGCGATGATGCCAGCCACGAACTGCAGTGCTAAGAGGACGGCGAACACCCGGTCCGTCTTTGCGCAGTGTTGCTTGTAATTCTCGGCGAATTGCTGGTCGGCGCGATCTTGGATTTCCCGCTCGGTTTCAGACTCAAAACGGCGGATGACGGTATCGGTGCTCATGTCGACGGATCCGGATCGTCAACTGCGCCAAATAAGTCGCAGCCGTAGACCGCATTCCCTTGGCAACACGCTGGTGAATGTTTTTGTTCTCGAAAAAGTTTTCTTAAGGTAGCGGTTCCCTGGTTGTCGCCTTCATGTCCGCGGCTCGCTGTGATCCCGCCGGCAAAGGTGAGCCTGGCGTCCCTGTCATACAACAGGACTTGTCCCGACGTGG
>JBFJVZ010000613.1:0-2674 GCA_041623895.1 Pirellulaceae bacterium | reverse complement strand
CAGCATATGCCTCCAGGAGTGATGCGGGACCGTATGCCCTCGTTGTGTTCAACTCTGCCGTTGCCACGGCTGGAATCTTCGCCGCCGTTGCGCTTTGGCTTGCTATGCGCTGGGGCAAATCGTTTGCTCTAATTGTATCCGCTTTAAGCATTCTCAATATTCTGATTCCCGTCCTCACCGGCCAACTTCCTGCTTTCGCCGTGGTCGTCGGCCTGGTATTTGTGGCCCTCTACCTGCTTGTAGCCGTCAATATTCTGCGGTACGCTCCTGCACCTGCTACATCTGGCCCATAGGGAAGGAGGTCAGAAATGGTTCGCTCAAATCGAACTGTGATCGCCGCATTTCTGGTGTTCGCATACTGTCTAGCGAATATAATCAGGTTGTTCATTGCCTTCGTCAATCAAGGCATATTGCTTGAGAATGCCGGTTACGGTGGCGTGGCCCTAGGGCTCGTCATGTTCACCATCGGTCTGGTTTCGGCAGTTGGGATCTGGCAGAATCAGCGGTGGGGCAAGATTGCGGCGATTGTCGTCCTGACGCTGAACGCCTTGATGGCGCTGCCTGGCGTTCTCTTTACGACAACATCGGTGGAGCGGCTTGAACCCATCATCGCCGTTCTGGTCGCGATTGCTGTGGTCGTCTTACTCCTTAGGCCTGCGCCACAAAGCAGCACTACGTGAGACGGAAAGAGCCACTACCAAGGCCTTCGTCTTTGAATCCCAACAGCCTGGTCAGTGCCGGGCTGTTGGGGCTCTTGCTCGTCGCCTACATCGCGGCTTTGTATGTGACCGTCGTCGCCCTGGGCACTTTGCCATTTGGCGCAAAGCCCAGTTACACATTTCAGCCGCTTGGCCAGCAATGGTATCTCAATCTCATAGCCCTCATGTTGTTGGCGCTGACTATCGTTCCCGTCAGCCGCTGGCTATACTTGCGGGTTAACGATCTTGTCTATGGCCAGCACGATAATCCTTACGCGCTGGCCGCAGCCATTAACCAGCAACTGCGGACGATGAGCAACCCCCATCTCACCCTACCGCTCGTCGCCGAGACAATTGCCACCGCACTGCACCTCCCCTATGTCGGCATTGGCTTTCTCTACCTGGACGCGAACGAACATGCTGCCTATGGCACCCCGCCCGAGCACATGCCGGCGCGACATTTCCCGATCCACTACTTGGACCACTACCTAGGTCTCTTGGTAGCATCCGATCGCGCGGCCGGCCGGCCGCTCACGGAGAGCGACCGGCTCATTCTGGAAGAGATCGCCCAGCAGATCGGAATCGCCTTAACTGTGTCGCAGCTAACGGCCGAATTGCAGTCTTCACGCGAACGTCTGATTATTTCGCGCGAAGAAGAGCGCCGGCGTATTCGCAACGACTTGCACGATGGGCTGGCGCCATCCCTCTCGTCATTCCAACTGCAACTGAGCGCAATTCGCACCTTCATGCAGCAGAACCCGGGTGAGGCAGAAAGGTTGATCGAAGAACTGAGGGACGATATGCGCCAGGCTACAGCCGAGGTGCGCAGCCTCGTTTATGGGCTGCGTCCACCCATGCTAGATGATTTGGGTTTGGTGGCCGCCATCAAGCACCTCAACTTGCCGGCATCATCCTTTCAGCTTGAGGTGATCGCCCCTGAACCCATGCCGCCGCTGCCGGCGGCCACGGAGGTCGCCGTCTATCGTATCGCCAGCGAAGCGATTCACAACGTGGTTAAACATGCGGAGGCGACAACCTGTGTGGTGGTCATCGCGGTGGAGGCGAAAACCCTCATACTGCGTGTGAGCGACGATGGTCGGAGCACGGCAGTCAACCACACTGCCGGCATTGGGATACAATCGATGCGAGAGCGAGCCGCCGAACTTGGCGGCACTATCTCGATTCACGTGGGCGAAAACGATGGTACCCGCGTTGAAGTGCGTCTGCCGCTGGAGATGGCGTAATGGACAAACTAACCATACTCATTGCTGATGATCACCCTGTTTTTCGCAAGGGTCTGCGAGCCATTTTAGCGACCATGAGCGAAACAGAATTGGTGGGAGAAGCGGCTACCGGGGGTGAAGCCGTCATCCTGGCTGAGAAATTACAGCCAGATGTCGTGCTCATGGATTTGCAGATGCCCGGCGGTGACGGCCTCTCGGCCATTCGCAAAATCGTTCAAACCAGCCCGCATATCCGCATTCTCGTCGTCACCATGTTCGAGGATGATGATTCCGTATTTGCCGCCATGCGCTCTGGGGCTCGCGGTTATGTCCTTAAGGATATGAACGATGAAGAAATCAAGCGGGCGATCTTGGCGGTCGGCAGTGGCGAAGCGATATTCAGCCCAGCCATTGCCCAGCGAATGATGCGTTTCTTTGCCGATCGCCCCGCGTCCGCGGCCGATATATTCCCGGAACTGACGGACAGCGAGCGCAATGTCCTCAAACTGATGGCGCAGGGGATGGGCAATGAAGCGATCTCCCGGGAGTTAGGCTTCAGCATCAAGACGGTGCGCAACTATTGTTCCAACATCTTTGGCAAATTGCAGGTGGCAGATCGCACGCAGGCGATTGTAAAGGCCAGGGACGCAGGGCTGTGCTAGAGTTGGAGACCGATAAAGATTGAAACATAAAAGTTGATAATAGGGCGATCATAGTTGGCGCACGGTTCACATCCGTTGGGACAAGAACCGT
>JBFJVZ010000612.1:0-2689 GCA_041623895.1 Pirellulaceae bacterium | reverse complement strand
GGCTGCGGATTGCTCGCTAGAGACGAGCAATCCTGACCCCAGGCTCTACGCTGCCACTGCTACGCAGTTGTCGTATGGTTGTGATGAGCGAAAACGTCGATGCCTCCAACTACCGTGACTCCAGAGAAAAACCAGGCTCAAATTACTTCCTAAGCCGGACACTCTCCTTGTCCTGGCGCCTGATTGCCAGGACAAGTCCTGGCCTACGAGATACTAGTCCTGTGACAGCGGTACTGCGTTTAGCTTGATCTGCACGGGGGTTTGGGAAGATTCTTCGATCACCAGGAATTGGTCCGCGGCGATATTCTCAAACGTCTGAACTTCGCCCGTTGCCGGCCAGGTTACTTTCAGCGAATCAATCCGAGTCGCGGAACCAATTCCGATTTCTTGCCGCAGCGGGTTGCAGCCGAAGCTTCCCCCGCTGCCCACCCAGCGATAGACCGATCGCTCTACACCGCCGTCGCGAAAACGTAGCTGGATCCGCGCACCGATTGCTGAACGATTTGACTTGACGCCAACCAGTTGGATCTTGAGCCAATGATTGCCGAAACCGGGATTCTCAAACAGAGCGTTATGGAAAGCATCACCCGGAACCGATCCACCCAACTCGGTAAGAATGTCTTGATCACCATCATGATCGAAATCGGCAAACGCCACCCCGTGACCTTTTTGAAGATGCGAGAATCCGCCGGCGACCGAAACATCGACAAACCGCTTGCCTGACTGATTGTGATACATCACGTTCGGCATCAAGGCTTCGAGTTGCGGATAGCCGGTGCCAAGATAGAAGTCGAGAAATCCATCGTTGTCCAGATCACCAAAGTTGCATCCCATGGGTTGCGTCGCGCGGTCAAGGCCAACAGACGCAGCTACATTCTGGAATCGTCCGCTGCCATCGCCTTGATACAGGCAATTCTTGTCCGCGGCACTGTCGCGGCCAAAGTAATCCGCCGCCAGATGTTCGATGCCCACCGTGTAACCGGATACATAGAGATCAAGCTGCCCGTCATTGTTGTAATCCCAGAACCAAGTGGGAAAACTGTCGATCGGTTCGGTCACACCAGCCCAGGACGATCGTTCGTCAAATGATCCTTGACCATCGTTCAGAAAAAATTCGTTGGGCTGCCGATAGTTGGAAACATACAAATCGGCAAAGCCATCGCCGTTGACATCGCCCCAGGACACGCCTTTTGTGAAGCGGTCGCTGGCGACGCCGCGCTGCTGGGCGACATCGGTAAAGTAACCCTTGCCATCGTTTTCAAACAGTTGATTGGGGAACTCTTCGTTACCGACGTACAAGTCCAGATCCCCGTCATTGTCGAAGTCCGACCAAGCCGCCGTTTGGGTGGGAAGATTCTCTGTGGCGAGTCCAACATCGCGAGTCACGTCCGTGAATCTTCCCGTTCCATCATTCTGTAACAAGGAATTGGGGTGCTTGCCATCGATGCTGAGCCAGGCGCCGCGGAGCACCAGTACGTCGAGGTCGCCGTCGTTGTCGTAATCGGCTTGCTCCAGGTTGAGCCCGCCGACAATTCCCGTCAGATTCGCCGCCTCGGTGCGATCAGAGAAACTCCCGTCGCCGTTATTGTGAAAGAATCTGATCTGGCCGCTGGGGTGCCAATCAGAGACCACGATGTCCAGCCAGTGGTCGCCATCGAAGTCATCGGCAATCGCACCGCCGGCTAAGGAAAGCGTATCCAGTCCCAGTGAACTTGAAATGTTCTGGAACTTGGGAAACTCGATCCCGGAGCCTAACTTTTCTTGCGGAAGCCGATACCGCTCGGGCACCGAATCAGGAAAGCTACCGAGGGTCATGTGCGCGACATTCAACAACCAGATCGCTTCCAGGTTATCCGGTGAATGCTGCAGTGTTTTTTCAAGGTATTGGATCGCAAGCCTGGATCCGTCCGGCCGAGTGTGAATGCCTTTTCCGCGAATTGGAAACAAGCAACTTTCACCACCCTGGCAGTGAACGCAATTCTCGTTTTCTCCTTTACGAAGCGCAGCAACCGCAATCGCCAAAGTAATGTCAGCGAGCTGTGAGCTGCTGAAAGATTCCGGAGCACGTTGACGGATGATCTGGGCGATCGATTCGGCCTTTTGAAGCGTCTTCAGGGCCTGGTCGGGGAGCCCCAGTGCCGTTTCCTGATCGCCTTTGATCAACAGAGCCTTCACCGCCGCGAAAACGTCGCCGCGTTGAAGAGCACTCCCCAGTTCCTGTTCCGAATGATTCAGAGCCAGTTTTCCGAAATAAGGAAGCGAATCGACGTCGGCGTTGATCGCCTGAAGCTGTTTGAGCATGGCTTCGTGAGACGATTCGGGAGACGCCGGGGGCGGTTCCGTTTTCTCTTGCTGAATGTCAATGACGGGCGATGCGGGGACGGTCGCTTGATCCTGATCCGCCACGGGCGGCTGTTTTGTGCGCGAGTCCGAGCATCCCAATGTGCAGAGCAGCAGAAAGAAAAAGGTCGTGGTTACGAAACGCACTTGTGTTCTGCCAGTGAAGGATGAGATGGATGCCGAAGGATTGTGAGGGCGAGCCTCCATGACAACATGAGTTTTATGGGACGGCGAGGCTCCTGCCGAGGCGAAGCGTCGGAAAACGCTTGGCGGCTCCGCGGGAGCGTCGCCCTCCCGTGAATAACCAATCGAAAGGCCGCCGGCGATTGGATCGGAAATCGACAGCATC
>JBFJVZ010000611.1:0-2714 GCA_041623895.1 Pirellulaceae bacterium | reverse complement strand
CAGTTGGTCGGCGGACCCTTCATGGCCCCTAAAACTTGCACGGCATGACTGCGCAGTCGCGGATTTTCGTGATCGAGAGCGGCCGGTAGATCGGATTCTTCGATCGCACCCAAGCGGTGCAAGGCCCACATCGCATGGATACGCGTGTTGATGTTAGCCGTTTTGGCGTAAGCGTTTCGCAACTGACCGACGGCGGGGGAACCAACACGATCGGCCAGGAAGTCGGTCGCGAGCATTCGCGTTGTCAAATCCGCTGAACCGAGTTTCGCAATCGCGGCATCGATTGGGTCATCTGCTGGATCCGATGAGGATGGCGAGGTATCCGAACCGGGATCACGACGCTGATTCGTGGGCTTATAGACGATCCGCCAGATGCGGCCTCGATGCCGGTCCCGCCCCGGATGATCCAGCGGGACTTCATAGTGACCGATGATCCGGTTGTAGAAGTCCGCCACATACAACGCGCCATCGGGTCCGATTTGCAGGTCAACGGGACGGAACCAGGGATCAGCCGAGATTAAAAAATCAGCTTCTTCTTGTGCGCGAACGCTGGCACCAATTCGCTGGATCGAATTTCGGTTGACGCGACTGGT
This sequence comes from Pirellulaceae bacterium, assembly GCA_041623895.1. Classification (GTDB taxonomy): domain Bacteria; phylum Planctomycetota; class Planctomycetia; order Pirellulales; family Pirellulaceae; genus JBFJVZ01. The sequence goes on along the minus strand of JBFJVZ010000611.1, from coordinate 2,121 downwards.
CATCACGTTTCCGCCGAAAGCATTGCCGTGATAAACGGAGGGGAACTGCGTGGCGTGATAAAGGGCGATGCCGCCGATCGCTGTGCTGCCGTGCAAATGCTGCATCACATCGGGGACAAAACCGAGTCCATCATCAGGCTTGCCAAAGCTTGGATAATAGCCGCCCCTGATCAACATCGTGATTGGTTTGGTGTGGCAGTCGGCCGTAAACAAATCGCCGGCCGGATCAATTGCCATACCGAAGGGGTTGACCTGTCCGAAAGTGTAATGTTCGATCCGCGATCCGTCGGGCCGCATCCGAAAGGTGTTACCGGAGTGCATCGTGACCCGGTTTCCATCTTTGCCGACAACCGAAGATTGGTTGTTGAATCCGTGACAAGCGTAAAGCCATCCATCATAGCCGCGAGTAAACGCATTACACATGCCGTGAGTATCGCGTGAGTTGTCGAAGGGCCCATACAAGACTTCGCGTTTGTCCGCCTTGCCATCGCCATCCGTGTCGCGAAGGTACCAGATGTTAGGGATACTGTGACAAATCACTCCGTCGCCGTACGGATACAAACCGATAGGGACGTTTAGCTTGTCGGCAAACGTGGTGATCTTGTCCGCCCGGCCATCCCCATTGGTGTCCTCCAGGATCTTGATCGTGTCGCGTCCTTCTTGGTCCGGAGGCGCGGCGTACGGATATTCAACACTACTGCTGACCCACAAGCGGCCCTTAAAATCAAACGCCATGTTCATTGGCTTGGCGATGTCCGGCTCGGCGGCAACCAATTGAGCTTCAAAGCCGGCGGGCAGCACAAAGGTTGCTCGTTCCTGTTCCGGTGCGAGCGGTTCGGTGGAGCGAACACCGCCTTTGAATTCATCGGTGCCGACGATGTGGCGTGGCATTGAGGTTGGCGTTGGAATCGGATCTGGCTGGCCGTTGTTGAGCATCAAGAAAGTGCCCAGTTTGTTACCGACAACGACATCGATGTGCCCGTTGCCATCCACGTCATCAACGGTCAACTGCGTGCCCACACCAACGCGCTGATCGATCAGCAGGGGAACAAAATCGACCGCGCCGTGACGGCGCGAACGGCGAAACCAGTAAAGCACCGGCAATTCCGCCGCTCCTGGGTCACCGCCGCCGTGCGCCCAGAATCGTTTTCCCGTGATCAGATCTTTCAATCCATCGCCATCGATATCGGCCATGGCAACGGCGTGCATTTGTGAAATCGCCAGTCCATAGGAATTCTCGTTTGCAGTACGTCCCAAAATCGTGTGTTTGACAAATAAAAAGTCATCAGAGTTTTCGCCGCGGCGTTCAAACCAGCAAAGCCCATAAGCGTGAGCGTTTTGAACGGAGACGACGTCGTTGTCACCGTCACCGTCGAAATCGTCGACGAACATTTGCGATCCGCCGGACTCCGCAAACTTGACCGGATGAAACTGGAAGAGCGCACCCGGTGTTTCGGGTTGCTGCCACCAGCCATCTTTCTCCAACAAATCAACTCGTCCATCACCATCGACATCACCAACGCCTAATCCGTGCGTGAACTGTCCGTAGCCGCGTTTTTCCGACACGGGGGTGAACGTCCAGGTCTGCTGTGGATTGTCGGAATCCGGCTCAGCAAACCCGTATTGACCGTCGACGATACAAACGAGTTCATCCATTCCGTCACCATCGATGTCCGCCATTGTCGGTGATTCGTTACCGACACCGCCAATCGCTGGAAATTGTTTCCAGAGCTGATCCGTTTTTCCGGGGTTTTCGTACCAGCGAGCGGTCCCACCGGGGATTGGGATGGAGAGGATGTCCATCCGTCCGTCGCGGTTGAAGTCTTGCGCAAATGAAAAAAAATGATCGGAATAATTCTTGATCGCGTAGTTCTTGACTTGCGCGTAAGCGTGACGTGTGCGGAATTCAGGACCTGAGTACCAGAAGGGTCCAGAGACGAGATCGCGATGACCATCGCCGTCGATGTCCGCAACAGCGGTCCCTTCGCTGTGAAATTCCTCACTCAGCACGATCGTCTGAAAGCGCCCATCTGCAGATTCGGCCGTCGCTGTGGAAAGCAAGATGCACGTTAAGCAAACAAGCAGTTTACTCGCGTTGTCTTTTAAGTTGCTCATGGCGGT
>JBFJVZ010000610.1:0-2715 GCA_041623895.1 Pirellulaceae bacterium | reverse complement strand
TTGAGCGAATACGAAGAGCGTCTGAAAAAACTGCCTCCAGCGGAACTACAGCGTCATGTACCGTTCGTAAAATCCGCGAGAGCATTTTGGGCAGCAAAGGCCGAAACGGCCGTACCCTGAGGTCGGACGTCATTTGTTTTCCGCGTCGCGGAAGTCCGAAGATGGTCTCAGTCGGCCCAGTTAAGAAGACAAACTCGGGTTGAGAATCCAGTTCTTGGTGAACGGTGTGGGAGGTCGGGTAGTCGTCAGACAGAGCGTCGCCCGCGAGTAAACTCGACGCCAGGACCGTAGTACAGATGACTCGAAAAAGCATGCCGACAGCTCGCAGTGGAAAGGCTCTATCCGAATGAACTGTTAAGATCACCGGGATCGCGTTATGGACCTTGCATCAATCAAAAGTGATCCGCGATCTCCCGTGAAATTCGTAGTTACGTGACGTCGTCGCCCAATGCGTCCAGTGCAGCGGTGTTGTCCCAACCATCGAACTGCAGCGAGGCGTCTCCGTGGCAGCAGCATAGCACATCGTGGTTGCGGATCAAAAAGCAAACGCCGTGCTCCTCGTCAACCGGCGAGTCAGCGTGGAGAAACACATACGGGGCGTTTGCGTGTTCCAAATACGGAACCGATGCGAATTCGCAAGTAAAGTACAGATCGTCCTCGTCTGGTTCAGCACCGCAGTAAGCTACCGCGTATCGTTTCAAGGATTCGTTCAGCGCTGGCTTCAATTCGGGTGCCAAGTCTCGGACCAATTGCAGGCACTTCTCTTGCATGGGCGTTAAGCCGTCAGAATCGCGGGACGGAATATCAACCTTTACGGAGCCGAGCAAGTCGCAGTGAACATGGATTTCCCACGACCCAGTACCGTTACCGTTGTCATGCCATTGCAGTTGTTCGTGCGGGATGCCGCGATTTCGCATTCAATTCTACCCAGCTAACGCATAATCAGAATTCATGTAGCGGAAATTCGGAAGACTTCCCACGGGCGCGGATCGAAATTTTCCCGAATTCCGCTACGACATTGTGTGCTTTTTGCTCGGCCAATGACCAAGATCGTCTCACTCAAGAGAGCGGCCCTGGTAGGTGACCGAAAATACGGCTAAGGACTGCACGTCGGGGTGTTGTCGTAATCGTTGAACGATCGACCTGACATGTGCGTCAGTGAATGCGTGGTGGAAGCGAATATCAATTCGTCCCGGCTTGATCGTGGCGGCCAGTGCGTTGCCAAGTGAATCATCCTTATAGCAAAGTCCTGGCTGCGTGGCGTCTCGGTGTTCCGTTGTGTACGGAAAAAAGTGTGCGGCCGAATCGTTGACGATCATTTTCAGAAAGTAACCGTCAGATTCCAGCGTCGCTGCCAGAAAGTCAGCTCCAATAATGTTCATCTTGATATTTGCTGCGAGTCGGCGAGACAGTACAACCGAAGGTCAAAGCGTTTTGGCTCCTTGACGGATACCATTTCCGCCAAAGTATCATCACCGATCTCCGCCGCCACAGCGGCCTTCATCACTACTGTGGAGTACATCTTCCCCCAGGAATCATCACGGTATTCGCTTAACAACCTTGAAGCTAGTGTTGTTCTTGCATCCTTCGTCACAGGAAGATCACGCAGGTAAAAGTGAGGCGGGTAGAGCGTCATGACCATTGGAAGCTTCGTCTTCTGAGATCGTATCGTAACGTCCTTGGTTTCCCTCCACTTCCACGTTGATAACAGCAACGACCCCTTGGCTGTTCAACATTGGTCGGTCACCAGGATACCAAAAGCGATTGACCGCGCCACAGATTTCGCGCTAAGGCAAGCAATCCTACGCCGAGACGAAATCCCAACCGCAGAGGACGCGGAGGTTCGCAGAGAAAAATGTTGACTGAGAATCTCTGCGCTCTCCGGGTGCTCTGCGGTTAGAATCCCCGTGTGCCCCAATGGTTCGTCGTATTTTGGATTCAGTTAAGACCCGTGCAGTGGATCCGAACGCAATCGTGAGCATCGATAATGAAACGGCGATCAAACCCATCTGCGTTGATCAGTGTTCATCTGTGGGCAAAACCTGCCGCGCGAATCCTCGAGCACTCGGGTCCATTGCGACGCTTCGACGGAACCGATCGAGGCATTGTGAGCACCTGTTGCCGTCCCGCAAGGATTCGATGCGCGTTTTGCGCTTGACATGCAAGCTGAATCGCAGACCGCAGATTCTCAATTGGATACTGATTCGTTTTCTCATGGTAATGCCATTGCCGTACGGTAGTTGAAAGCCAACCAGTCAAAGCGGCCAAAACCATGATCGTCAAAAGCATGCCCCGCATGCTAAATTGATACGATGGTCGGCTTTCATTCTACGCGTCGGTGGTCGGAGCACTGAGGTATCTCCGCGTAAGTTTTGCAGCGAGCAAACCTAATCCGCACCCGACGCCCCACGGCAAGATGATCATCGCCAGCAGGGCAACAATTTCGGCATTGTGATAGCGGTCCGTCCTGAGTACGAGTACGATTTCTTACACGCCAGCACGTTCAGGGTTAACGGGGGTCGCCAGCTGTGGCATCCATCTGCAAACGCGTCATGGTGACCTCCGGTTCAATCCATGGTTCAAGTAAGCCGCTGGCGCGGCGGGGTGGTTTAGTTTAGCAGATTTTTGATTGTGGCCGGCAATTTGCTCATCGAAGCGGAAACTGTTTGTTTCCGTTTCACCTTCCTGCATAGGAGCCTGGCCATGTCACGCCGT
>JBFJVZ010000609.1:0-2718 GCA_041623895.1 Pirellulaceae bacterium | reverse complement strand
GCATCGACATTCATGATGAGATTGCTGACTTGAATGCATTGGACGGCATCCTCGCTCCTGTCATTACCCATGTCTGGCAGGGAAGGAAGATCGACTATCCGATCTTGCTCGATAACACGTTTCAGACGTGGGAACGATTTGGGATCCGAGGATTAGGTGACTTGGTCCTTGTTGACCCCGACGGGAACGTATTTGAAGGGGACGATACCACACTGAAACGCATTCTTGAAGAAACTACCGAACGATAAAATGACCTCGGGCCCTCGAACAATTCTTGGGCAGTGTTTGCCTTTCCGCTCGGACCGGTTATTTCGGACGACGCTCGTAACTAATTCATCGCGCAGTCGATTTGCAGATTCGTGATTGTTGCGCTCAACCCCTTTTTTGCATTCGCTATACTCGGATATCGCGATGGCTGATGGTCACTGTCTCGGGGCCGCAAGAAAACGACAAACTAACGGATGCACGCCGCGTCCTCGAGCGTCTTTTGGGCAATGGTTGCTCGACTGCTCAGGCCGGGTGACCCGTTCCCTTCTTCGCTTGAGCCAATTCATGCATTCCCAGAATCCGTATGCATCGCCATCAAGCATCGCAGCCCCGGTTCACCAAGCGGCTTTCTCGCCAGACCACCTGCCACTTATCCTCACGGCTCCTCCGTTTGCTCGGGTTATCTGGACTGTGTTGGCGATTCTGTTTGCTGCCATTTCCGTCGGCAGCGCTTCGAGCATACTTCTTCTGGGAATTGCACCTTTGACGGCGCTCACCATTGCAGCTTTGTTCGGCTTCTGTTCGTACGCAGCGCTGGCGGCATTCTTTGCCTACGTCGTGATCGACCAATCTGGGATTCGAATGCGACGTTTGCGCAGCGTCTTTTACGCTTGGGACGACATCCAGTCATGGCAGCTCGAAGAAAATACGAAGTGCGTGTACTTCCTGCATCGGAACGGAAAGCGAGTGCTCGTGTGCAATGCGGCTACCACGTCTAGCTCTTATTCCGAAGTTGCTGCTGCTTTCGCCCATTTCGTACGCCCCGCTGGCACGACGAAAGCGGACGAGATTACCAGCACAACGCCGGACGGCGGAAAATGACTGCTCTCCAAAGGTTGCGGCGTTTGACAGTCGTCTCCAATATTTTGAGAAGCCGAGGAAGACTATTGTCAGCGCGTGACGAGAATTTCATCGGATCCGTGAGAGCGACGTAAGAGAACGGATTGGGGGTTAAAACTCGACTGCACGATGGCCACAACCAACACTTCGCATGACTTGACCGAAACGAAGATCTACCGTTGCTTCGGACTCAATGGATTGCGATGGTACTGGTGGACTTACTTTCCGTTTCTGCTGGCCTGCCTGGGCATTTGTGCTTTGGCGATCATTTGGGCGACGCCGAATTTGTCGCAACCGCAGCGTTTGATAACGCAGTGCGTGTCGCTCTGTCTGCTGTTTCTCGGATTCTACCTCACTGTCCGGATGTGGTCAGAATTCATGGCCGGCGTCTCGTCGCTCGTTCACGAAAGTGCGATCCCCGATCCGCCCGAAAATGCACCGTCGGACGATCGATGCACGGGGGGGTACGCCATCGAGTGAAAATGAATGACTTTGCATTTCCGAGCATATCGCCATGCGGATCGAGACGCATGCATGGCAGGTATCGCTGCGGGCCTTGATGAGGTTGAGATGCGAATGGAGCTGAACGAAGTGAGCCGTGCCATGATCGAGCACGAATGGAGAAGGATTGTCGGATAAAGACGTGGTGGACTCAGCGACGCGTCGATGACCCGTTTACTGACGAATTCAATGTTCCAATGGATTTTCAACCTGCTTCGCGGCCGCCGCGGCGTCTCCCAATGCGTCGCTCTTCCTGAAGGGCGGTCGAGCCTGGAACCTTATCCCACGCCGGATAGCGTCGAGGACTGGGATGATGCGAGCCTTTTTGCTGCTGTCGGTTGCGCGTCCGGGCTTCGCTACCACGAGGATGGATTTGAAAGTCTCAATGATGTCGAACGTGCACTTTGTTGTCTCTACATGCTGGAAGCGGACGTCAACAACGGTGGATTTGGGCAATGGATTCATCATCTTTGTCCGCAGTCGGCTGCGGAAACTCCCCGCGTGCTGCGGGAGATTGGGGCAACGGAAATGGCGTCATTTGTCGCCGATGCGCTGGAGTCGCTGGGAGAGGTGACGCGGTTGCAAACGAAAGAGGAGTGGGCGGAGCATTATCTTTTTGGGTTGCCCGACGAAGTTCACGAAGGTTTGGAGAAGCTCACGCCGCGATTTCTTGAATTGGAAGACCATTTTCTGGAACTGGCGTACGCCTACACGCGGGCGAATTGGCAGCGAGTACGCACGGCGTAGGCTGGACTGGAGCTGATTGATTGACGTTCCGATACGAAAAATCAACACTCCGCGCGCCCCGATCGAGACGATGAACAGCCTGATGGTCATGCAAAACAACTTATCGACCATTCACCGACTCGCGTCGCCCCTCCATTGACCGTTGATCAATACAAGAGCGAAGTGGTTCGTCACGACAAGGCACTTGTCGTGCGGATGGTTGCGTCCGTAGGAATCATGTTTGCCGCTTTGGGAGTTGCTGGCGTGATCCGCGCCTGCGACGCCGCTCGGGCGGAAATTCTTGCACCGATCGTCATGTTCCTGGTTGGCGCTCCCTTGATGATTTACGGCTTCCACCTTTGCGACCGGACGTACCGCAGATTT
>JBFJVZ010000608.1:0-2752 GCA_041623895.1 Pirellulaceae bacterium | reverse complement strand
GCCAACGATTGCCCCCTCCCCAACGCCGTTAAGGATTCCTGGTAGCCGGATTCGCCAGAATTCGGGCGCCGTCCACGATACAACCGAAGTCCGGCGACTCCGGCTACGAAGAACAGCCCACGTAACACGAACAAGAAACGCTTAACGGCGTTGCCCCTCCCCTGCTCGCTCGCTACATCACGGAGAAGTAATTCTCGCAGGCGAAATCGAAGTTGTCGTTGGTCAATTCGATCGGCACGTCGTTGTACAAGCAGTAATTGCGGACTTGCAGCAACAGGTCGCGAGGCTGGCACATTCGCATCGGCCGATTGACGGGCTTGTAATGCGTGCGGATCAAGTAATCGATCGCATCGGGATTGTGCGGCATCTTCATCACGCGGCACATGATCTCGAATAACTTGCGAAAATCCTGCTCCGGTGGATCCTCGGCTTCGATCTTGTAGGGAATCCGCCGCAGAAACGCATCGTCGACCAGATCTTTCGGTTCCAGGTTGGTGCTAAAGACAACCAGCTGATCGAACGGCACTTGGATTTTCTTGCCGCTGGCCATATTCAAGAAGTCATACCGTTTTTCCAGCGGCACAATCCAGCGATTTAACAGTTCGTCGACGCGCATTCGTTGGCGTCCAAAGTCGTCAATCACCAGCGTGCCGCAGTTGCTCTTCAGCTGCATCGGGGCTTCGGAAATGTTGCTTTCCAGGTTGCACTGGACTTCCAGCATCTCCATCGTCAATTCACCGCCGGCGATGATCGTCGGCCGTTCGATGCGAACCCAGCGCTTATCGAATCCACCTGCATCCAGCAAACCGCCGTCGCTTTCGGGCATACACATGACGTGGTTCATGGGGTCAAAGACGCGGAGAATGTCTCCGTCGACGTCGACGGCGCGGGGAATCCAGATGTATTTTCCAAAGGCGCCGGTAACGCGCTCGGCGATCGATGTCTTGCCGTTGCCGGGAAAACCGAACAGAAACATGCCGCGGCCGCTGGCCACGGCGGGCCCCAGCTTGTTCAGCATGTGCGGGTTGATCAGCAGATCGTTAAAAGCCCGCTCCAGGTCGGTCTTTTTCGGATACTGACCTTCGATCGTTTGGTATTTGACGCTTTGGATGTAATCGTCCAGTGGCACGGGGCAGGCGCCATAGTACGTGCAGTCCTGGATGTGATTGCGGGCGATTTGCCGGCCGGTTTCGGTCAAGGTGTAGACATAGTCGTTGGTCGCGGTGGCATTCTTGTAGGCCACGTTTTGTTCCATCTTCAGCCGCGTCAGCACGGGTTCGACCATCCGGAACGGCAGCTTCACCTGGTCAGCGATGCGACGGCCCTCGGCTTCGCCCACGTTTTGGATGTAGCGATAGACGATGGCTTCCAGAATCGATTCGTTGACCCCGGCGGTTTCAATCGTCTCTGGTTCTACCGGCCGCCACACTTCGTCGCGGCTGGCTTTGAAACCGAGCGGACCATCGGGGATCTTGATCTTTGCTGTGGCCGATTGTTTCGGTCCACCCTGCGCGTTTGGGTTCTCCGCCGCAGGGGCTCCGGGAGGACGATTCGCCGTTTGCGCATTCACCGCTGGACGGGGACGGACGGCTGGCGGCGGGTTGGGCGGTTTCGGTTGACCAGTAGCTTGGGGACGCGTTCTGGCGGCCGGCACGACTGGGCGCGGTTGCTGCTTGGCGGGTTGAGTCGGAGGAACAGCGGCTGGTGCTTTGGTGTCGTCTCCGCTAAGCGATTGAATGCGTGAGATCAAAGCATCCAGTTGACTATCTGCGGCTTCAGGCTGACTCATGAGGTACCTTTACGATTCGTCGATGCGCGGAGTTGCCCTTGCGCGCGATCGATGGGAGGAAATCGGTTCGCTGCCTATGTCTTGATAGAGGCGGACATCCGCTTTCATCGGCCATTCAGACGTCAGGATTGATCAACTCACCGCGACGCTTTGTAATCGGAACAACCGTCAGCACGCGACGATCGCGTCGGCGTGGAGGTGGGACGGTAAAAATGTCCAAAACTGGGAAAGCTTGTCAAAAGTCGGTGATCTGGATTTGATTACCGCGAAGCGGTTAAAGAACGAAGCCGGGGGTCAGAATTGCGAGCTCCAAGCGAGCACTTCGCCACCCCCGGTAGGGCAGGCCCTTCGCGCGGGAACTTTTGCTTGCGGTTTGTTCCGGGGGTGGCACTCGCTGCGCTCGTTTACCCCCGGCTACGATGTGCGATCCCTTTGGGATCAAGAAACCTGCGAAACAGATTTCAATAGCGACAACAGACATTTTCACCAGCCCGGAGTCGGGCTCTCGGGCCCGGAGAGGGCGAGTGCAGCTTGCTGTGATCGAGCGTGATCGAGCAAGCGGGCAGGCCCCGCGAACCTGGATGATCCGCTGCCTGTCTTAACAAACCGGGCAGAAAATGCCAGAAATCGCTGGAGAGCACTTGCGTGCAATCGGCGGTGGCTCTATGTTTCCGCCCTTCGCTTTGCGGCAGAGATGTCGCGGCTAGCAAGACGGGTTTTTTGCTGGCGGCAGACGATGAAGAATTCATCTTTTTCTGGTGTGCTAGCTGTTGACGAAAACCGTTTTGTCCCCGAAAATACGGGACCACCTGGGAAGCTTCCTTGCGGGAGATTTCTGGGTAAATTGATCTTTGACAATTTGGTTGATGAAACTCTGTTGAGTTCAGTATTTGCGAGGTTGCTATTTGCGTTTCTTCAGATCAAAAGTCTGGGGAGATGTAGAAACAAATGGCGAATCGCTGG
>JBFJVZ010000607.1:0-2766 GCA_041623895.1 Pirellulaceae bacterium | reverse complement strand
GCCAATGTAGTCATTTTTCTGCTGGTAGTGCGCCACGGCGTGGTTGCGGTGGCCGCCGCATACGCTATCCGGGCATGGCTGTTCGCGCCTGTCGGTTTAATATTATTGCGCAGAGTGACGGGTCTTTCGATCCGGCATTACGTCCGCCAACATGCGACCCCAATATTTGCTGGTCTGGTCATGGCAGCCGTGGTGTTTTGGATTTCCCAGGTCAACCAATCGTGGCCAGGCCTGATTGTGCAAATTGCAGGGGGTGCCGCGGTTTACCTTGGACTGCTTGGATTATTCATGCGCGGCAGTCTTGAACAAATACAGCGAACCATGAAAAAGCCAGCCTAGCGAACGGCAGGTAGCTGGGTAAGTTTGACCAAGTGTCCGCATTCGACCCGAAGCGGAAGTCGGTCGGATCCTGAATGTTGCGTTGCGGCGATTTCTGCTCCCGACCCGATGGAGTCATTTCGATGAATCAGGAAACCCAATCGAAATTATGTTAATTGGCAGGCGGTACTACCCATCCTCTTCTATGCTGAGGCTTTAGGTCGCGACATCGAAATCACGCCACCGATCACATCATGGTGATCCAGTACCGAGGTATTCGAGCAATGAAAACAATTAAACTGCATCCCGCATTCGCACTGTTTGTGAGCAATCTGATAGCAATTTTGGGGCTGGTTCTTCCGCAAACCGCTCGTGCTGACATTACAACAACTGGGATAGTCACTCCGCCGGAAGTGACTACTGGTACCGTAAACGGCCCATTAGTGCTGGGCGATTTTCCGACGTTACAGCCTGGTAGCCTCACAATAGACGGGGGTTCCAGCCTAGTCGTAAACGACACCAGCGTTTTTGGAGGCATCAGTGTCAATGTGCCGTCTGATTTCTTGGCGGTCTCCGGAGCGAACCTGGAGTCGACTGCGGCAGTGGCTCTCAATGTCGACCGCGACTCGAATGTGCTAATCAACAACGGCAGCCAAGTAATCCTCAGGGCCGATCAAGGCGTGTTTCCTCGGACGGCTCTGCTGATCGGAAGCCGCGGCGGCGTTGGCGTGGTAAGCAGTGTCAACGTGGACGGAGTCGGGACTCACGTGGATGTGATAGGGGCGATTAATGTTGCCGGACTTTCCGGAAGCGAAACGGCACAACTTAATATCTCCAACGGCGCTTCGGTTTCGAATGATGGCAGGCTTAGCCAGCTATCGGGCAGCTTTGGGGGATTTGTTGTTGGAGGCAACGGCAGCACGGGCGAGATCAACTTGTCAATCGCATCAACTTTGCAAAGCGAAGTTCCGCAGACTGTCATTGGCCGGCAATTGTTCGGACTGTCAGGCGTCGGCAGCGTCGATTTATCGGGTTCGAGCCTATACGAAGCAAAAACCGAAATGACGATTGGCAAAGCGGGTGGCGACGGCACAGTGACATTGGATGGTTCAACGATGAGGGTTTTCGAAAATGCAACGGCGACGGTTGCGTACCCTGGGTCCGTATTCATAGCAGTCGCTGACTCAATGAGCCTGGGCCAAATTCTAATGGACAACAATTCGATTATTGAAATTGCCAATTGGTTGTTCATCGGCCATGACGGTATTAACAATACTGGCCATGGCACTGGATTGGTGTCAGTCTGCAACTCCACTCTCACGGCAAAAGACATTCTGATTGGCGAGAACGGCACATTGTCCGGCTCCACCATCAACGCCAATGTTGTCGTTGAGGGCGGGACAGTAAACCCTGGCTGTTCCCCCGGCGACATGACTGTCAATGGAAACATTACTGTGACCCAGGGCGAACTAGTAATCGAAGTAGACGGTCCTGGAGTGCACGACACGATCACAGTACTTGGTACCGCCGACTTCAGCTCTGCCGATGCTGGAATCCGGCTTTCGTTCGGCAACGGATATGCCCCTGCTGAAGGCGACACAATTGAGTTCATAGCCGCGGATTCGGTCAGACTCCCGCCTGATCCCGCTGGCCTGATTTCCTTTTCGGGACTTATAGAAGATATTGATTTCTCAATTGCTGTTAACGAAGACGGTTTTGATTTCACAGCGGAGGAAAATGGTGTCCCCGAGGCAGTTTCTTTACAGATCGATATACGCCCCGGCGGCCCTAATCATGTCAATACAGAATCTAATCAGTTGGTGCCGGTTGCGATCCTTACAACCCAGGACGCTCCAATTTTTGATGCCGCTGCCGTGGATTTCTCTACGGTCAGATTTGGACCGCTTGGAGCGACACCGATCGCAAAGAAGACGAAACTGAAGGACGTTGATCATGATGGCGATCTCGACCTCCGCGTCTGGTTTCGTATTCAAGAAACAGGTATAACCTGCGGTGACACAGAAGCGGAGTTGACAGGACTGACAAAACAGGGCACCGAGATCACAGCTTCAGACGAACTGAAAGTCGTTAACTGTCTTTGAGACGCAAGAGCTGAAGATTGAGGCACTTCGCGATGAGCGGAAATCCAAGTGCCGCAGTGTTACTAGGGGCTTCACGCCTCGAATCTGTTAGTCGATCTACGGGCCGCTTATGGCCGAAAGCGGACGTTCAAAATTAGCGCTTTTTCGCTGCCTGCATTGTCAAGCAACGCCAGCCTGCTGCCCACGGGCATCTGGGCCGGTCTCCCGGCCAGTTGAACTCATCTGCTGCCCCAAGCGGGTCTGGTCTATCGTAGATGCTCGTGGCATGGTTGGTTCTACTATTAGTAAAAACCTCACACTGCCGGCACTGTGTTTCTGCGAGGCAAACCTATGCTGCTTAATCCTC
>JBFJVZ010000606.1:0-2772 GCA_041623895.1 Pirellulaceae bacterium | reverse complement strand
GTGAATGATCCGCCAGACGACAACCGAACCCGTTGCCGACTGGGTAGCAGACGGCAAGGCTGCTGCGCGTCTGGATGCCGCGAGCAACGAACGACAAGCTCAACAATCAACAAGAAGAACCACGGAGTGGTGGCAGCGTATAGCCTGGGGTAAGGCAACGAGCGTTAGCGAAGTTGATGCATCAGGAACCTCCTGGCCAAGCCGCAGCGTGCCCCATTTGCGATCCCGGTCGGCATCGGTCGTATTGGAGTACTTGTCGCGCTGGTCCAGAAACCACAGAAACTCGGTCTTCGACTGATGCCACTGGATATACCGCTTGTCGTATGCTGATGTCTCGCGGACGAGTTGCACTTCGCCGGTCTTGTTTCCCTTCAGCCTTTCATCGACTCGCACGGTGAAGGTGTATTCCACCAAGCCACTCGGCCACAATGTGCCATTGGGGAGCTTTCCGTTCTTGGGAACCTTCACGTCGCGTGTGAGCTTGATGATCGGGCCTCTGAAGACGTCATCCGCTTCGGCAACGAGTGCTTCCAGCGACGTAAATGTTTGCGTGAGCTGAGCATGGGCCGGGTCGATCAAGCGCAAACAAACACCGCTCGCGAAAACAAACTTGATTAGCTGATTCATAACATTACTCATAGCGGCGGATGATCTGTCCTGTAGCTGCGTCCAACAGAAATGTTGAATCTGCTCGCGCCACAAGGATTCGTTCTCCATCGGGGCTGAAGACCATGTGTGGCATGCGACGCAGCGGCATCTGCAATCGCTTGATCTCTCGTCCGCTGGTCGTGTCCCACAAGGACGTAAACCATTGACGGTCGAGCTCGGCAGGATCCTTAGCTGGTAAGCTCCATCTGGTCGCCATGCGGGTGCTGACACTGTTGACCACCATCTCGCGGATCGGCCCCGGATGGTCATACCGCTTGATCTGGCGGCCGGAAGCGGTCTCCCACAGACGAGCCGTGCCATCAGTCGAGGCGGTCATCACTCTCTCTCCCTCGTGGCAGAACGTGGCCACGTTAATACGAACTTTGTGACCTCTGAAAACTTGCAACTCCTGCCCGCTGCGCGACGACCAGGTTCTGACGGTCATATCACTGCAAACGCCCAATAGAATCTTTCCGTTGGGACTGAACTGAAGCGACCCAAATGCGTTGCGGTCCTTGGGCTGGGAATCATCCGGTTCGCCACGCACCTGCCACAGTACCCCGCCGGTTCTCCCGTTCCACACGCTGATCCGTCTGCTGTCGTCCGCAAGTCCCGCCAGCATGTCACCGCCCGGACTCATCCTGATCGGGTCAAACCAGTTGGTCGCTTCTGAATAGACGGATATGCCGGACAGGACGAATTGCTTTTGTCGGGATGCGATCTTCCAGCAAACACCCAAATGCGTTAGCGAACCGGTTTGGTCAACCGAAACCGTAAGCACGTCTTTGCCGTCGGGCAAGAACTGCGCCGACAAGACGTAGTTTTGGTCGTCATCAGCCAACGCCAGGACCGCAAGCTGCTTCCCCGTGGCCACGTCCCAGACCCGCGCCGACGCGTCATCCGGACCGAACAGGCCGGAGTTTCCCGCGGCGGTCAGAATCAACTTTTCATCCGGGCTAAAAACAATGCTGTGAATGGTGGCCTCGTGCCCTGCGAATTGACGGATCAGCGCGCCCGTTTCGACATCCCAAAGCTGAACGTCGCGGTAAGCGGGCGTGAGCAGCAGTTTCGCATTCCGGCTGAAGACTGCCGTGTGAAAATACCCGCGTGCGAGATGCTGTTCGGGTGGGAAATCCGTTTCGGCGAAAGTAGCAGTGCCGGACACCGTCAGCATGGCAGACATGGCGATCGTCAAGAATCCGACCGTTATCGAGCGAGTAGTCATCTTCAGTCCTGCACCTCGCGCATCATTAGCTGGTTTCGACGACCGACGTCAACGACACGGCTTGCTTGTCGGACGCGTCAAGGTCGACCAAATGACAGGACGCGTGCCTTATGGTATTTCCTGCGAACGGGAATCAAACTTCGCCATATGGCCATAGGTAAAAATGATCTCATTGACATGCCGCACGTCAGGTCTTTGTTCGTGAAAGCTCCGCCTGTCATCAAAACCCAGAGCAGAATTGAACTTCGCCAGAGATTTGATGGGGATCAAAGGTGTTAGATCAATTTCATCGGCGGAAACAAGTCGCATGTCGAGCGCTTCGAGTCGCGGAAGCTGCGAAACCGCCGACAATCCGCTGCCGGCAATCGCATTGCGTTGCGTAGAACCCCCAATCGCGAGTAGACGCAATTGCGAAAGCGGCTGCAAATGGATCAGCCCATCATTGGTGATATCCGTGTGCTGCAAATTCAATTCTTTTAAACTCCTCAGCTTGCTGATGGCGGCGAGACCCTCGTCGGTGACCTTGGCGTACATCAGCGAGAGCGATTCGAGTCGTGGCAATTCGCCGAGTGTTTGCAGCAGTTCATCGTCCGTGGCCGCAGATCCAAGCTCCAGGGCAACAAGCCCTTGCCAACTGCCAAGAGAGGCCAGAGTGACTGGACCAGCCACACTTCCCGAAAACCCAAACGTCCGCAGTTCAGGCAACCCCGCGAGATATTTCAGGCCGCTGCCGTTCAACTGGTCACTATACAGCACGAGCTCTTTAAGATTCTCCAGACCAGCAAGAGAAGCCAGCCCCTCGTCGGTGAACTCTCCCTTGATCGCCAACCGCCTGAGTTCTCGAAGTTGGCCCAACGACCTGAGCCCTTGATCGGAGACCGGACCACTTATCTGAAGTG
>JBFJVZ010000605.1:0-2782 GCA_041623895.1 Pirellulaceae bacterium | reverse complement strand
TGTTCAGGTACTGACGCATGCGATGTACCAACCGTGTAACGTATTGCTGTGGGGGCCCGGCGGTCACGGTAAATCAGACATGGTGATGACGGCGCTTCGTGCCATAGGATACAAAGACGAAGACATCTTCCTGCAATCATTTGGCGAAGGGATGAGCGAGGACCGGCTGTGGGGTGGACCGAATATCGCCAAATTGGATCAATGCTTGGAATACGATACGGCCAGATCGTTTCTGCCTTATGAAGTCGTCGTCCT
The DNA here is from genome assembly GCA_041623895.1 of Pirellulaceae bacterium. Classification (GTDB taxonomy): domain Bacteria; phylum Planctomycetota; class Planctomycetia; order Pirellulales; family Pirellulaceae; genus JBFJVZ01. The sequence goes on along the minus strand of JBFJVZ010000605.1, from coordinate 2,527 downwards.
GGAGGAAATCCTGGACGCGTCCTCCCAAGCACTCTTGCCGCTTAAGGACGTGCTGACCCGACGCGTGTTCTTTAACGGCGATCAGGCTGTGCCGATGAACTCCAAGGTCATCGTCGCTTGCACCAACAAGGACCCGCGCCAGTACGCCAAGGATAGTGACGCGATCAAGGCGCTGCTGGAACGTTTCCCGCTGCAGTTGGAAGTCCGCTGGCCATCCTATGAGCAGTCCGACTACGAGGCGCTGTTCCAAAAAGCCGACCCCGATGCCGGGCCTGACAAACGAAAACTGCATCGCATCTATGCCCACGTAATCGCGAACTTGAATGACGATCGCGAACAAGGTTTTCAGGTTTCGCCACGCATCGCTCTGGGCGGATTACGATTGGCGGCCAACAGTGTTCAGCGGCATGGTCGCAAACGGATGATCGTCCAAGACATTTTGACGATTCGCAATGTGCAGGGAATGGAATCGTATAAACGCGACGTCGAATCCCTGATTCGCCGTGCACTGTTGGAAGGCGGCGTGGAAGTGCTGTTGAGTGATATTGACGAACGGGCGACGCAACTTCGCGGTCGGATGGACGAAATCAACGAAATCTTCGAGTCGGCCAAAGGCTTGGAGGAAGACGAACGGATGGACGTCAACGACGAGGCGATTAATGCGATGGTGGAGTTGATGAGCAGCATGGACCAACTGCAGCGAGAATTGTTGTTCATTCAAGTGGACGATCCAAAACTGAAACAATGGAAGGAAATCACCGAAAAGCGAGTCGAAGAGCTGTCAGCAGAAATCGAAGCGGGCAGGTGATGAAGGAAACGCGTCTGCGCGGGCCCGAATTGCTTCGCTGATGCTCTTGGTTTAAGCGCACTGCTAATCTAATGGAAAGAATTCATATCCCTCGCCGTTTTCGTAACTTCATCAAGCATCACACGCATATCACGTATCCCGAGTCGAGCGAGCGACGCCAACAGATCAACAACCAAGAAGTCATCAATAAACTTGATAACTTGGGCATGCATCATATTCCCGTGCCGATGATTTGGGATGGCGTGCACCTGGTGGATGACGGACGGCTGGCGGGCAAGAACGAGATCGAGCGTAGGATCCGCCTGACTTATCGCGCGCGGATGCTGAAAGCGATGCAGTGGATCGATGATCTTGTGAATTGGTCCATTCGCGACGCCGAAAAATATCTTGACCTGGCTGCGGCTCTCCGCGAAGTCGACTTTCAGTTGATTCATGGTCGCACCGACGTCGATCGCGCAATTGCCAACATTGCCGTGATTTCCACCGCCAAACGCGCGCTGGCGGTGGGCCTTCCACCGGAAGCAATCACGCGGCAGATCAACTGGGCACTGCAGGAAGTCAGTGGTCTGGAGGCGGATGAAATCGAGCTGTTGGAATGCTTGCCACCCGATTGTGATTTGAAGCCGACGGACAAGATCGACTACGAACAGATGTCGGTCGACCGAGGCATCACATCGATCAAACTGGTCGATAACATCGAAACACGCGGCAAGATTGCTTCGCTATTGACGGATATTTTTGGCGGTCGCCAGCAGGCAACAACGGAAAAGGAGATGCATCCGCTGTCGGTTCGGCGGTTGGACGTGGCCTCGCGGATGCTGGCCGAACCGGGACTGGAAGCCCTGATGCGGATTGCTCGGATCGCGAACGAATATGTCGCTTTTCGGCCCCGTTTTGAAAAGAAAATGATTCCCGCCGCCGATGGCGATCAGACGCGGATGCGAATGATGCAATCGTTTGACGAATTACCGCGGATGGCGCCGGCCGCCTGGGCGTTGAAAGTCGCCTCGCCAAAGTATTTTCGTTATCGGCTGGCCACCAAGAGCTTCATGATCCGGGAAAAGGTCAAGCGTAGCGACAAGAAACAATTCTTTTACGCCATGCTGGATCGATCAAAATCGATGCAGCAGGGCGAGCGGATTTACAAATTGATCGCGATCCTACTGAATCGGTTGCGGGCGGTCGGACGCCGTGAAGCAGTTTTGGGGTTCAGCTTCTTTGATTCGCAGGTTCACGAGGAAATCATGGTGCGCGACGTGCTGGAAGCCCAAGAAGAAGTCCGCAAACTGCACCATGAATTCTTTTTGGGTGATGACACCGACATCAATTTGGCACTCCGCGTCGGCATCAAACGAATCAAAGACGCAACGGCGCATTTAGAAGTCGGGGAGCCAGAATTAATCATCGTTACCGACGGCGATCACGGCATCAACGTTCAACCGAAAGAGCTGAAAGGCATCATGCTGCATGCCTTCATCGTCGAAGAATCGAACCAGGATTTGATCAAATTGGCGAGCGAGACCGGTGGCGTCGCGCTGGAGCGGTTATGACGTCGTCGAACGCTGGTGCAAATCACCCTGAAAGGCAACGTGTGAAGCATATTCACGCGGCAAATACCAGCACGAATGAATGAGGGTGTTGACGTAGAGGCTGTGAATTTATTCGCCGGCGGCGAAAGTACGTCGTCGTTTGCTCCGCAAACGAACGCTTAAGGGAACG
>JBFJVZ010000604.1:0-2795 GCA_041623895.1 Pirellulaceae bacterium | reverse complement strand
CCGCCGAGGACGCCGAGGTTCGCGGAGCGTCGGACGACAATAAATTCACAGCCTCTCCGCAAATGACGACTTTGAAGAAGCTTGCCCGTCACCGCGCGAGCAGCGCGGCGGCCACACCGATCGCGGCAAAGATCGCCGCCAGCAGGGCAAGCTTCCGCCAGCTCACCTCCGCCCGAACCACTGGCATGGCCTGTTGGATCCGCTCTACCAAAATCTTGCGGCCATCGGTGTTCTTGCCGCCGTCGGTCTGATTCGTTTCCAGCATCTGCAGCAACTCGGCTTGGACGTGCCTGGCATTGAAGGGTCGGTCTTCTGCCTGCTTCGCCAACAACTGTTTGATCAAGGCATCCAATGCGGGCGGACAATCCACTCCCAGTTCAATCACAGAAGGCGGTTCTTGCTTCAAATGTTGATCAAACAATTGGGCGTAGTTCTCGCCCAGAAACGGCTTTCTGCCGGAAAGCACTTCAAAAAGGCAGCAGCCCAATGCGTACAAATCGGTTTTTCCCGACATCGACGGATCACCGGTGATCTGCTCGGGTGACATGTAGGCATGTGTGCCGACAGTAAATCCCTCGGCGGTCAAATCGCTTCGTGTTAGATCGCGAGCGATTCCAAAGTCGCCAAGTTTCAGCGCACCACTGCGCGAGAGAAACAAGTTACCGGGCTTGAGGTCACGATGAACGACACCGTGGTTATGAGCCCACTGGAGCGCGCTGCAAATTTGAACTCCCAGTTCAGTGACGGCCGCCCAGGGCAGCGGGCCGGTCGCCTCGAGAAGCTCCTTGACGGTTCCCCCATCCACGACTTCCATGATGTAATACAGCGATCCGTTGTCACTGCCGCCGCCCAGATAGGCGACGATATTGGGATGCCGTACACGTTCCAGGACCGTCATTTCGCGTTTGAAGCGAGCACGGATCAACGGATCCTTGCTGACACTTGCGTGCAACTTTTTGATTGCGACCCGCTCGCCGCTTTGACGATGCACGCCCAGATAAATCGTGCCGACCGTGCCCACGCCCAGCACGTCGCTGAGTTCGTAATCATCGAGCGAAGACTGCATCGGCGATCTCGGAAAGCAGACATCAGCAGCGATCGATCCGGCAACGTTTGCAGACGATCGTGGTTATCGTAGTCCGCCTTCTGGATTCACGTGGCCTTTAGAGGCCCGCGATTTCTTCGATTAGCACCGTAGTGTGCAACTGTCGGTGGCCGATCCGCGATTTGCTGTGCTTGCGGCGGCGAAATTTCTGGACGTAGATTTTCTTGTCTTGCTTGGGCCCCACAACCGAAGCGGTAACCGTCACGCCGTCCAGGGTTGGAGCACCCAACTTCATTCCTTCGTCAGCACTGACAGCCAAGACCTTTTCAAACGTAATGTTTTCGCCAGCTGGAAGATCTCGATAATCGATATCGACTTCCATACCAGGTTGGACACGATATTGGCGACCACCGTCGATGATGATGGCATACATCTTTTCAGCTCTCTCTTTCTACGTTCAGCGAATCAAGTCACGCAGTTTAACGGCCGAGGGTGAACCTGGACAGGCCTAACCTGGCACTGTCCCGGTACTACGTAGCCCTGCGACTCCGTTCGCAGGGAATCTGCGGCTTTGTCGCAAAACAGGTCGATGAGTGCTCCGTCGCTAGAGCCCTGCGAGCGGAGTCGCAGGGCTACGCGGCACCCTCATCAGGGTGTCGCAATCGCTTGACCGGGGATCAGGACGGGAATGCCGCCGCGAATCGGATAAACCCATTTTCCGTCAGCCGTTACCAAACCGGATTGGATTGGCCTATCAACTCTCTGCCCAGCCCGATCCCGAGCATCTCCCTGGCCGATAGCGACGTTTAATCGGTCAACCAAGGCGGCATCCGCTAATGCTAGCTCGGATTGATCCAACGGGCATCGCAGCATTTGCAGTAATTTAGCGTCCATGATTCGATTTCCCTCAGTTTGCCTCAGTCCGCCATCCGAACATCAAGAAGACGGCCAAAGCTTGGCGCGAGCTCGATCAAGGGGATTGAGCTTAGCGATTAGCCAAGCGCTGCCTACTGAACCACTTATAACTCATCATCCGAATGAGGCGAGGGCGTGGCATGACCACTGGGATCTTTTCATCGTCAATTCGACCAGTACTTGTTGTAGCAACCATCGTTACCGCCAGTGTGAGCGCGACTGCAGAAAGTCGTCCTGGGTACTACAGCGACCCCGACACCGGGATTGTCTATCGACAGGTGACACGCAGCGTGGAACGACCGGTCGTTGAAACCAAGATGGAAACAAAGGAACAGACCGTTTTTCGGCCGGAGACAGTCAAAGAGACTCGTCCGGAGTCCCACACCATTTACACACCGGTCACCGAATATCATTGGCAGCCACAGCTGCAAGGCCGCTGGAATCCGTTTCGTCAGCCCACGATCGCCTACAAGCAAGTTCCTAAGACGCATTGGCAAGCGCGCAATCAGGTGGTCAATCGCACCGAGACCCGCACTCAGTGGGTCCCCGAGACTCGAACCATCGAAGTCCCCCACCGTATCGTGCGGATGGAACGCGAGCAAAAAGTCGAATACGAGGCGGTCGGGCGAGTTGCCCCACAGCAATCCAACCCGAACACGGCGTCGGAGGCGATCGCTTCACGACTTCAGCCGCTGGCGGCCAACACGCCAGTCCAGCCGATCGGCATGGGCAATCTACCGGCGACAAGTTTTGGTACCGTTTATCCGCCGAATACTGCGCAAATCGCCTCGACTTTGGGCCGCATGACCAGCGATCCGCCGCGACGATCGATCGG
>JBFJVZ010000603.1:0-2826 GCA_041623895.1 Pirellulaceae bacterium | reverse complement strand
TTGAACACGCTGCTAAGTTCTGACGTCAAGCACGCGGTGGTCGCGGCAAACACGGTCAAGCACTTTTGGCAGAACGTGGACACAACAGGAGCGAGCGGATTTGCGGCTCCAGCCGAAGTGGAATTCGTAAAATTCAATCCTCCTAAACACCTCAGTCGCGCCGACAAAAAAGTGTACAAACTGGGAGCTCAGATTTACCAACGTGAAGCGCACTGCGCGACATGCCATTTGACACACGGTAAGGGAAACGCCAATGTCTATCCGCCGCTTGTCGGCAGTCCCTGGGTAAACGGCAGCGAAGAGCGTCTGATCAAGATGACTTTGCATGGCGTGTGGGGCAAAATGACGGTCAACGGAAAGACCTACGACCCGTCGCGCGGCGTGCCACCGATGACCGCCTTCCGCTCATTGTTAAAGGACGAAGAGCTGGCTGCCGTGCTGACCTTTGTGCGTAACACTTGGGGCAATCAGTCATCGCCCGTCAGCCCGGCTAGCGTCAAGAAGGTTCGCCAGCAAACGAGTGACCGCAGCACGTTTTGGAATCCGGATGAACTGCTTGCGGAGCATCCTCTGGAAGCGGCGCTCGCGGGTAACAATCTTGAAACGAAAGAGTTCTCCAACGAGGCCCTGGAAGCCGAGCTGCTGGCCACATCGCCTGCTGAATTGGCGAAAACCGCGATCGCCAACGGCAATGCCCAGCGAGGCAAGAAGGTGTTCTATCAATCAGCCGCCGCCTGCTTCGCCTGTCACGATCCACCTCGAGGTGCAGCTCGGCTTGGCCCGGATTTGGCAAAGATCAAGACCAGGCTGACAGCCGAGCAGCTGGTCAATGCGATCCTGCATCCCTCGAAAGAGATCGACAAAGAGTACGCCCAAGCGAGCGTGCTGACCGTCGATGGTAAGGTGCATGAAGGCATCCGGATCTCGGAGAGCAAAAAGGAAATTGTCTTGCGAAATCTAGCCGAACCCAAACCGTTAAGGATCAAGCAGGATGACGTCGAAGAAGTCATCGAGTCGAAGGTTTCGTTGATGCCTACAAACTTGACCAGGCAGTTGAAGAGCCGTAGGGAATTCGACGACCTAATGAAGTACGTAATCGAAACCAGAAAGCGGTAACGCTCAGGAACCAGTGGCTCGCACAACGCGCGGCGAGGAAACAAGTTCTCGCGCCGAGGCGAAGTCAGAGAGGAGTTTTTCATCGAATCTCCCTGCCGGCATGTGGCGTGAGTGACTTGCTAAGAATCGAATCGGTACCGGCCTACGTGATTAATCCGGGTTAGCGTTATCGCCGCCGTGAAGATTTCATGCCCAACAAGGGGCAACGCACAAATGAATCAATGTGGACATAAAACCATGACTTTCCTAAAGCACCTAATTCTCGCCCTTGTGTCGCTGCCTTTGTTGGTGGACAACATGAATGCCCAGGAAAACTGGCCCAGGTTTCGTGGTCCGGGTGGACGTGGCATCGCGGCAGACAACCCCGGACTTCCGATCCGGTGGAGCAAAACTAAGAACGTTGCCTGGGTGACGGATGTGCCGGGCTGGGGCTGGGCTTCGCCCATCGTTTGGGGCAACAAGGTCTTCCTTAGCACAGTCGTTTCTGAACAAGAAGAACGCCAGCCAAGCAAGGGACTTTATCTCGGTCTGGGCGTGCGCGAACCATCGAAGGGGATTCATCGTTGGCTAACCCTTTGCTACGACCTTGAGAGTGGCAAAGAGCTTTGGCGGCACGAGGCGCACGTCGGCGAGCCCAAGGTTCCGCGGCATCCCAAGAGCACCTACGCGGCGGAAACGCCGGTCACCGATGGGGAGCGTCTGTACGTGCTGTTCGGCGATCTTGGATTGTATTGCTACAGTCTGGACGGCGCACCGATTTGGTCGCAAGCAATTGAACCGAAGAAGACATTCTTGGATTACGGTGCGGCGGCATCGCCCGTTGTTCACGAAGGGCAAGTCTTTATCGTCTATGACAATTTGGAGGATTCGTGGATCGCTAGCTTCGACGCCAAAACGGGCCAACAGCGATGGCGCAAATCCCGTGACGAGAAACGATCCTGGGCAACGCCGTTGGTTTGGCGAACCGAGTTTCGCACTGAGATCGTGGTACCCGGATTGAATCGCAACCGCAGCTATTCGTTGGATGGTGAATTGCTGTGGGAGTTTGACGGGCAGATGTCCAGCCTGGTGATTCCCTCGCCTTTCGCCGCTCATGACATGGTTTTTCTCGCGTCGGGTTACGTTGGCGACAATCATCGACCCACGTTTGCCGTCAAACCAGGTGCATCTGGCAACATAGCAGCCGAAGGCGAATTCGCTGACAGCCCGTTTATCGAGTGGTATCAGCCGAAGGCATCTGCCTACAACACCAGCCAGATTGTCGTCGGCGATTATCTGTACACAGCCTACGATCAAGGTTTCGTCACTTGCCACAATGCGAAGACCGGTGCAGAAGTGTTCGGCAAACATCGCTTCCCGCAAGGTGCCTCGTTCACGGCGTCACCGTGGGCATACAACGGCAAACTGTTTTGCTTGAGTGAAGACGGGGATACCTATGTCTTGGAGGCCGGTTCGGAGTTCAAGCTCCTGGCAACGAATTCACTTGACGAATTGTGTATCGCTTGCCCAGCGGTTGTCGGCGACCGTGTCTTGATTCGAACGGCGTCGAAGCTGTATTGCCTGACTAGTACTCGTAGCGAACCGGATGAAGAGAAATAGTCATCTCTACTGCAAAGATTCATTGCACTACGGCCTGCTGTTGGGCGATGGAGACATCAACAACCGGGGTGAAGGTGATGAAGGTTTAACACGCCCGTGTGCAGACCTCGT
>JBFJVZ010000602.1:0-2843 GCA_041623895.1 Pirellulaceae bacterium | reverse complement strand
GGAATGCTCGCTGAGACGAGCAATCCTGGCCCCAGGCTATGCGCTGCCATTGCTACGCAGTTGCCGTCTGCTTGTGACAAATGAAAACGTTCATGCCTGCAACGCTGGTGATTCCAAAGAAAAGCCAGGCACAAATTCCTTCCTAAGCGGGACGCTCTCGTTAGCCCACGGTTCGTTCTTTTGTGCCGTAATGACCGGGTGCTACTAATGCATGGCGGGCTGATAAGAGTGCCGCTGTCCGCTTGGTACGAACGGCGGACCGGCCGACCGAGCGTTGGCAGAGTTGGAACGAAGGGGTGCTTACGGTTTATACTACATGAACGAGTTTCCTCACTCTCAATCAAGCGGACCATTGTCATGAACAACAATTTGTATCGACGAGACTTCGCCAAGCACGCGTCGGCGTCGGTCGGCGGGTTGATGGCGGGCGCGATACTGGGCGGTGCCAGCTCCAGTGGCAAAGAACCGAATGACTCGGACAAACGCCTGGTGTTGCTTGGGCTCAATGCGCTGGCCAGGGCGCACGAGATGAATTACTTCAGCGATGGCCATCGAGGCGCAGCGATGGTATCGGCGTATCTGTTATGTGTTGACAACAATCTAGGCGACCGGGCGCGAGCTCGAATCGTTGAGTTATTCGATCTGAATTGGGCTTCGTCCAAGTTGTGCCAACCGTTTCCCGAGGCGGACCCCGATCCGCAGGGCATCAAGAAAATCGGGACTGCGCTGGCTGAGGGCGGAGAGGTCTTGCGCCAAGTCGGACACAATGCGATTTTTGCCATGCTGGCGATCAAGGCGTTCCGCATGATGCCGGAGGCTGCCACGCCGCAGCGAGTTGATGGCGTTTGTGCCTTGATCCGGTCGTTTACACCTTGGCGCGATATCAAACCGGATGCCGATGTCGATCCGCCGCCGTTCACGGACGAAGCCGCCGCGTCACGGTTCATCCTGAAAGAAACGAGCGCAGCGATCGATCGCTTTGTCGGGTTTGGGCAAGGATTTGCCGGACACATGCTGACCTTTGGCCAGTCGCTGGTGGAACTCGCGGCCATGGGTGACGTCGAGTGGGCGGAGAGTTGCCGTACCGCTTTTCGCAAGTACGTGACCGTCACTCGACTTGGCCCGGACGCAGACTCCCGGCGGATTCCCGATCACAAACCCAGCAAACTGCGGCCGACCGATGCGGAGTACTGGGAGAAACGCGGAGACAAGGCGGTTGGCATTGGCCACGTGTTCAAGTACCCCTATGGCTACTACGACCTGGTCAGGCGGGCCGCAGATGCTGACTTGACACGCAGCTTGGATCAGAAAGCGTATCACGTGTTTTGACCAGCGATCCAGACACAGCCTAGCGACGTACTCTCCGCCGGCGAACGGTCTTCGCTCGCTCCAACGCAGGGAAAATTCATCTAATCAGAATAGGCAAATGATGCGAACAGCTTTCTTATTTCTGCTTGCTTCGTACAGCGTCGCAACCGCCGCAGAACCGCAGGACACCTATCCCGAAACGATTGATCTTGACGATCAGGTGCACCGTCAGGTTGTCGTCGATCGCGAGGCCGGCCAATATCTCGGTCATCCCACGACATGCCTGCTGGAAGACGGCAAGACGATGTTGTGCGTCTATCCAAAAGGGCACGGTCGTGGTGCGATCGTCTACAAACGCAGCAACGATGGCGGACTGACCTGGAGCCAACGGCTGCCGACACCGGCAAGCTGGGCGACGTCGAAAGAAGTTCCCACGCTACATCGAGTCGTCGGTCCGGACGGCACGAAACGCATCATCATGTGGTCGGGGCTCTACCCGGCTCGGTTGGCAGTCAGCGAAGACGACGGACTGTCTTGGAGCCAGCTGAAAGCAGTCGGCGATTGGGGCGGGATCGTCGTGATGGGGTTCGTGGAAGCATTGAAAACCGGCAGAGGCCACTACCTCGCCATGTTCCATGATGATGGTCGCTTTTTTACGAAGGATGGGAAGAAAACACAGACATTCAAGCTGTTCAAAACGTTTTCCACTGATGGTGGGCTATCGTGGTCTTTCCCCGAAGTCGTTTACCAGTCCTCCGAAGTGCACCTGTGCGAGCCCGGTTGTTTTCGCTCGCCGGATGAAAAACGGCTGGCTGTTCTGCTGCGTGAAAATGCGCGGCGCAAAAATTCGCACGTCATTTTTTCAGACGACGAAGGCAAAACATGGTCAGAGCCTCGCGAAGTGCCGCTGGCATTGACGGGTGATCGGCATACCGGCAAGTACGGATCCGACGGTCGCCTATTCATCAGCTTTCGTTGCCGCAGCCCGAAACAAAGTGCTGCCGACCGGCCGTTCGAAGGCGATTGGGTAGGCTGGGTAGGAACATGGGACGACATCGCAAAAGGTGGTGATGGCCAGTACTCGGTCCGGCTAAAGGACAACAAGAAAGGTTACGACACAACGTATCCGGGCGTCGAAGTGCTGCCTGACGACACCTTCGTGGTCACAACCTATGGTCATTGGTCCGCAGGTGAAGAGCCCTACATTCTGAGTGTCCGTTTCAAGCTGGACGAGCTTGATGCGATGGCCAAGTGATTGTGCGAAGGTTGCAAATCCAGCACGCGTGATCGTAGGCGAGGACTTGTCCTGGCAGCGTCGCCGGGACAAGGAGAGCGTCCGGCTTAGGAACTGAACTGCTGCTCAATAATCATGAAATAAGACCGCGGTGGCGGCTGGGCCGTCCCCAAGAGAACAGGTTCGCACCCATGAAGCTGCGGAGCAGCGAAAGCGTAAAGCCTGGGGTGAGCCAACGAGCGACAGCGAGTTGGTGTAACCCCAGGAAAGCTGTCAGCATACGTCCCCGCGGCGATTTGGC
>JBFJVZ010000601.1:0-2850 GCA_041623895.1 Pirellulaceae bacterium | reverse complement strand
TTAAAAATTATTTACCATTCGCTTGATCCCGTCTTTCAATCGCATGTCCTTCCTCGGCGGAACTCCGCATCCTCGATAGTGATGCTAAGATTCTTACCGCAGAGAACACGGAGTGACGCAGAGAAAGCGGCCAATGTTGATGTTCCGCAATGATTCTTCCCTCCGCGAACGAAAGTTTTGCTTTTCCGTTCCGACGCGGAGCGGCGGACGACAATATATTCACAGCCTCTCCGCGAACGTTCCCTTACGATTCGTTTGCGGAGCAAACGACGACTCTTGGACTTAGAAATCAGAAATCGTTTCGCCGCCGGCACGCGTCAACAGCGCCTTCAAATCCTCCGGGGCAATGGTCCTGGGAATGGCTCGAACCGAACCATCCCCGAACAGCACGTTGAAGGCCTGGCCGTGATCACCCATCACAGCCAGCGGATCGTCCAGGTCGATCTCAACATCATCGGGTTTGGTCCACTGGACCGCGTTTTCTGCGTTTGACTCGAAGACCATGATTGTCGCGCTGGTGCCGTCAAGGATATCGCGGAATCCTGTCGGTGCATTTCGTTTGAACATCAACTCATCACCCATCGCCGCCTGATAGATCGTCATCCCCGCTGCCAAAGCCACATTTTTGTGCTCGTAAACGGCCGGCATCTTTTCAAGTAATTTGATGTTGTGTTCGCTGTCCCACGGCTCGTCCAGTTTGAATTGCTCGTACAACGCTAGTTCTTCAATAAACGGAAGCACGTGCACACGCCAGCTCAGTAACGGTTTTCCATCCTCGTCGCGATGTTGACCAATAACAGGAAGTGATCGATACGCATCATGGTAGTTGTGCATCGCCAAACCGATCTGCTTCAAATTGTTCATCGATGACGCGCGCCTGGCAGCAAAGCGGGCCGACTGAACTGCAGGTAACAACATCGCAACCATGACAGCCGGCATCGCGACCCCACCGCTCGTCGAAGCCGACAGGCTTAGACGACGTCCGGTTCGCTGCGGCGTCAATCTTTCCAGAATCAGATCGGCCATCCGATTGGCATACGCCTGGCTTGCTTCCTGAATGGAATCGTCGCCCTGAACGTTCTGCATCACCTGCTGCATGGCAATCTGGCGACCGAGATTCAAACCATCGGCAATGATGGTTTGCATTTCTTTGGCAGAATCTTCGTCGCGAGCAAGCAGGGTAAGGTTCAGTCCATGTTCCTGATCGTCCAGATTGATACGAATCAGGACCGCGTCTAATAGATCGGGAATCTTCGTGAATTCGACAAAGGGCGGCGGAATTTGATTGATTTGGCTTTGCAAGAACCCGTTGATCACGGGCCGGACCGGTGCAATCGACACCAAGGCGGTCAAGTGCCCCGAGTGCGGAGCTTTGTCGGCCAGATTTGCCAGCGCACCGTTCTGGTTGCCTGTGGCGACAGCAATCACGTTGTCCAACCAATCTTGCGTCGCCAGGATCGCTGTCTTTGAATCCAACTGATGAATCACCACTCCGCCGGAGCCCGGCACTGGAATGCAATTTCGCCCATCGATTTCGATCATCGACCCGTCACCGATCAATTGCGGATGCAAGTCGGTGACTGAAAAATCTTTATTCATCTTCACCACCAACGCCGCCATCGGTCCGGCCGGTCCCGGCATGGCCGTGATGAACTTGATGCTGTCACAATCTTTGGGTGAGACACCGATATTGTCCAAGCACCAGGCCTCCGCAATCTCGTGCGGATAAAGCTGTGTTGCTGGACTACTGAGCACGGCGGACGGACTAAGCAAAACCGTGGCGATTCCGTCAAAGGGAATGAATTGGCTGCCCAGTTTCTGTGCGTCATCCTGCGCGTTGGTCGTGTTGCAAACGCCCGGCAGAAAAAAAGCAAGTCCAAGGGCGAAGGATCGAAAGCAAGCGTTCATGACGGCCACCGTTGTGAATGGACGAGAATTGGAATCGGCAATTGTATCCAAGGCCACGACCGGGGGGAAACGGGGCGCAGATGATCAGTGCCTTCCTTGCCGCCGGCACTCGATCCCTGAAGCGAGTCGCCCGCCGATAGAAAGCCCCACGACGAACTTTTGATCAGGGCTGCGAAGGATCGGCCCGTCACTTTGTTAAATCCTGGAAAGCTTTTGCGTAGCGACGGCCGAGTTGACGATAAGATGCCGCGTCGAAATGAACCTTATCCCCTTTGTGGGTCAGCCCTTCGGAGTGCACGTACGCCGTTTTCTTGACTTTCGCCGGCAATGACCGGTGAACCGCGTCGACAGCGACGCGGTGTTCGTTCCACGGCTGCTCTGGAAAGCGGCCCATTTGCCCGGCAATGAACGGCATCTCCGGCTCGCCGACTTCGCTGCGCAATCGCGTGATCAGTTTTGTCAGCCTGGTTTCGTACAGTGGTGCCAACTCCGCGGTACTGTCCGATTCACCCTGATGCCAGAGGATGGCTTTCAGAGTTCCTCTCCTGAGGGCAATGTGAAGCCGCGGCAACATGTCATCGTAGGGATGGGTCTTGGTTTGTTTGTGATAACCACCCGGCTCCCAGCTCGCGATCGGAGAACCGCCGACGGCGCAGGGAATCAATCCAACGGTCACCTCTGGGTTGGCCGCGGCAATTACTTCGGCAAACGATCGCCCCAAGCCGACGCCCGCGACTGGTTTATCAAAATGCATTGGATCGACCGCGGGCACCCAGCGATTGTTCTTGTCCAACATCAAGACTCGAGGGATCGGCCGCTTGTCATCCACGCTGACTTTTCCCCGGCCCGCCATGTTCGACTGACCAATCAATAAAAACAAATGGAAGTCTGATTTCTGTGCCGGCAGCGGCTGCGCAACGGCCGGGACAGCAAAGACCAGGG
>JBFJVZ010000600.1:0-2890 GCA_041623895.1 Pirellulaceae bacterium | reverse complement strand
TGGACGGTTTCCAGCTTGCCGACATCATTCGCAAGCAGCCGGAGCTTTGCGAGTGCCGGCTGGTGATGATTTCTTCGGCCGCAGCGGTAGACGATTCACGTAGGTGTCGCGAACTGGGAATTGCTCGCTACATGACCAAACCAATCATTCAATCAGAACTGCTGGAGACGATTCTAGTTCTCGCTGGTGAATCCGCGCTCGATCAGGAATCAGCCGCAGCCAGTGCTGAGCTGCCGGATACAATTGCACCACTAAAAATCTTGTTGGCCGAAGACAGTGTGGTCAATCAAAAGGTGGCATTGGGATTTTTGGAAAAGCATCGACACGATATCGTGATCGCCGAAAACGGCCAACAAGCCACCGAAGCTTTCAAGAGCCAGCCGTTCGATCTGGTCCTGATGGATGTTCAGATGCCGGAAATGGATGGTTTGGAAGCGACGAAGGCGATTCGCCGTTATGAAAGCAGTCGGCACGAAGGAAACGGCCGACACACTCCGATCATTGCCATGACCGCGTCGGCGATGAAAGGCGATCGCGAAAAATGCCTCCGCGCCGGAATGGACAGCTACCTTTCCAAACCCATCGACTCGCAAGCTCTGTACGAGATGCTCGCCCGATACGCGCCCTCGGAGCCACTCATCCAGCCCACCGCCGGTCGCCAATCCAACACCGCCGAATCGAGCACCGCGGAATCCAGCAGCCACAACCAATTGCTGACCCTGATCGATCTGGACTCGGCGGTCCAAAACTGTCCGGGCGGCTATGAAGGGCTGCAGGAAATGGTTCCGCTACTGGCGCAAGAGTGCGAGCAGATGATGTCCTTGATTCACAAGGGATTGGCGGCTGACGATTTCGATCAAGTTCGCCGTGCCGCCCACACGATCAAAGGAGCGGCGGCTGTGTTCGCAGCGCAACCACTGGTCGACCTCGCGTTTGAATTGGAAAAAATCGCCGACGCCGACCGCTTGCGCGACGCCCAGCCGATTGTCGACAAGCTGCAGGGCGTGACCACACAGCTAAGGCTGGAGCTTGAATCGCTTGCATCTTCTCAATCCCCGCTCTCCTAACAACAATGCAAAGTCGTCGTTCGCTCCGAGCGTGTGGATTTGTGATCGTCGTCGTTCGCTCCGCGAACGAACGTTTTTCAGGCTTTCTCTTGCGGTAGCCGATTGGCGGGGACGTTCGTTTGCGGAGCAAACGACGACGTACTTTCGCTGCCGACGAACGTTGCTCAAAACGTTAGGACACCGCTGAGGGCATACGTAAAAAACTCGTCCTCGGTGCCGTCATCAAACGGCAGGCCGGCACCGCGAGCCCAGTCCCACCTGACTTCCGGCCGCACAATCAAGTTTTCGCGGCCGGTCCAGTTCAGCCCCAACGTGATCTCGTAATAGTCGCCGTCATCTCCGATATCTCGCACGCCGCTGTCGTCGCGAAACCATTCCAAGCGAGAACCGATTTTCCAATCGTCACTTAGCTCGTAGGTCAAGTATTGGACAATCGCATACCAACTTGTGTCCGCTGTTGGCAAATTGGAATTGACTCCCAAGTCGTTGTGAAAAACATACTCCAGTCGATCTGAAATACTGTGTTCCAGGATGATGCTGTGAAGATAGATGTCTCCGTCATTGCCGGCCACACCTGCCCGTCCTGTCCCATCACCCCAATCGCCGGCAACCAGTGACCAATTGATCGATGTGCTATCTGTAACGCTATAACTCAGACCGCCCACAAAAGTTGATGCATTCAGAAAGTTCTCGAAGCTGCCATCGATCCCCAACGTCCAGCCGCCCTGCAAACTTAGCCGCTCATTGACGTTGTAAGTTGCCAGAAATCCGCTGTGAGTGTTCGGTTCAGAGTAATAGAAGGTAAAGCTGTGCGAATAGAAGAAGTTCAACGGTGCTTGAGCATATTCCCATCCGATCGGTGTCAAGAAATAGCCAACCCGAACCGTCAAATCTTCGTACTTCAGATCGGCATACAGTTGCGGAATTGCGGATCCGTAATCACGCGAACTGTTCCAGCCAAAATCCCATGATTCGTCCCCGAAAGCCTGGTTATCGGGACCATCGGTTCCAAACAGGCAGTCGACGCGAAAACCCCAATCGAATCCGCTTGCATCCTCGTCGATCTCTTTCTGGGCATAGAACCAGAGTTGGTTCATTACCGCTCCGTCGGAGACATTGTTGTAGCCGTAGGGCGCATTGCCCGTCCCGCTGCGGTTGCCGTCGGCATTGAGTGTCAAACCGCCCGCGATCCAACCACCGAAACTCAGGCAGTCGCGTCGCTGAACCCAACCTTTGTCTGTCTCGGCCAATGCATCGCACACTCGGCTGTCATCACAAGCCGTCGTGGCATCCTGTCCATTAGCAAGCGACGAAAACGCGATGCATGCGATTCCGCACCAGCTGATGTATTTTGACACGAGGCACCTCCTGATCTGCACTTCCAATACCATCTTCGATCGTCAACAACCCAGAACCACGGCAAAGAGATCCCTGAGTCTGCTTTCGGGAACTTGCGAGCCCTTGCTACGATCGACATAACCAGTGCATCTATGTGCACGTCTGTGCGAATGGCGCGCGCGGCAGCGTCCCAGAACCGCTTTGCTGATCGGCGGACCAGCCGAGACGAAACTGAGAGGATCGATTAGCGGGCGAATTATGATGGGGGGCGGCCTGCCTGCGGCGGTCGACGCACACTTGATGGTCACATTTGGCACAGTTTCAGGGACAGGAATTGGCGTGCGGGCAATATCATCCGTGGCGCGAAACTTGCGGGCTTCAGCGTAACGTCATCCGCGGCAGGCGGGCATGGACGCCGATAGGCAGCTTCAGCAAGAGGCGGCTGACAGGAGGTCACTTGGTGCGCGAAGACGAACCGCAGCCAT
>JBFJVZ010000599.1:0-2911 GCA_041623895.1 Pirellulaceae bacterium | reverse complement strand
CTTCGGGGCTTGCTGGCGATTCGCTTTGACAACCGGGGCCTGACGGCCCCGGCAATGGTTGTGCCAGCCCGCCGGGCTTGATGCGCTCGCAGGCCCCGGCAGACCTTTCAATTCTTTCCTTCAGCCCCGAAGGGGCGACACAGCCCCTGCTTTGGATTTTCAGACGGTGCTACTTGTCTGTTGCATCGGGCGTGAAGTCGAGAGAGTACAGTGCGGCGTTTCGGATGTGGATTTGAAGCACCACCTCTTGCCCGGCACAGCTTGCGAGATTGTCGTCGCCGTTCCACCGTACGACATGCCGTTGACTGTCGCCGGTAATCGTATCCGACAGCCCCTTGAGGTCGGCGCCGCCGGAGGCGGGTTTGATTCTGACGCGAAGATGGCCCCCCGGTTTCACGTCCGCGTTGAGCGAAAGTTGGTTGCCGCTGAATTGGATCGGCTTGGTGACGATGATGTCTTCGCGGTTGTCGGTATCTTCAAGAGCGGCGAAACCGTCGATCCGCCATTTGGCGATGCCGAATTGGTGGTCTCTTTGTCCACTCGGCGGGTCCTTGTTGTGCGAATGGTTCGCTCCCCCGATGTACAGCCACACCTCGTCGGTGGAAGCACCGAATGTTTCCGCTCGAGGGACTTCCACGGGCGCGTTGGCCGTGTGGACCATGTCTGAATCCCAGGTTCCAGGAATTCCACTGCGAGGGACGATCGGCGTTCTTGTGGGACGTTGCCAGGCACCGTTGATGTCGCGGGTGTAAACCAGCATGACGTTGATCGGGCCAAAGTGCCAGAAACCATCGCTCGTTCCGTCGCCACCGGCGCTCACCAGGCCGTTGTGGCCGTCGATCGAGAAGAGCCAACTGAAGCCGATCACGCTACCGTCTTCCTGCGGGTACATGCCGGTGCCGTAGTTCTCGCATCGCAGCGTCCCGGGTTCGAGGACCAGGTCGGCGGCCTCGGCGAGTTCATGTCGCGGAACCACCAAGGGAAAAGCAGCGCGTCCGATGCCGGCAAGGCTCCCTGCATAACGGTGCTGGTGGAACTTGCGTTGCCAATCGTTGGGCCCAAACAACGGCTCGCCGTAGCTGATTTTGAAGTTCAAGATGTAGTCGTTCTTGAATTTGTCGTGCACGGCCAGACACAGGTCGTATTGTTTGCGCGGCGCGATCGTCCCGGATTCGACCACTCGCCGGTGATCCACGTGCAAACCGCCGGGGCATTGGGTCCAGTGGTGAATTCCATCGGCCGATTCGTAGACCAGGTAGCGAAGATCTCCTTCACTGAGATACATGAAGTACTTGTCGTCTTCCTTGAAAACGCTCGGGGTGTCCACGTGGGTTTCCGAGCCGATCAAGACAATATTGTTGTTGCCGTCATTGTGCGGGTAGATCCCGAGATGCGGCCTGGTCCAGTGAATCCCGTCGGTGGAAGTGGCGTAACAGATAGCTCTTTCACCTGACGTGGTGCCGGCGCGATACCACATTTTCCAGTCATCGGCACTTTCCCGCCGAACCGTTGGATAGGCGATCGATCTCTTCCGTTCCCAATCCGGATTGGCAGACAACAAGGGCCCCACCTTCTCGCCCAGCTTGAAGACGCGCTGCGCGCCGCCGAGGGAGTGGATGATATGGTCATCGATCAACATCTGCTTCGCGCCCCCGATGTTCACCGCAACAGCGGCATCACCGGTGATCAAACAGATGCTGAGCAATGTCAGCGATGCGTGTGGAGCAATCGATTGCATACGGTTTTTTCTCCTACCAAGGGAGATTACGGCGAAGCGTCCGGTCAAGCTGGATCACGAGTCGCTTCGGGGGTAGCCCGACCAGTGCATAGTGCAGACAAATTTCGCTGAAATCCGTCGTTCTCGTCGATCGCCTATTTAGAAACTCGATCCGAACGTTTTGGAGACACGCGTTCAGGTGTACGGACAAACTTATGGCAATCCGGTCATCGGTGGTGTGATGCTTGGGATCAGAAACGTGGCCGCACTGACGGCTTGATGGCGACTCAGGCTGCCCATACATTCAACGATCGGTAACCTGAAGAATCGCGGTCATTGTTAGCGCTTTGTCAAAGGAAGGGTAGATAATGTTCTTTAACCAGCTCGCGCGAAAAAAAAGGGCACGACTAGGACTAAGAAAGGGCGCAGCCGACCGAACACTTCACTTCGAGGCGCTCGAGGTTCGCAGGCTACTGGCGATTGTGAATTTCGATCCAGGTATCTATCCGAATCAATATAATCCGGCGGGCACTGGATATCTCACTGGTTCCACAGCTGTTGACCTAGCACCGGGGACGCACAATGTTCGATTGGGCGGATCTGCCCAATTCACATTCGACGTTGACATCAGCGGAAACGTTACCAGCAACAACACCGACGCCGCGGTAGGCGTCGGCAACACGCTGACGCTGAACACCACAAGTATCACGATCGACCCGGCGGCTTACCCCAACGTCTATCGCCCGGCGCGCATCGCACCCTTTGGTCTAAGCGGCGTGCAGAATTTGATCGTTGTGCCAAACATCAACGACTACCAAATCGCCTTCACCAATTCCCAGGGCTTTTCATTCAACGTCGACGCCAGCGGAAATGTGAGCAGCAATAACACGGCTGCAGCTCAAGGAATTGGCAGCACCCTGCTATTCAATACCACTACGATCACCATTGATCCGGGAGCGTATTCCACCGTCTACCGACCAAAGGATATCGCACCTTTCGGTCTAAGCGGCGTGCAGAATTTGATCGTTGTGCCAAATATCAACGACTACCAAATCGCCTTCACCAATTCCCAGGGCTTTTCATTTAACGTCGACGCCAGTGGAAATGTGAGCAGCAACAACACAGCTGCAGCTCAAGGAATTGGCAGCACGCTGCTATTCAATACCACTTCGGTCACCATTGATCCGGGAGCGT
>JBFJVZ010000598.1:0-2912 GCA_041623895.1 Pirellulaceae bacterium | reverse complement strand
ATCCGGTGTCGCCCTGGCCCCCGTTCGCGAGGGCCAGGTCCTCGGTCCTGATGAATACGAGAAGCTGCCGGAGGAAAAACGGAAAGCGATCGAACACGCGGTTGAGGTGTTGCAACCAAAGCTCCAGTCTATCATCCAAAAACTTCCGCAACTGCGGAAAATGGCTCGTGAAAAGGTACGAGAGCTGAATCGTGAAGCCACTCGTTTCGCGATCGAGCATCTAATTTCGCCGCTGAAGAAAAAGTATGCGCAGCTCAGTCACGTCGTCGCTCATCTGGATGCTGTCAAAGCCGACGTGATCGAAAATGCCGATCAGTTCAGGCCTCCCGCTGAAGGAGTTCCCCGATTGCTGTTGGCCGAGCCGCGGCGTCCGTCTTACGAAGAGTATCTTGTCAATCTGCTCGTCGATAATAGCGAAAGCAAGGGCGCGCCAGTTGTCTACGAAGACTATCCGTACTTCCATAACCTGATCGGTCGCATCGAACACGAAACACATATGGGCTCGCTGATCACGCACTTTTCCTTGATCAAGGCGGGTGCACTTCACCGCGCCAACGGCGGCTATCTGGTCGTGCAAGCCCGCGATGTGCTGATGCAACCTTTTTCCTGGGAAGCTTTGAAACGCGCCTTGCGGTCGCGGCAAATTCAAATTGAGTCACTCGGCGCCGCGATGAGCCTGATTAGTACCGTCACACTGCAACCGCAACCGATTGACTTGGATGTGAAAGTCGTGCTGCTGGGGGATCGATTGTTGTATTATCTGTTGCAAGAGTACGACCCCGACTTCGATGAACTGTTTAAAGTTGCGGCGGACTTCAATGATGAAACCGATTGCAGTCCCGAGAATTGCCAGCTGTTTGCCCAACTGCTGGCGACCTTGGCAAAGACCGATGAAACACGCCCCTTGGATCGATCCGCTGTGGCACTGATGATCGAGCAGGCGGCGCGATACGCCGGTGACAAGGAAAAACTCTCAACCCACATGCGGAGCATCGCTGACCTGATTCGCGAATCCGATCATTGGGCAAGTGTGGACAATGCCGACATCGTCAGCGGCGATCATGTCCGCCAAGCGATTGAACAACAGATCTATCGATCCGACCGTATTCGCCAACGCATTCACGAAGAAATTCGTCGCGGAACGCTGCTGGTCGATACTACGGGCGAGTGCGTCGGACAAGTCAATGGATTGTCAGTTCTCTCCATGGGAAAATTCTCTTTTGGCCGCCCATCTCGCATCACCGCAACAGCCAGACTGGGACGCGGGAAGGTTGTCGATATCGAGCGAGAAGTCGAACTCGGCGGCGCCATTCATTCCAAAGGCGTTTTGATACTGACATCGCTGTTGGCCGCACGCTACGCAAAAGACTATCCGCTTTCACTTTCAGCCAGCCTGGTCTTTGAACAATCCTATGGCATGATTGATGGGGACAGTGCCTCCGTCGCCGAGCTATGTGCCCTGCTTTCAACGTTGTGTGATGTACCAATCAAGCAGGGATTGGCGATCACCGGTTCCCTGAACCAGCACGGACAAGCGCAACCAATTGGTGGTGTCAACGAAAAGATTGAGGGCTTCTTTGACATCTGCAGTGCCCTGGGGCTGACCGGAGACCAGGGAGTATTGATACCGTCGTCCAACGCCAAACATTTGATGCTGCGAAGCGATGTGATCGATGCCGTCGCCGCTGGTAAGTTCTCTGTTTTCACCTACGAGACTGTCGACGAAGCGATCACGTTATTGACCGGCGTGCAGGCTGGAACACGAGACTCCAGCGGTGCTTACCCAGCAGATACGATTAACTTTCTGGTTGATCGTCGACTGCGCGAATTGGCCGAATTGCATCGCGACTTTGCAGACCGGGACCGGCGAGGTGAAACATGAGCGAGAGGCGGGCGGTGCTGGAAACAAAGCGGATCCTGGTAGCCTTGGACACGTCCGCGCGAGGTCGAGCGGCGTTGGAAGCTGCCGTGCGCTTGGCCGCCAAGGCGAGTGCGGAGCTGGACGGGCTGTTCGTAGAGGACGAAGACCTGCTTCGTTTGGCGTCGTTACCATTTGCGCACGAGGTCGACTTGACATCAGCATTGCCTCGCCAGTTGCAGTTAGCAATCATGGAACGCGAACTGCATGCGGCCGCTCAACAGGCTCAACAGGCTTTTGCAAACGCACTCGGGCAGCTAGACCTGAAGTGGACGTTTCGAATCGTCCGCGGCACGATCACCCAGGCATCGCTGGCTGCTGCCGGCGATGTTGACTTGCTGGTCATCGGGCAACAAGGTCGTTCTTCGCGGGGCATGGCCGGCGACTATCCTGCCCACCGCCGTCCCGGCAGTGACCGCGTTGTAGCTGTCTTCGATGGTTCGCCCTCCGCTTTTCACGCGATTGAACTTGCCCACAGCCTTGCAGAGCCAAGCGCGGCTCAGCTGACCGTCTTGGTTTTGGCGAACAATGGCGACCAGCGATCGAAAGAATGCCTGGCCTGGCTGGAGGAACATGGGATTCGCGCTGAAGTCAATCAGGTGATCAGCACCTCCAACGCACCGATCACTGACTTCGTCGGCAAGTATCGGCCTGCGATCTTGGTGATCAATCGCGATTCGGAAAGTAGCAACGACCTACAAATCGGACGCCTGGTCAACGAATTTGATTGTCCGATCATTCTGTGTTGATGTCTTGGCGTGTGGCCGGGAAGACTTCCGCCCACCGAAGATTGGATTCTTCCGCGGTTCGTTGCCCTGAAAGGCCTCAACATCGTAGCCCAGGGCGCCACACTGGGTTCCGATCGCCGAAAGCATCTCAGCCCTGAAAGCCAACGCTGTGAAGGATTTTGTTCTCGGGCCAAAGACCGAGAATACTAAATATTCCTCCCAGCAACGCGTAGCGGATTTGTGTTCCCAGTTTCGCAGCATTTCTT
>JBFJVZ010000597.1:0-2921 GCA_041623895.1 Pirellulaceae bacterium | reverse complement strand
CATCTGTAGGCCAGGACTTGTCCTGGCAATGAGGCGCCAGGACAAGTCCTGGCCTACGAGATTTCTGAAAATGCTATAATGAGACCGCCGTTTACGGCGTTCTAACCCAAGACTTGCGCTGTCAAGATAGTATCAAGGCTGTCCCCAGCCACCGCCGCCCGGTGTTTGGATCAGCAGACGATCATGTGCCGCGACTTCGATGGTAGCCGCCGGCGGCAGTGAAGTGTGTTGGGACTGATGGATCAGGACGTTTTGCCCTGGACTGCCGGGGCTGCCTCCGCGGCAACCATACGGAGCGGTGCTCCGCCGCCCGGTGATCAGGGACAGCGTCAGTGGCCTGAGGAATTCAAGTTCGCGAACGATGCCGTTGCCGCCAACGTGTTTGCCACCACCTCCGCTGCCGCGTCGAATCGCAAACTGATGCAAGCGAATCGGCAAACGTGATTCCAACACTTCCGGATCGGTGATCCGTGTGTTGGTCATGTGCGTGTGCACTGCGTCCGCACCGGGACCATCGGCCGTGGCTCCGCTGCCGCCTCCGATTGTTTCGTAGTAGCCGAAGGTCGCATCGCCAAACAGCAAGTTGTTCATCGTACCTTGGGATGCGGCAGCGACGCCCAACGCCCCAAGAAGCACATCGACAACCCGCTGGCTGGTTTCGACGTTGCCCGCCACGACTGCTGCGCACTGCTGGGGATCATCGTTGGCCGGCGGATTCAGCAAGCCAACGGGAATTCGCAAATCGATATCGCGAAGCACTCCGTCACACAGCGGCAGGTTCGAATCGGAGACGCAGCGCAGCACGTACAACACCGCCGCGGTGACGATTGCCGGCGTGGCGTTGAATCCATGAGCATGTACTCCCGCAGTGCCATCGAAATCGATCAGCAGTCGGTCACCGTCACGGCGAATCATGACTGTGATCTGCGTGCCGTCGTCCAAGCTGTCGCTGAAACACATTTCGCTTTGCGGGAGTGATCCAATCCAGCGACCGATGCTGTCACCGGCGACGTCCAACAGCCGGCCCATCAGGGTGTTGATCGTGTGTACGCAGTAGCTGGCCACCAATCGTTTCAAACCGTTCGTGCCTTCGACGCCGGCAGCTTGCTGGGCAGCGATGTCGGCCAGGTTTTCCTCGGGCGTGCGGGACGGATAAGGTCCCGATGTCAGCAGCGTGCGCAAGTCCGACTCAAACGAAACACCCTCTTTGACCAGCGCGAAGTCGCGAATCACGACGCCTTCCTCGGCAAGACATGTGGCATCGGGCGGCATCGAACCCGGAGTGCGACCGCCGATCTCGGCATGATGAGCTCGTGAGGCGACAAAAAAATCAGGTCGGGGTGCATGTTCACCGATGTCTTCCCATTGATCACAGAACACCGGAGTTACCACGGTGACATCGGGCAAATGGGAACCGCCGGCAAACGGATCGTTACAGACAAAACAGTCGCCTGGGGACATCGTTGGAAACACATCGATCAAGCGACGCACCGTATGCCCCATCGCTCCCAAGTGAACCGGCACATGTGGTGCGTTGGCGACCAGCGAACCGTCACCGCAAAACACGGCACAACTGTAGTCGCGTCTCTCTTTGACGTTGACACTGACGGCGGTCCGCCGCAGCACTTCACCCATGGCGTCAGCAATTCCTTGCAACCGGCGTGCAACAATCTCCAACAGTACCGGATCATCGGCAACATCGACTTGTTCCCCCGTCGCCGTGTCTGCCGCCGCGTCTGCCAGGGAACGCGAAGCGGGCTTCAGTTCAATCGTTCCCTGGTCCCGCACCGTTGCTTGCCAGCCTGGTTCGATAATCAACGTGGACTGATCGCTGACCACCAAGGCCGGTGCGTCAATGGCGTCGCCAACTTGAAGCGAGGCCCGATCGATCAAGTTCGCGTCGATCCACTCAGACTGATGCCAGAGCGGTGTTTGTTGTGGTGGAACGCCCAGGGCAGCACTGTCGGAATGCAACTTGACTGGATTGGCCGGGAGTGTCGCTTCGCAACGCACGGCTACAAGTTCCATGTCACGTTGCTGACGAATGTAGCCAAACGCTTTTTGATGTGCGGTGTGAAAACGCGACGCCAGTGTGCTGAATGAATCAAGTGGCAGCGACAATGACGACTCAGTACCCACATAGCGGACATCGCACTCGAATGTCACCATCGGTCGCTGGTCACTTATTTGTTCATCCTGCAGTTGTTCGTTAGCTTCTGCTTGTAATTCAGCGGTGATGCGTTTGATATCCTCGGCGCTGACGGTCGTTACAGGACGATAAACCCCGCGGGTGACAACACGGCCAATGTTGGCCAATCCCATCCCCACGGCACTTAGAACAGAGGCGTGAGGATGATCGAGAATATGTTTGATGCCCAAGGCTTCAGCGACGCGGCAAAGATGTTGACCGGCCGCGCCGCCAAAGCCGACCAACGACATCGTCCGCACATCGGTTCCCTCGGCGGTGCTGACGCTGCGGACCGCCTCGGCCATGTGAGTGACGGCAATTTGCAAGAATCCTTCGGCCAGCGATTCGATTGATTCACGGTCTTGGCTGACGCCCGGCGCACGTGCGGCGATTCGCCTTAGTCGTCTCTGGGCTGCCTGCTGGTCAAGCGGAAAGGGAAAGCGATCGACGGGAATGCGTCCGAGTAGCAGGTTAACGTCGGTCACCGTCAGCGGACCACCGCGGCCATAGCAGGCTGGTCCAGGATCGGCTCCTGCGCTGGCGGGGCCGACGGTCAATCGGCCGTCTTGGCAATCACAGATCGAACCGCCGCCGGCAGCGACCGTCTGGATGTCCATCATTGGCGTCAAAACTCGAATGCCACTGACCCGAGACTCGTAGCGGCGACCCAGCCGGCCCTCATAGCGACTGACATCGGTGCTGGTCCCGCCCATGTCCAGTCCGATCGCTGCCT
>JBFJVZ010000596.1:0-2942 GCA_041623895.1 Pirellulaceae bacterium | reverse complement strand
GGAACGTATTCCTGCGGGCGGTTTTCCTGGGGTCACACCAACTTCGCTGTCGCTCGTTGGTTCACCCCAGGCTTTATCCTGCCACCACTCCGTGGTTCTGCTTGATGATTGTTGAGCTAGCACTTTCTAAGCCGGACGCTCTCCTTGTCCTGGCTCTTTTGCTGCCAGGACAAGTCCTGGCCTACGAGACTCAAGGCATCGCAATGCGATAGTTTCACAGCCTGGGAGCGAACAACGGCGGTGCTCCGCTACAGGCTAATCATCTCACGCCGTCGGAGTGTGCCTGTTACCATGTCGCCATGACTGCTGCTTTCTTGTTTGTTGTCGTGCTGTTGCTTGTGGGCGTTTGTTTCCGACAATCCGTGCCGGCTTTCCGCTGGTTATACATTCCGGCATCCGTGATCGCCGGCTTTGTTGGACTGCTGGTGGTTCAGGCCAATGTTTGGCATCCCACCGAAACGACCGCTGCTTGGGCAAACACCCTGAGTAGTTGGCCCGGCTGGCTGATCGCAGTTGTCTTTGCCGGCATGCTGCTGGAACGCGAACCGGCGCCGGCCAGCCAAAGTCTTTCGCGGGTGGCACGCCAAGGATTGATGGTCTGGATCATCGTTCTGGGGCAGCTGGCGATCGGCCTGTTGGCGACATGGTTATTCATCCAGCCTTTTTTTGACGTGCCCAACTCATTTGGATCGTTAATCGAAACTGGATTTGCGGGCGGTCATGGAACGGCGGCAGCAATGGGGGAAGTTTTCAAACACCCCACGATCGATCTGGATGGCGGGTTGGATCTTGGCATTTTGATGGCCACCTGTGGTCTGGTTTACGGTGTTGTCTCCGGCATCCTGTGGATCAACATCGGCGCCCGGCGCGGTTGGATTCATCGGCATCATCGCAGCCACGCGTCGCAGTCTGTGGGGGAATTGGACACGAAGTCACAGCGGTCGGCGATCGGTTACGCCACCATCAGCCGCGATACGATCGACCCACTCTTGTTGCAAGTGCTGTGGTTGACGCTGGCCTTCGGAATCGGCATGGCGCTGCAAGAGGGTGTCGCGCAGTTGGCAGCTTACATCGACGGCTTTCGCGAAACAGCAAGTGAATTAAGCGAAGCAGAAAAACAGTTGTCGTCGCGATTAACAGCGACGGCTGTGTTGGATTTTCCGCTATTCATCTACACCCTTTTTGGTGGCCTGTTTGTCCGCAAAATCCTGGCCGCAGCCGATCTTGGCCGCGTCATCGATGGCGAGACCATCAATCGGCTAACGTCGGCTGCGATGGATATTCTGGTGGTTGCGGCGATCACATCGCTGAACTTGCAAGCAGTGGCAAGATTGCTGGTGCCGTTTTCTGTCTTGCTGGTCTGCGGCGTGATTTGGACGGGAATTTGTCTGCTCGTATTGGCTCGTTGGATCCTGCCGCGAGATTACTGGTTCGAGCTTGGTTTGATCAACTACGGCATGTCGACCGGAACAACGGCAACCGGGTTTGTTCTGCTCCGTGTGGTCGATCCCGAGCTGGAGTCGGGGGCAGCGGAAGACTACGCGCTGGCCGCACCGCTTTCGGCACCATTCATTGGCGGCGGCATTGTCACCGTCGCGTTGCCGCTGCTTGTCCTGGAGCGCGCTCCGATTGCAATCTCGGCGATCACGTTGATCGTGCTGGTCACGGGGCTTGTCATCGGGGCTCGACGCTGGAATCAGAGACAGGAAAACGAGCGTCAACCAGATTAACGAAGGCAACGACATTTTGCGCGGAGCATAAAAAATTCCGGTGACCGAGGATTCTGCCGAGCCGCAGGTCTTTCGGCTCAGCGCTTCGCCCTCCCAGCTCAGCAGGATTGCCCTCCCAATTCAGCAGGAGCTTCGCCCTCCGGTCCCGAAATTGATCAATCGTTGATCATCCCTAATCGTGTTAGCCAAGCCGCACATAGCTTTGGCCACTGGTTCGCCCCCTCCAAGTCCTTTGCCAATCCGACACCGTGGCGGCCCTTAGCAAAGATGTGCATCTCTGCCGGCACCCCGTTTTGCTTGCAGGCCAGGTAGTAGTGCACGCTGTTCTCTACCGGGACAGCTTTGTCTTCTTGCGTGTGAAACAAAAATGTGGGCGGGGTCTGCTCGCTGACTTGCGTTTCGTTGGACAGCGATGCGACCAGCTCGGGGTCGGGGTTCTCGCCGAGCAGATTCCGTTGGCTACCGCGATGAGTATAGGGCTTGTCAAAGCCGATCACGGGGTAACACAGAATGCTGAAATCGGGACGCGACGAGACACGCATGACGGGATCCTGCGAGTTCGGATCGGGATCGACAAACTTCGTCGAGACGGTCGAACACAAATGACCTCCGGCGGAAAAACCGATTACGCCAATGCGATGCGGATCAATATTCAGTTCTTTCGCGCGAGATCTCAATGTCTGGATCGCTCGTTGGGCGTCCATCATCGGCGCGGGGTGGCCATAGCCCTGTCCGTTGTTCCCTTTGCCCCGCATGCGGTAGGTACAGATCGCGGAAGAGATTCCCAGCGAATGAAACCACTCGGCGAATTCGTAGCCTTCGTGTCCGATCGCGTGGCCGCCGTAACCGCCACCGGGCAGAATCACAACCGCCGCAGTCGGTGTCGACGACTTGACTTGCGTGATCATCAGTTGGGGCACATCGCCGTCGGCATTCGCGGTGACTCCCGGAGCTCCGTCAGGCCAAAGCGGTTCGGAGACCGGTTTGGGGGCTTCCGCGGACGCGATGTTTGACAGGCAGGACAGCAACAGCAAGCAGCAGAATGTTTTTGAAGGTTTCATGGCAAAGTGAAGGAATGGAACGCGGATGGACGTCGTATTGTAGCGGACCTGGTCGAGGGCATCGGGACCTCATTCATCCCTCGCCGGCGCGCCGGGTTACTAGCTCAACGGGCCGCCAAGGGTCTCGGTTGGGCAATCCCACGACAGGGGT
>JBFJVZ010000595.1:0-2945 GCA_041623895.1 Pirellulaceae bacterium | reverse complement strand
TTGATCCCATCGCTCATTTGCTGGGCGCAGCATTCGGTTGGGGAGGGAACCCGGCAAAGGACGCCACCTACCTGAACATCACACCGGAGAATAACGACGGCAAGACGCCTTACACCTTGCACGTCAACGACGTGCCCGTCGACGGATTTTGGTCTATCAGCCTGTACAATGCCAAGGGATTTTTTCAAGAGAACAAGTACAACGCTTATTCGATAAACAACGTCACTGGCGAAACAAACGCGGATGGAAGCTTCACGATTCACTTCGGCGGCGATCCAAAACAGCCGAATTATTTGCCGATCATGGAAGGCTGGAACTACATTGTCCGGCTTTATCAACCGCATCAGGAAATCCTGGAAGGCAAGTGGAAGTTTCCAGCCGCGCAGCCCGTGAAGTGAGGCATGGAGACCGCTGACGCCAGATAACAACACGATGCACGCGGAGACATCTGAGTCATCAGGTCAAGGCGGTTGAGTGATTTTTGGCATTTTTCGATTCTCAGTTTGCCGACGATTTTTGCACGGTGTCCGATCGCCCCATCAGCGCGATCAAGGGTGATCCGGTGGCACGCAGACGCTCCACGTAGCGGGCGTCATCGTAGGGCACACGGTCTTGCCAGCAGCGGAAGATGATCCGCTGCCATTTGTACGCCAACGCTCGCTTGGCCATCTGCGATGACTTGCCTTTGGACAGCTGCAGCCGGTAGAACGCGCCAGCCCACTGGCAACGTGTGATCGTCAGCCCGGCGAACTCGTGGAACGTTTGCTTCATGAACTTGCTGCAGGCCCAGCGACTGCAGACGAAATGCTGTTTGCCGCTCTGCGTCGTCAACGGGGCGATCCCCGAGGCTGCCTGTAATGATTCCGCGTCGGCGTACCGAGTGCGATCGTCCCCCAACGCCGCAATCAATCGCCCACGTGTGGCGTCAGCGCCGGCCGGCAGCGAAGCTACGATCTGGTAGTCCGCGTGCTGGACGACCAGCTGTTTGATTTCCTGATCGTAATCACTGATCTGCAGGTTGTACGTCTTGAGCAGCCGGCACAAGGCGATCGTGCGACGCGCGCAACTTCGCAGGATCACACCGTCCTGGGTCATTGGCTGGCAGCTCATGATCTTCTCGACCCGCTGCTCCGCTTTTTGTTTGGCCCCGATGCCGTAGAAGAACTTCCGCAGCCGAGTAGGGCCCACTTTCTGGGCGGCTTCGAGCGTGGAGTACTTGAGCAAGAAGCGGACGATGAAATCGGCATAGATTTTGGCGGCACGCAGCTGCAAAACGACCGGAAAGTACCGCTTCAAGATGGCCTTCAGTTCGTTGCAGTGCGCGGTCCGTTGATCGACCAGGCGTCGTCGATCCTCGACCAGCGCAGCGATCTCGCGAGTTAGCGGCTCGTCTTGGCGAAGCGGCCGCAGCTTGTCGATGTAGTGCTGCAAGTACTCGGCCAGCAGCATCGCATCGGAAGGATCGTTTTTGCCGCCGCCGTGCGCAAACGCTTTGCGGTAGCTGGCCAGCGCCGCGGGGTTGATCGGATAGATGATCACGTCGTCATACTGCGAGCCGCAGCGCAGACGAAGATTGACTTCACTATTGGCGGCGTAGGCATCGGAACTCTGCTCGAAGACTTCCATCACAAACTACCGACTGCTGTAGCTGGCCGCGCACCCAATTGGGGTCCGATGCAGGACGATCATCTTGTCGTGGTCAACAACGGAGCCAGCCAAGTTCCGACCGCATACTTCCGCTTTTTGAAAGGGAAAGTTTCAACCATCGAGGTTCAATACACCGCCATGGGACTTGATGAAATAAGCGTAAACAAACCGATGATTGAACAACTTATCGATCGGTTCGGTCCGTATGAACAACCGCGACAGTACGATGTTCTTGGCGCCGCCCAATTCTACACGTGGAAATCGGACACTCGCTATTTGTTCTTTGCCGTTCACGATGATGGGACTGCCACACTCTTCATTAGTTCCAACCCGGTTCCTGTAATCTACCCACCCAAGACACCAAAGACAGATCTGCTCGGCATTGACCCACCGACTGTCCCGAATAGTGACGGATAACCATCCGATCGAAGGACGGCATGGGCCGTTTACAAATGGAAACCACATTGGCCGTCCTCGGTGATGACTTTCTGCGATCAACAACTCCTTCAGAGCAGCGCAGTTGAAACACTATACTTACCTTTTTGCCATGTCTTTGGTTTGCTGCATCCTCGGCTGCACCGAGAAGACCCCGGATAGTACGGATGCCGCCCACACTCGTGATGAATCGATCGTTGTTGACGCAACGCCAGAAGGAACAATCAACTTGGATACGCTACCACGATGGGCCGGCGTCGCTCTTGCAGCACGATGTGCTGAATTACTTATTCCTTCGTTTGACAACCTTTGGGCCGACGCACCACCAGCGAATCGCGACCTTGTCGTCAACGCCATTGCTGTCTCAAAACGTGCTGCAGAATTTTCGCAACCGCCACCCGATCTCAGCGAAATCGCCAATTCAGTAACTGAATCCGTGGGGCAGTTTGAACTTCATTTGAATGGGATGCCCCCTGAAATCACCGAAATTGATGCGAGTGTTAAAAAGCTCGACGAGAAAAGCGTTAAGTTGATTCGCGATATTGTTGACGTCGCGGCGCGAGCTGCACGCGCGGCTGATGCATCCGATACACGGGGCGCAAACATTGAAGCGCAAGATGGGGTTAGCTGGGCATATGCGGCCGCGGAGGGACTCGACGACGATGACTTGAAGACTGACATTGATGAAGCGGTCGCGTCCATTGTTTCACTATGCAATAAGACCGATGTCACCGATGCTCATCGCGTATATTGGTCGGATAATGGATGGCAAATTCGCGAGTAGACGCAGAACAATCCAATGCACCCGAGTCGCGTTAGCTGGGCGTTTTCAGATGGTAGATCAACCGCCGCGACCGGGTGAT
>JBFJVZ010000594.1:0-2997 GCA_041623895.1 Pirellulaceae bacterium | reverse complement strand
GGCGGGAGAAGATCGACAAGCTGATCGCCCCGGGACGAGCGAGGCTCAGCGGCGAGGAGGGTCGAGCCGACAAGGATCCCGGCGGCCAGGCAGATCGTGAAATTCAGCTCCCGCATGCTTCGCTCCCCAGATTGCGATTCCAAGAAAGACGGTATTTTCCCCAGTTTTCCCGCCAGAATCAGAATTTCCGAAAATTTTTTTAGAATCGTATGCGGGAAAAACCAGTGGCTTTCCGCGTCTATTTCCAAAGCCGAACCCGGTTGCCGCCAACTTTCAATTTTTTATTCGCGGTACAGGCTGCTACATTACCGGGTAACTCCTTATTGAGCTGTGATCCCTCATTCCCAACATCACGGCTCATTTTTATTCGACTTCCTACCACACGGGAATACTCATGCTTCAGACGGAAGAAACTCTGCACAGGACTGCACCGAAGGACAACGCCACCGTTGTCCCGGCAACAGAGCAATCCACACCGACGCTGCGAGAGGTGATGTGCTTGATTCGGCAAGATGCATCCAAGGATGCCTTGAAGTACCTGATGCGCAGCAACACGGGACATGATGGAGAGTAACTCTCCAAGATTCGTCATTTATTTTTCCGAGGCAGCCGAGTTCGCTCGGCTGCCTTTTTTTGATGGACGAAACCTGCGGGAGGCATTCGCGGCTCGGCAGGAGCCTCGCCCTGGGATGGTGACAAGAAACGGGTATCTACGTTCTTCTGTTACTCGTGAAAGACAAGTTTCACAACCGCTGGGAGGGTGACGCTCCCGCGGAGCCGCAACGCGTTTTCCGATGCTTCGGCTCGGACGGGAGCCTCGCCCGCCTCGTCCTCCCGGTTTTGTTCTCGCTACGACATTGCCTTGCGAATCGCCTGATCCAGATCGTCTCTCAGGTCCTGGAAAGATTCCAAGCCAACCGACAACCGTATCAGGCCGTCGCTGATTCCAAATCTGGCGCGGTCTTCGGCATCGTAACTGGCGTGAGACATCGTGGCCGGCTGTTCAATCAAGGACTCGACGGCACCCAGGCTGACCGCCAGGTGAAACAGCCGTGTGGTTTCGCAAACGGTTGCTGTTTGCTGGATGCTGCCGGCAAGCTCGAATGTCAACATCGCTCCATAGCCGCCGTCGAATTGTCGCGACGCGGGCGCGTGCTGCGGATGATCGGGCAAGCCCGGGTAAAGAACGGTCGACACCTTCGGATGTTGTGACAACCAGTTGGCCAACTTGAGTGCGGTGTCGGCCTGTGCACGGACGCGGAGGTCCAGTGTCTTCAGCCCGCGAGCGACCAAAAAACAGCTGAAGGGATCCAATACCGCGCCGGTCGCGTTCTGAATGAAATACAACTCGTCAAATAACTTTTGCTCCGCCACCGCCAGCGTTCCGCCCAGACAATCGCTATGCCCGCCCAGATACTTTGTCGCCGAGTGCATCACGATATCGATGCCATGTTCCAAGGGACGCAGCAGTGCGGGCGAGCCGAATGTGTTATCAACTCCGATGATCACACCACGTGCGTGCGCCAGCTCGGCCAGTTGCTTCAAATCCGGCACGGTCATTCGCGGATTGCCAATCGTTTCTCCCCAAACCAATTTGGTTTTATTGTTAAACGCCGCTTCGTAGGCAGCCAAATCGGTCGTGTCGACCAAGGTCACCTCAATTCCGCTGCGGTTACAGATCTTATGCAGCAACCGGTAGGCACCGCCGTACAAGTCACAACCGGCAACGATATGATCGCCGCTGGACAGCAGCATCGTCACGGCATGAATCGCCGCCATTCCCGAGGAAAACGCGAGCGCTCCACAGCCGCCTTCCAAAGATGCCAGGGTCGCCTGCAAATGGCTGCGTGTCGGGTTGCCACTACGACCGTAGTCGAATTCGCCCCACTTACCGGCCGCGGGTTGGCGATACGTGCTGGCCAGATGAATCGGCGGTATGACCGCGCCGGTGGCCGGATCGATTTCATTGCCAACGTGAATCGCGCGGGTGCGAAAGGAATCGCCGCGATCAGATGATTCGCTCATGCGTCAAGGGCTTGCTCGAGATCGCTGATCAGATCCTCGGGATTCTCGATTCCACAAGACATACGGATCATGTTGTCAGCAATCCCGAACTGCTTACGTTCCTCGGGCGTGCAGTGATAGTAGCTCATCACCAGCGGCTGTTCGATCAAAGATTCGACACCGCCCAAACTGGGTGCGATTCTGGGAATCTTAGCCGCGTCGACGATCCGCGAAGTCTGTTTCCAATCCGCATTCTTGACGGTGAACGTGATCAAACCACCAAAGCCACGCATCTGCGCCGCTGCGATATTGTGGCTTGGGTGCGAGGCCAGACCGGGGTAATAAACCCTTTCCACGCGCGGGTGCGCTTCCAAGAACTCGGCGATTCGTTGGCCGTTCTCGTTGTGCCGCTGAATCCGCAACTCGAATGTTTTCAAGCCGCGTTCCAAGAGATACAAATTGTGGGAGGAATTGATGCTGCCCAAGATTCCGCGGAGCGCGCGGACGGGTTCCAATGCTTCGCTGGAGCCACACAACACGCCCGCCAACAAATCGTTGTGGCCGCCCAAATACTTGGTGGCGGAATGCAAGACAAAATCGATTCCGTATTCGATCGGTTTGATGTTGAACGGCGTTGCCAGCGTTGCATCAATCAAGGTTTCGACTTCGTTCGCTTTGCCGATCGCCGCAAACTTCTCCAGATCAACCACGGTCAAATGCGGGTTCGTCGGCGACTCGCTGACCAACATTTTGGTCTTGTCGTTGATCGCCGCTTCCATCGCCTCAAAGTCGCCCGTGGTTACTTGATGCGTCACCACACCGAACCGGGAAAGATGTTTTGTGCAAAACTCGCGACTGCGGTGGTAACACTGATCGAAGAAGACAATTTCGTCGCCGGCGTTCAAACGGCTCATCAACAAGCCGACGATAGCGGCCATTCCGCTGCTGTACAGAATTGCTTCCTCGGCACCATCCAAGGCAGCCAGCTTGGCT
>JBFJVZ010000593.1:0-3023 GCA_041623895.1 Pirellulaceae bacterium | reverse complement strand
GACAGGGATTTTACCGCCGACGAAGTCTTGGCCGGGTTGAATTGGATCTACGGGTGGGAGATCAACGATTTCCTGTCCACCGCTGGCAGCACTCAATTCAATCGAGTGACCGACGATACAACCAGTCAGGCGTTCACATTGTGGGCGCAATCGTGGACGATTGCTTATTCGCTAACCGATCGCCTGGGCGGATACACCGAGTACTTTGGCTTGTACCCGAGCAGCGCAGATACGGCACGACCCGAGAATTACTTTAACGGCGGATTCACTTACTTGATCAATAACGATATCCAATGGGATATTCGCGCCGGCGTAGGTCTCGACGACAATGCGGATGATTACTTCGCTGGAACGGGGCTGGCCATCCGATTTCACTAAGCATGCTCTTTCGCGAGCATCAGTTCGACCGCTTCTTTGCCGGACATGCCAACGGTGATGCCGATTTCCCGAGCGCGCGGCGTTGCATCCACAATCTTTGCAGCGAGCAAATCTTCCGGCTCCACCAACGGTTGTGACGGTGTGCCTTTGGCGATCGCGATCGCCTGCCCGAATTCGCCGGCTGTCTTCACGTCATAAATTCCGCAGCCAACGATGCCGAGTTTGGTCATGATGGAGCAATACTGACCATTTTGCCACCGATGACTGAATCCATTGGCGCATCCATTTTCGAATTGCATCGGCCGCGTGATCGTGCGGGGAAGAACGTCGCTCATATCGTTACCCTGTGTTTTTGCGAATCGCGAAAACAATCGTACCAAAGTACGGAATCCAGCATGTTCTGCTAACGAATTCTTCCGCATTCAGCTGCCAGATTGCCCGACAGACAACGAACTCATTGGCTCGTCATTCGCTCGAATACTTTACGCTGTTCGATTAGTGCAGCGACTTTGTCTTTGGGATTGGTGCGTGCCTCAAGCAGAATCCAGCCCTCGTATTTGATCTTCAGGAACAGCTTCATTAGATCGGCGTAGGGATAGTTACCGAGATTCAATTCGCGAACATGCACCGTCGCCCCAAAACGATCCTTAATCAGATTGAAGTTGTGCTCCAAGCCTCCGCCTTGCAGGTCGACATCGTTGGAGTTCCAACAGACGGTGGCGTTGGGATGATCGGCTACTTGAAAAATGTCTCGGATCACCGGTAATTCGCTGGTACCTTTCCCGTGAACTTCGACGCGAATCTGCTGGCCGAATCCCTCACCGAATTCGGCGACCTCGTTCAACGCCTTGCCGATTTGTTCGATCGTTTTCTCACGCGGCACACCGTTTGGGAATCCATTCGGTTTGACTTTCACACCACTGCCGCCGCAGTCGTGCATCAGTTGGATGTATTGTTTGGTGAGCTCAATGTTCTGTTTGATTTTGGCCGGATCATTTTCGTGAAATTGTGCGTTTGAGCCGTAGCCGACCAATTCGACGGAGCTGTCGGCGAATCGTTTTTGTACTTCTTGCCGCTGTTGCGAAGACAAACTTGGTTCGACGCCGTGAGCGTGCTGGGTCCGGAGTTCAACGCCGCTGATTCCCGATTTCTCGCAGCTATCGATCAGCGTGGGCAGATCCATGTCCTTGCCCCACAGGTAAGTCACTAAACCAAAATTCATCGATCCCTGCGGGGTAGCGTCGACTGCGAAAGCGGTGGACGCGGAGTTGAATGCCAGTGCGGTCCCCGCCGCGGTTGCTTTGAGAAAATTGCGTCGATCTTGCGGATTCATTCTGGTACCCTTGGGTGATGAGTTGCCGGCGACCCAAATTAAGGTAACAGATGGCGACCACCTGCACCTGCGGGCCAGGAAAATGGATGTTTGATCAAGAAATCAAGCCAAATGCCCGACCTCGTCGCAGCTTCTCGTTGCGATCGCTGTTTGTTGCGATCACGGTTGCGGCGTTGCTTCTGTGTGGTGCAGCGATCTTGCACCGTCATTGGCAAAACAGGGAAATCGTGATGGCTATTCAACCAGCTTACGCGGTTTCGGTGTTGGATGCTCACCTCAAGCCGCTGGCAGCTGCCTGTCCAGCGGTCAGGAAATTATCCACGGACCATCGCTCCAATTCACTGCTGATCGTTTGCCAGTATCGTTGCTCGGCTGCCGCCAGGGAAGAATTAAGCCCGTATCTTGCAGACCCACAGATTCTGAAAACCGCTGAGTTGCTCGACATGCCATTAGCGGAAGTCTTGGCAATGTCACGCCGCAGCGGTAGAGAGGACCACGCGCATTTTCATAATTGACGCCCCATTTTTGCCGGCCAGCATCTGTCCTGGCAGCCGGATCGCCAGGACGTGTTTTGGCCTACATCGCGTGACCGCGTTTCCGCGTCGGTTGGCCGCTTATTCTCGATCCGGCAAGAGACTCAGCATCGCATCAGCAAACGATTGGCCGATGTGAAAAAACGTGTCTGCACGGCCGAAGTAGTGATAGCCGCCATCGAACGACTCGCCGTCCTTGACGACGTACTTGGCCGTCTCGGCGAATTTGACATTGCCGGCAAACTCGTCCATCTTCGGCACATCGGATTGGATTTTGCGAAACTTAAAATGTTTTTCCGCGTAGCGTTTTTCCGGCTCCGAACCCTGTTGCCCCAGTTCACCGATGACGAACGGCAACTTCGGAGCGTCGAGGTCCTTACGCACATCACGTATCAAATTGGCAAGATTCTGGCCGTATTCATCCATCTTCTTTTGATCGATGATGTCGTTGAACCCTTGGAAAAAGACGAAGCCTGACAACTCATAGCCAGACCCGTCGTAGTCCGGCATCACGCTGTTGAGATCAGAGAGCGTCTCTTTGACGATGCGTATCGTGTCGCGATACGCTTCGCCGTAAGTCTCCGCCGGCAGCGGTTTTAGTTGTTTCGTCTGTTTGTCGCGCGTCGTATAGTCACCGGGCTCACTACTGGGCGGACGAAAGCGGACAGCCAAGGCACGGCCACCCCAGGCGCACTTGATGATCAGCACTGGATCTTTGATCGCGTCACCGACGGCGTGGCCAAATTGCAGTTCGGGGCCAAACCGATTCGTTGGGGTCG
>JBFJVZ010000592.1:0-3033 GCA_041623895.1 Pirellulaceae bacterium | reverse complement strand
TGAGGAAGCCTGAACTGGCATGCGCCGGAAGAAATTACTAACCGACAATGCTCTACAGCATCTCGCATCTTTGGTTGCCGAAGTTGAAGTCGCCGAGGCGGCTGACGTGCCATGGCGCGATCAGGCGAGGATTCACTTCCTTCGCAATTTCACAATCGAGCCTGTCGAGCCGTATTTAAAATTTCACCTGTTGCGCGATGATGTACGGCCGCTTATAACATTCGGTGGATACGACACGATGTCGCAGGAGATTCTGGACCCGGGATCCTCGATTAACCAGGACCGTCCGGACATCATAGTTCTATCATTACTACTGGATTATCTCGACAGCGGCTGTACGGCCAAAAAATGGAACGCAGATGAGGCGCTCGAGCGGCTTGATGACCTGCTGACTTTGACCCTTGATCGTACGGGTTCCTTGATAATCATCAATACCTTACTTCCCCCCATCGATTTATTACTTAACGACTCGGCCGATCCTGATCGGGTTGCACAGGTTCGTCGGCTCAATGATCGGATGCGCCAAGTCGCAGATACGAATCCGCAGCGGGTGCATATTGCCGACTGGGAACAAACTCTTGTCGATTTTGGAACGAAAAAAGGAATAGACAAACGGTTCTGGAAGCTATCACAAGCACCGTTCACGGCACCGGTACTGAATCGAATGGCTATAGACGTCGCTAAACAAGTTCGCGCTCTAAAGGGAAGTTCGAAGAAATGTCTCATTCTCGATTGTGACAACACACTCTGGGGCGGTGTAATTGGCGAAGATGGGATGAATGGAATTGAGTTACATCCTGATGAACTCCCCGGATCCGCTTTCTACAAGTTGCAACAGTCGGCCTTAAAATTGCATGAACAGGGAGTTCTGCTTGCAATTTGTAGCAAGAATAATGAGGAAGACGTGTGGGAGGTTCTTCGGGCACATCCGCATTGTCTGCTCAAACAGTCCAATCTTGTCGCCTGGCGGATAAACTGGAATAACAAGGCGGAAAATATTGCGTCTCTCGCGAACGAGCTGAATATAGGCATCGACAGCTTCGTATATGTAGACGATAGTCCGCGAGAATGCGCGCTCGTAAGGGAATTTCTGCCTGAGGTAACTGTAATACAAGTTCCGGAAGAGCTTGAGTGCTATGGAGATCTTCTAATTAAGGACGGATTATTCGATTCTCTTACGCAAAGTGATGAAGATCGGCGACGAACTCAAATGTACCAAGAAGCCACGCGGCGTCAGCAGGACGTGAGTCGCTTCGATGATTTAACGGATTACCTGAAGAGTTTGGGCACAATTGCGGAGATTTCTCGACCGACTGACGCGGACCTCGCACGCGTTGCACAACTGACGCAGAGGACAAATCAGTTCAATCTCACGACGCGGCGATATTCCGAAACGGAAATCCGCGAGTTTGTTGCCGACAAAGAATCCGCCGTTTATTCGATGAAAGTTCGCGATCGCTATGGCGATATGGGTCTTACGGGTGTCTTTATTGCCAAGCGCAAAGGCTCGACCGGCATTGTGGATTCCTTGCTACTGAGCTGCCGCATACTCGGTCGGCAGCTCGAGTTCGCTTTTGTGGACCAGTGCATGCAGATGCTCGAAGAATTGTGGCATCTTGACTCTTGGAAGGCGGAATATGTCCCGACCCTGAAGAACGCCCAGGTTGCAGAATTCTGGGATCAGATTGGGCTGAAGCTGGCGCGCGAGGAATCGGGACATAGACGCTACATATCAGAATTAACGTCGCGCCCATCTGATTATATTAAGATCATGCAAGTTCATGTGGAGTGAGTGGATGACTGAGTCGATCAAGCGCGTAATGTCGCAAATTCTCGGGGTCGACCCGGGCGAAATAGATGACGAGAGTTCTCCTGCGACGATTGAGCGCTGGGACTCGCTCAAGCATATGCAATTGATCATGGCGCTTGAGGATGAGCTTGAAATACAGTTTCCGGACGAAGTTATTCCGGAATTGGTCACTTTCAAACTCATCCAATCAACAGTCAGTAAGCTCACGACCAGCTAAACTTGTGGTATGTCATCGCTTGAATCGATCATCCGAATTGTGAGTTCCCAGCAAAATGTCTGACGAGTTCATAATTTTCGGTGCGCCGGATATCCAACGAGCGGAGATTGATGAAGTCGTTGATAGCCTGGATGCTGGCTGGCTCGGTACCGGACCCAAGGTGCAGCGATTCGAGCGAGAATTTGCTGCGTACAAAGGCCTCGACGTTGACTGCGTGGCGGCACTGAATTCTTGTACCGCAGCTTTACACGTCAGCTTTCTCGCCGCTGGCATCAAGCCCGGTGATGAGGTCATTACGACGGCGATGACATTCTGTGCAACCGCTAACGCGGCAATTCATGCGGGCGCCACGCCCGTGCCTGTCGACATTGACAAGAAAACGCTCAACATCGATCCCAAACAGATCGAGCAAAAAATTACTGAGCGCACACGGGCGATTGTTCCGGTGCATTTTGCCGGCCGGGCATGTGATATGGACGCAATTATGGCGATTGCAGAAAAGCATCGGCTCAGTGTCATTGAAGACTGCGCACATGCCATCGAAACCGAGTTCAGAGGTCGGAAAGCGGGGACCTTTGGAGACTTTGGGTGCTTCAGCTTCTATGCGACTAAGAACGTCGCTACCGGCGAAGGCGGTATGGTAATTGCAAAGGCGCGCGAGGCGATAGACCGCATCAAGATCCTGTCACTCCACGGTATGTCCCGTGACGCATGGCACAGGTTCGGCGACAAGGGTTATAAGCACTATCATGTCGTGGAGACCGGGTTCAAGTACAACATGATGGATCTGCAAGCGGCGATCGGTATTCATCAGCTGGCGCGCGTCGAGCGATCCTGGCTGAGACGTCAAGAGATCTGGAATAGGTATCAGCAGGAATTCCGGAATCTACCGATTGGGACTCCTGCCGAACCGGCAAATGATACTCGGCACGCATTTCATCTCTACACGATAACGATCCGGCAAGAGGATTGTGGACTATCGCGGGACGAGTTTATCGACGAAATG
>JBFJVZ010000591.1:0-3086 GCA_041623895.1 Pirellulaceae bacterium | reverse complement strand
TTTTGGCATTCCGACTTTCTTTGATAGGCGTGGGCGACAAAAAGACAAGCTTCCCAACCGCTGGGAGGGCGACGCTCCCGCGGAGCCACAAAGCATTTTCCAACGCTTCGGCTCGGCCTCGCCCTCCCATGAAACTCATGTTGTCTTGGCTCGGCGGCGGCCTCGCCGTCCCATCAAGATAGCCCTGGACAAAAAACTAACGAACCGCGATCGGTCCAATATACTCCTTGGCCACGACGATATCATCGAACCAAATCTTGCTCACATGGCCCTCTGGTGATTTGGTGATGTAGCAAAGCAACCAGAGAAAATTCAGATTCAATCGCTCGTCAGATCGCCACTGAAACCCTTCAAATGGATCGCCTCCGGCAGCGAAGTTCAAGGATTCGGGGCCGCCACGATCGTCATTCCAGCGAACGCCTTGGCCACCCTGTCCCGGCAGAAACTTGTCGAATACCCACTTGCCCTTGGGGGAACCTTTGCGGAGGTGGCTGATCCGTTTTCCGTCAAGCCAAAGTGCCATTTCTCCGTTGGATTCTCCCACATCGTTGATCTTCATCATCAACTCCAGGCATTGCCATTTGCCCTTGGTCACCTGCGCGGCGGGGTCATGGATCAATGAGTTGCCCCAACACTGACCACGCGGTGGGCTGCCGCGCATCTTCATCCAATAGGAGTAATAATCCCACCGCCAATTCCGGCCGAAAGGTTCAACACCGGTCGTGAATCGTTCGTCACCGCGCGGACGAGTTCCCGCGCCGCCTTGTGGCCACGCGGTCGCCGGGTTGTAACCACCAACGTGAAAAAAATGATGAATCGGCACGCAATCGATATCGAACTTGACGTAAAAGCGATAATGCAACTTATCAAACCCCGGCATTAATCGGCGATAAAGATGCGCGCCCGTGCCTTGCCCGCCCGTATGCGTGATCAAGAGCGACGTGTTGCCGAGACTGCCGGCCGGCACGTCGGGCGACAGCGACAAACATTCTTTGGCTTTGACCGACTCCCAGCGATCGGTTATCGAATCGAGTTTGTCGTTGAAATTCTCGACAAAGACGACGTTGGGATCTGCTTCGATTCCTGCATCGCCCGGATAGCGTGCCGCGATGCCCGCGTTGTGCTCGGCAAGTCCCGCATGGGGGACTTGTGAATGAAGCTGAGCAACATTGGCAGCAAGATAAAAGCAGACCAATCCAACCAGAAAAAATCGTGTCATCAATCACCTCCGGTGGGCTGAGCATCTTCAATCGTAACGCTTCATTCGTCGCTGGAAAAGAAAACTGCCAGCCAGACGGTCGGCTCTTCCGGCGTCGTCCATTCGACTCGGTGTTTGCGACCAGCCGGGATGGTGATCCAATCACCCGGCTTCAAATGGAGCGGATGTGGGTCATCGTCAAATCGCAGCCTCGCCTCGCCGCTCAGAACGGCGACCCATTCGTTTTCCTGCTGGTCGTACCAGAATCCATCAGGGCTGACATGACCCGCTGAGACAATTCGCTCGATACGAACCGCATCGGTCTTAACCAGAATCTCCGATAATTCTGCCGACAAGTGCCGCGGACAGTCCGCAAGTAGATTGCTGATCATGTTTAGCAGCCGCAGTGTGTTCGAGAGCGTCCCGCTGAGGAACTGCTGCTCAATATCATGAAATAAAACCACGAAGTCATGGCTGCGTAAATCCTGGGCCGCAGCCCAAAGAATAGGTTAGCATCCAATAAGCTGCGGAGCAGCGAAAGCATAAAGCCTGGGGTGAACCAACGAGCGACAGCGAAGTTGGTGTAACCCCAGGAAAACGACCCGCAGAAATACGTTCCCCGCGGCGATTCCTGGGGCTGCGGAATACTCGCTTAGACGAGCAATCCTGACCCCAGGCTCTACGCTGTCACTGCTACGCAGTTGTCGCAAGATTGTGACCAATCAAAATGTTCATGTCGGCAACTACCATGACTCAAGTGAAAAGCCAAGCTTAAATTACTCGCTAAGCCGGACGCTCTCCAGCACCTGGCCTACACATCCGTCGACAACGCAGCAGCTAATCTTTCTTTTCGAAGCAGACCAGGCTGCCGTCCAGCATCGTGATGATGACCCGGCCGTCTCGGTCGACCAGCAATCCATCGGGCAACGGCTTACCGGCCAGTTCATGACGCCACAACTGGTTACCGTTGGCTTTGTTAAATGCGGCCACATACCATTGTGGTTGAGCGCGGTGTTTTTCTTGATGCTGAACGACTGCAACAATTCGCTGCGGGGCGACCACCAAAGCGAGCGCTGCGAATTTGTTGGATTCGCCCAGATCACTTTGCCAGCGGACGGCACCGCCCGCGTCGAATTCGTCAACCAAAGCCCGCCGACCACGGAAAGCAGGCGTCTTTGGTTTGGGCGGATCGGCAATCAGCGTGGAAACTTTCTCGGCATCACAGCACGTCAGCTTGCCGTACAGGAAGTTCACCAACACGACGGTCGAATCATCCCAAGCCGGAGGAATCCCGCCGTAGCTGAGTGTGGACTGACGATTGTCGGCGGTCAGCGTAAAACTTCCCTTGGTGGAGACATTGTCCGCCGCAGAAAACAGAATTCGTCCGCCCACGATTGGATACTTGCCCAGAAACATTCCGCAGAAACGCCCGTTGTTACTCTTGGGGTGCCCCTGATCGATCGGCCCGGCCTGGCAATGGCCAGTCTGCAAATCAAACGGTGCGGGCGAAACCTGATTGCCGCCCGCTAACAGCAAGCGATCATCATCAATCGTCAGATTGCCCTGCACGCTGACGCCTTTGCGCAATTCTTCGTTCAAGTGTCCCGAAGAATTGTTTTGCCAGCGAAGCTGACCCGTCACCGCATCCAGCGCGTAAA
The DNA here is from genome assembly GCA_041623895.1 of Pirellulaceae bacterium. Lineage (GTDB taxonomy): Bacteria > Planctomycetota > Planctomycetia > Pirellulales > Pirellulaceae > JBFJVZ01. The sequence goes on along the minus strand of JBFJVZ010000591.1, from coordinate 230 downwards.
CATAGGTGCCATCGTGATCAATGATGCCAGCCGCACAGTAGGCGACTCCGTCTTTAACCAACACACCCGAGTTGACGGGCCACGTTGAATTCAAGGATCCATAAACGTTGATCAAACGTTCGATCGGCGCCGCGCGAAATCGCCACAGCAGCCGCCCGGTTGCAGCGTCCAGTGCGTACGCGTGACCATCACCGCTGCCAAAATACAAACGGCCCTGGGCGACCGTCGGA
>JBFJVZ010000590.1:0-3093 GCA_041623895.1 Pirellulaceae bacterium | reverse complement strand
TCCCGGCTTTTGCTCTCCGGCAGCTCAACTCGCTTGGATTTTGGTCGCATTGCGTGCGTCGTGAACTTCCCCGTGGAGGAGTCGACCAATATCAACACCCCCGCATTACTGGGGTTTGCCCAAAGGGTGCCGCTACTTCTGTAGCCGCCGGGTTTACGGGGGCCAAATCCTAAATGGCGGTCGGTCATATCGAATTCAAAATTGTGGAATCGGCACTGTGCTTTTTTGCTTTGCTTACTGCTTTCGTACTTGCTGAAAAAGAAGGGCTTTCCATCCGTCCCCTTAACGGTCTGTGCTTCCGCTTTCTCCCCCGCTACTCGCAGGTTCAAACTCTTGTTGCGCGATCGGGTCTTTGAAATGTCCACGCCAACGATAGCGATGCGGCAGTTATTGATATCGCATATGGCCGCCGGCTTACCGCCGAGCAACTGGCCTTCGACCGTGTACAACAGAACGGAAGCCGTGTTGGGCCTTTCTACACTTTCGAGGGCGATGCTCGGCTTCATTGTTGCCAGCTTTTGAATCACGTCCGACTCCACGGCATCGTCACCGTTGGCGACCCAACAAAGTGTGACAGGAATAAGAAACGCAAAGGTGATCGGAATCAATCGCATTGAGCTAGTCCGTTGTGCTGGATCGTGTTCTTGCCGCATAATTTGTCTTAGCCTGGTCAGTATATCAGCATATCGACTGCAAGTTTGCAGCCTAACGGGCAGCGGTACGTAACCCGGCAGTCGCAAATTCGGATTCCGACCGCTCAACTTGAATCCGCCAGGAGCGAAATCGCGATCCCCGCGGGTTAAGAGAATCGGTAAACACAAATTCATTCCTTTCGCAGATCGGCATTCAACAAATCCCAGCCCACCGTCAGAGTGCTCCCGGTGCTGGCATACAGTTTTTTGCTATCGGGAGTGAAGCAGATAGTCTTGGCTCCGCCTTGTGCGCCGCGAAGTACGCGGATCACCCGATCGGTTTTTAGATCCCAGAGGACAACTTCTCCTTTTGACGACTTGCGGGCATGGGCCATCAACTTTCCATCCGCCGAGAACGCCACCGCACCCACCTCATGCGGCTTGTCTTTGAGAGTGCGGAGCTGTTTCCCTCGCTCCACGTCCCAGAAACTGATTTCGTGCTTCTGCTTGATGGAGAGCGTCCCGTCGGGGGCAAACTGATATTCGTCGCGCCAATTCAAGTGGTCAGGGCCCCAAGAGGGCATCGGCAGGCGAACGCCGGTCTCCACATTCCATGCCTCTTTCGTTGCTCCGTATTTAAAAGCAACATGCTTTCCGTCCGCCGACAGAGTGATGCAACCGGGACGGCTATAGTCAAGCGTCGGCGGGGCCCCGAACTGTCGGAGTAGCTTCCCGGAGCCGCGGTCGTAGACTCTTGCGTGATACGCACTAAAAAGCACCGCCACCCGTTTGCCGTCCGCAGAGAAGCAGGTGTTATTTACATAGCTAAAGTGCTTCTTGAGGTCAGCCATGAGCTGGCTATCTTTCAACAGTGGTCGACTCAACGTTTCAGCGTCGGTGCTCAGAAATCCGCCCGTCTGCGGGCAGATCTCCAGAATCGCGAAGTTCAACCGATCGGGCGATTTCATGCTGCGGGTCATCCGCCCAGTCTTCAGGTCCCGGTGAACCACCTGCGTATAACTGTCGCGTGTCACCAACGTCTGACTGTCGGGGAGAATCACCATCTCCCACGCGGTCGCAGAAGGCACGTCTTCTGGTCGCGGAGGCTTGTCTTTGTCCGTAGCCGGATCGGCTGGGGCAATCGATTTTCCGAAGGTGACGAATGGCAATGAAAGGTCGTCTTCCTCTGCTGAAGTCACCGGCTTCACGGAACTCGCCTGTGCGTCGAACGTGGTAGAGATAGCCTGCGAAGTCGTGGTCCGATGTTCTTGCGCGAATGCCAAATCGGAGTTTGTCTTGCTCATGCGGATCGTTGCCGGATGCGTCCCACCTTTGATCTGGCCGTCTGAGATGGAGAGTTCGCCCGTGACACGGACGTCAGTGTTCTTATGAAGCGGAGCTGCACAAAAAAGGTACACCCGGACACTGGAAGGGACATATTGCTTGCTTTTCAGCTCCGTCTGAAGGACAACGGCCTTGCTCTGGAAGACCTGCTTTCCAGTCCTGGGATCTGGAAAGGGCTCCTGAACGACGCCAATGATTCGTACCACGGCGGAGATAGTTTTTCCATTTTGGCTGTGCGATGGCTTCCACTCCCGTGGGATGTCAAGTGCGGCTACATCTTCACCAAGCGCGGATGCACAACCGCAAAGCAAGAAGGCCAGGACTGCGATGCATTTGATTGTTCCCATTTCATCACTTCAATGTTTTGATTGATGACTTTAGTCTTTGGTCATTAAACAGCCTACCTAAGTCGTAACCCGGTTTGTCGGAAGGGAAACTCACTCATAAATCGAGGTGTTCGACTCTGCAGTCGGGCATCGCCTGTTTGAATTGGCTGATGCCCTCCGGGGTGGTTCGCGTCGCCGTAATACCAATTCTCCGCAGGCTTGGGCATTTCGTGAAATGCAGCAACCCCTTGTCGGTAATGGCTGTGCTCAGCACCTGGACTTCTCTTAGTTGCGGGAGGCTCGACAACGACTTCATTCCCTCGTCGGTAACACGCGTGTCTTGCAGGTCAATCTTTTTGAGTTGCTTCAGCGCGGCCAGGTGAGCGAGGCCTGCGTCACTGACGTTCCTGCAGCCCTCGAAATTGAGGTCCTCGAGTTGTGAATATCCGGCAAGTGTTTTCAGACCTGTGTCGGTGATTTTGCTATTCGTGAGGTTGAGCTGTCGTAGCGATTTGAAATCGGCAAGATGTATCAGGCCTTCATCGGTGATCAGCGTGTGATAAAGCGTCAGTCCTTCAAGTCGTTTCAACGGCTTAAGTTGCTCGATGCCGACGTCGCTGATTCCCCTTTGCAAATTACGACCGCCGTTCAGCCTTAACGTTCGCAGCGACGTGTAGGTTGCAATTTGCTTCAGCGACCGATCCGTAATCTCTGTCGAAGTCGCATCGAGATGCGTCAGGCTAGTCATCCCCTCCAGCCCGCGAAAATCATCGTCGGTGATTCGTGCCCAG
>JBFJVZ010000589.1:0-3106 GCA_041623895.1 Pirellulaceae bacterium | reverse complement strand
GTCGTCCTTCAAGTTGTAAAGCTCCAGCCCGCCGTCCTCGAAATACTCGTGAAGTTTCCAATCACCCATCCGCATGATGCTGCACGGTCGGCTGCGAAACAGGGGATCGCGCTGTTCATCGATGCGCTGATAACTTTGCAAGTAAGCGGGGAAATGCCAGAACAACGCGCGCTGCTCGGCTAGTTTCTCGCCCCGCAGCAGGGGTAACAAACTAATGCCATCGGCCGCTTGATCCTGTGGCGTTTCTGCTCCGGTCATCTCACAAAACGTGGGGAACAAGTCGACGTTAATCACGGGCTCGTCGCAAGTCGTGCCGGAGCGAACAACGCCCGGCCAGGTGACAAAAAACGGCACCCGAATACCGCCCTCGTAATAAGTTCCCTTGTAGCCTTTCAGTGGATGCATGGACGTCGCTGGTCCGTAGCCCCCGTTGTCGGACGTGAACACGATGGCGGTTTTTTTACTCAGTCCTAATTCGTCTAGTTTGGCCACAATCCGCCCGATGCCCTCGTCAACACTTTGAATCATCGCTGCCATCACCGCTGATTCGTGCAACTCCCCCGGCGGTTTGTCGTCGTACTTTTTCAACAGTGACTGCTTTGCCTGCAAAGGCGTGTGCACGGCGAAATGGGTCAAGTACAAAAACCAGGCCTCGTCCTGGAAGCGGTCGATAAATCCAATCGCCTCATCGGTCAAACGATCCGTTAAGTATTCGTCCCGGGGCGCGTCCTCCAGCCCCGGGGCCTTGGGGTGCGGAGGAAAGTAACCGCGCGGCGGGCTGCCGCTATGAGTCCCACCCACATTTACGTCGAATCCGTAAGGCAGCGGATCCTGGCTGAGATGCCACTTGCCAATCGTGCCCGTTTTGTAACCGGCGTCCTGAACACAATGCGCCCAGGTACGAATATCGGTGCGCAACGTGTCGGTGCCGGGAATGTGCATCAGGGAACCAAACTTTGGATTCCCCCGTCGCGACGTACCCACGTTATAGATTTCGTGTCGAGGAGAGTATTGGCCGGACAGCAAACAGGCGCGCGAAGGGGCGCAGTTGGCTGCTCCCGCGTAAGCGTTGGTGAAGATCATGCCGGCCTTCGCCAAGGCATCCAGATTCGGGGTCTCGTAGTAATCCGTTCCCATGAAGCCACAGTCGCGCCAGCCGTAGTCATCCAAGAAGACAAACAAGACATTGGGTCGTTCGGTCGTTTGTGCGGATGCCGGCGGCGCGAGGCAGAGAAGGGCGAGCAACGCAATCAGCAAACGCAAACAGAGTTTCACAACAATGGCCTTCGTGGAAGGAAATTAGAATCGACGCGACGCCATTGTAGATCAGGCATGCTGCCCGAACGGCGCAGCGTTCGAAAGCAATGGGCTTTGGTCGTAGCGAAAGTCGTCAAGACTTTCGGTGAAAAACCTGAACTGCCAAAGCGCTGTGACGAGCTTCGCTACCCGACTCGAAATTACGCTTGTGCGGACGCACTAGACTTGTGTACACGAGTCTTCAGAGGTGGAGGCCAATTCCCCGCTATCACAGCATTAGGAAGAATACGAAAAGGACGTTGGACATGTAAAATAGGTTCCATCCGGAATTCCGGCAAACTTTTCCGGGTAACGGTTGTTCACATACAGCTTGGTGGGGGGAAGCGTCGAAGAACAAGGTCGTAGGTTATCCGACCAAACAACAGGTCATCGCAAAACGGGTCGATGACGATTCCAACATTCAAATTCAAGAGGGACAGGGATGTCCAAGTCAGCAAACCATTCATTCATTAAGTGTCATTCGCCCCTTTTGGTATTTGGGCTGATGGCAGCCGTTTGCAGCGGATGTGCGACAACGACAACAAGCAATACCGCCAGGACGGGTACGGAACAAATCTTGCTTTCGTCTGCGATGGACCGCGCCATGTCCAGCATTCGCTTCACTGACTTTGCCGGGTACAAGGTATTCGTTGACGACAAGTATCTGGATTCCGTCGACAAAGGTTATTTGGTTGGCTCGCTACGCCACCGCGTACTGGCGGCCGGCGGCAGTTTGGCGGCAGCAGCTGACGCGGCCGACATCGTCTTGGAAGCACGATGTGCCGGCGTTGGCACTGACAGCCAGGAGAGCTTCTTGGGCATTCCGGCGTTGGGCATGCCGGGTCTGCCGATCGAGCTTCCGGAAATCAAGTTAGCCTCGCGCAACACGCAAATGGGAACCGCAAAAATCGGACTGGTGGCCTACGACCCCAAAACGGGTCGGTCCCTGGGAATGGGTGGACACGCCAACGCGTTGACTCACAACAACGACACTTATGTGCTGGGCATCGGTCCGTTCCGTTCGGGAGCGGTTGTCGACGCACGTGAAAGCGCCGTTGGCTTCGACGGCGTGGGCGGCAGTTTGTTGGGCGGCGCCAAAGCGCTCAAACGGCATACCCCCGTGGCGATGGTCGACCGGCTTCCCGAAACCGAGCAGTTCACACAGGCTGATCAGGTCAACCCGGAACCGACGATCGCAACGCTGCCGGCCAGCGCAAAGATGAAATAGCGTTTGCTGCAACGTCAAAACAACGACCGCGACTCCCGCGACCAAAACGCGTCGGCTTAGCCAAGCCGACGCGTTTTTTTCTGGTTACGGACGTTCAACGGCATTCACAACCGAGCCAGGTCATTGATCCATCGTCAGCACAAGTCGTAGCCCGTGTTCATTCATGCGGAAATGCGGGAAATGATGACCGCGAAACGCGGAGCGGGAATTCTTGCGTCGCTGCCACCAGCTGCCCCCGCGGAATACTTTTCGCGTGCCCGTTTCCGGCCCAACTGGGTCGATCGTCACGTCGTCGGCCCCATACCCGGGACCAGTGGCAAGACGCTGCCGATGCCGCCATGGCAAGCTTGTCGGCAAGTAGTTTGTTTTAGGTTCAGGCAGCGCCCTGACGGAATTTGACGCGGACTCGTGCGCTGTTTCACCCTCCTGCGCAGCGTGCGCAGCGGGAGGGTCAGACGTTTAAACGGCTCAAATTGGGAAAGCTTGTCACAGTCGGTGATCTGGATTTTGTTACCGCGAAGCGGTTAAAGAACGAAGCCGGGGGTCAGAATTGCGAGCTCCAAGCGAGCACTTCGCCAGCCC
>JBFJVZ010000588.1:0-3127 GCA_041623895.1 Pirellulaceae bacterium | reverse complement strand
GGTACTAACAAAGTCTGCGGCGTCGATTGTCAGTGCTGACTCGTCTAACGTGGGCGGTGGGTCGCCGATGCGACGAATCAAACGCGTCAGACGGCTTTGGTCGCCGCGACCGATCACAACCAGCATGTCTTCGATCGTCTCGCGCAAGGTTTCATCGATCCGACCGATCATCCCAAAATCCAAGATCCCTAAGCGACCGTCATCCAGCAGGAACAGATTATCCGTATGAGGGTCGGCATGAAAAAGTCCCTCATCGAACAACATCGACAGGTAAACGCTGGCAATCGTTTCGGAAAGTCGCTGCTTGGTTTCTTCCCGGATCGCCTCGTGCGTCTTTTCTGGCCGGCCCGATGCGGCGGCTGCAGATGCAGGTGATGTGGCACTGACTGCTGAACCGTTGTCCGCTGACAAAGTGTGGGACTTCGCGGGAACCTTCGTCGCCCGTGTTTGACTCAGAAATTCTGCCACCGAGATGCCACCCAATTCTTCCATCACCAAGACGCGACGCGTGCACAACTCATTGATCGGACGCGGGACCACAACCGTGTCGGATCGCGAACGCAGCATGTCGGCAAAGTATTCGAGATTCTGTCGTTCACGGCCAAAGTCAAGTTCTCGTGCGATCATCGGCGCCAGCTGCCGAACCATGTCGGCCGGTCGCCAAGCCGCGAAGCCTTCGACTCGCTCGGCCAGTTGCGCCAAACCGGTCAAGACTTCAAAGTCTTGTCGCATCGTTCGTTCGATCTCGTTGCGTTGCACTTTGACAACCACTTTGCGACCGTCGTTCAGAACAGCGCGGTGGACTTGCCCAATCGAAGCCGTGGCCAGCGGCACGGGGTCGATCGACTGAAAATGTGTTTCGTAATCGGCCCCGAGTTCCTTGGCGAGCAGATTCCGAACCGTAACGATCGGATCGGGCTGGACGTTGGCACGCAGGCCCTTGAGTTCTTCGCCCAGTTTGGGCCCAACCATATCGGGACGCGCCGCCAGCACCTGGCCGAGTTTGATGAATGTTGGTCCGAGTTCAGTGAGTGCCATTCGCACGCGTTGTTCGCGCGAGTAAGTTGATAGGGGAATACCGCCCCGGTCTTTCAGCGCGTCGCGAAAAGGCAATCGGAACTGCGTCAGCCAATCTGCCAAACCATATCGACGAAGCACGGCCAAGATCTCACGCCACCGCTTCAGGTTGCGGTACAGTTGTGGGATGGCGGTTATTTTCATGAAGGAGCAGGGAGCGGGAAGCTGGACGCAGGGAGTTGGCAGCAGGGAGTTGGCAGCAGGGAGTTAAGAGCAAAGAATTTGGAATTTGAAATTTGTCACGTCGAACCGGGCTGTTACCTATTCTGATCTGGGGATTCAATATTTCGTGTGGTGGAAGCCTCTTTTTTTGACGTTTCAGCTTATCGCAGTAGCGGTCGCGATAGCGGGAACGTTTGGAATTGCTGGGGCTTGGGCAGCATCAACGCTGGAAAATGCTGGGCGGAGCGGTCGCTGGATTGCGAGACTTTTCTTTGTCTGCATGATCGCTGCGATCGCGATTCCATTGATTTTGCATGCGGCGGCCTGGGAGGCCACGGCCGGAAAATTTGGCTGGCTTCCGCTCTCGCAGACAGATGCACGCGGTTATGGCGGATTGGCGGGAGTCTTCGCCGGTCTGCTGGCATCGGGATGGATTCATGGGATCGCCTCCACAGTTCTGGTCGTGTTGGCGACCTGGTTTGGTGTCCGCCGCGTACCCACGGCGCTCGTGCAAATAAGCCAACTTGAAATAAGCCCCTGGCACGCCTGGTGGAAGATCCGGTTCGCGATCGCAAGACCCTGGGTGCTGGTTGGATTGCTTGGCACGGCTGGTCTTGCCGCAACCGAAATGACAATCGTGGACTTGTACGGGTTTCGCACATTAGCCGATGAGTTCTATCTCTACTATGCGGTCGATCCGAGCGTAGCAGCCATTACCATGACCTGCTTGATGCCGCTGGTGATCGCCTTGGTGTTGGTCGGATTGCACAGCAAGGCTGGAGCGGGAAGCGTGCCGATTCGATACGATTCCGGGGCAAACGAGCCCGGTGAATCTGTGCCCGCGATGATTGCTGTGGTCGCCGGCATGATCGCGCTGTTGATTGCCGCGCTTGTTTTGATCGTGCCGTTCACAGGTTTATTGGTAAAGGCGGGCCACGAAGTTGTGGTGCAGGATGGCAGGCGGATTGTTTCGTGGTCGTTAACGGGTTGCCTGAGAGTGCTAGCCGATGCGCCAATCACCTTCGCTGCGGAATACACATGGACATTGATATTGGGGATGCTCACAGCCAACGCGGCCGTCTTGCTGGCCTGGCCGTTGGCTGCAGTGGCAAGAACACATCGACGTTGGCAAGGCGTCCTGGATGTGGCGACGGTTGTGTTGCTGCTGATCCCCGGTCCGATTGTCGGCCTGGCCGTTGTGCGGTTTTTTCAGTTACCCGGGCCAGGATTCCAGGCTCTGTACCAATCGTCGTTGGTGCCGACCGTCATCGCGTTGATGTTTCGCGCCGGTCCGGTCGCCTACTGGATCATGCGGGCCGGTTATCGCGGGATCGATGATGCTCTGCTATCGGCTGCACGATTGGATGTTAGTTGGCGGCAGCGGTTTTGGTCGATCGATCGTCCGCTGGTTTGGCGAAATCTGGTGGTTGCTGTGTTTGCTGCGGCGATCGTGGCTTCCGGTGACGTGCCGGCGATGTTGCCCGTGGTGCCCCCCGGGGTGACAACGGTTGGCACACGATTGTTTGGCTTGCTTCACAGTGGAGCAAGGTATCAAGAAGCCGCTTTGGCGTTCTGGTACGTAACGGCGATTGTGGTCGTGGCTGGCGGATTGTCCTGGTGGATGCGGCCGCACAGAAGATGAGCCGCCAATCCAATGGAGCAGCTGCGTATGCTAGAGCAATTGCATCATTGATGTGGGATCATCGGTAGGCCAGGACTTGGAGAGTGTCCGGCTTAGTAGGAGCTGCTGCTCAATAATCATGAAATAAGATAGCGGTGGAAGCGTAAAACTGGATCGCCCCCCAAAGAACAGGTTCGCATCCAATAAGCTGCGGAGCAGCGAAAGCGTAAAGCCTGGGGTGAACCAACGAGCGACAGCGAAGTTGGT
>JBFJVZ010000587.1:0-3166 GCA_041623895.1 Pirellulaceae bacterium | reverse complement strand
TCGATTGATGGGGACCACCCTCTCTCGACGGCATCTCTTATGGCGCCGGTGGCAATCAGTTGCCGAACCTCCTCCATCAATGGCCGAAGATAGACATCGGTTTTGACAAATGGCACTTTGCTGCGGATCAGGTTAAACGCCAGGCCTGTCCCTGCCCCCAGTTGGGTGTCACCATTCCCATTCCCATTCCGCATCTGCTGCCGCCGAAAATCGATTCCCTGGGCGGCGCACAATAATTCAATCGCCACAATACTCTCCACGTGATCCAGAATCTGTGCGAGCTGCCGAGTGGCGATGGTCCCCATGCTGACATGATCCTCGTAGTTGCCGCTGGTGGGGATCGTGTCCGCGCTGGCAGGATGAGCCAATACCTTGTTCTCGCTAGCCAGCGCAGCCGCCGTGATATGGGTCTGCATCATGCCGCTCTCGAGCCCGCCGTCATTGGTCAGGAACATGGGCAGCACGCCGCCGTTTGAATCGGCATCCACCAGGCGAGCGACGCGCCGCTCGCTCATGTTACCCAAGTCCGTGATCGCGATTTTGGCACTGTCCATGGCAAGGGCTAAGGGCTCGCCGTGGAAGTTGCCGGCGCTGACCACGTCAACCGTCTCGTTTCCGGCTGCGTCTTCTTCCACGAAGATCAGCGGGTTGTCGTCGGCGGAGTTGAGTTCGATATCAATGGTCCGCCTGGCGGAATCCACCACGTCCCGCACCGCGCCGTGTACCTGCGGAACACAACGCAAGGTATATGGGTCCTGGACGTTGGAGCTCGTGCGGTGCCGCAAAAACTGGCTCCCTGCAATCAGCCGGCGCAAAGACGCCGCACACGCGACTTGGCCTGGATGGGGCCGGGCCGCGTGGACCCGCGCATCGTAGGCGCGTTCCGTACCGTGCAGTGCTTCCAGCGACATGCAGGCAGCTACGTCCGCGACGAACAGCAGGTTGAAAGCCCGATCTACCAGCAGCGCGCCCAAACCCGACATGAGCGTCGTACCGTTCAGCAAGGCTAATCCTTCTTTGGCCTGCAATTGAATGGGGGCAATCTTGGCGCGGGAAAGGGCCTCGCCACTAGGCAGCCGCTGGCCGGCCATGTTCACTTCACCCTCACCAATCAACGCGATGGCAAGATGCGCGAGCGGCGCTAAATCGCCGCTGGCACCTACCGAACCTTGACAGGGGACGCAGGGGTGGATGCCGTGGTTCAGCATCTCAAGCAGCGTCTCGATAACGATGGGACGTATGCCTGAATGACCCAGCGCCAACGTGTTGGCGCGTACGAGAAGCATCGCCCGTACCGTCTTTTCATCCAACTCCGGGCCCATGCCCGTGGCATGGCTGCGCACCAGGTTTAGCTGGAGTTGTTTGAGTTTGTCGCCCGGAATGATTTTATCTCTGAGGCGGCCAAAGCCGGTCGTGATGCCGTAGGCGACAACGCCATCGGCAATCAGTTGGTCCACCGCGGCGCGACACCGTTCTATTTTGGGCAAGGCACTACGATCCAGGGCGACACGCCTGCCGTTGGCGGCCGCAACGACGTCCTTGATTTGAAGCGATTCTCCGTTGATCTTCAGCATCATTGAGTTTTCTCCACGCTACTTGCGTTTCGTTTGTCTTCTAATCGCTTAGGGGCAGACTGATCGTATTGACAGCGCGGTAACAAAGCGTTGCCGACACCAACCGCTAGTCCAAGCTGACAGAGGATAATGACTGGTAAGAGTCCAAAATGTAAAAACAGAATCCCAACTAGGCTCAGTGCGTGAGGGGCCAGCACAAGGCCAAAAGTCTTCTCCATGTTTCGCTCAAAGTCCGCAGCGAGATCGAACAACTCACAGAGTTTGCTGAGGCTCTCGTCGACCAGAATCACTTGTGCCGTATCCACAGCGACGGTGGATGCTCCCTGCAGCGAAATCGAGACTGCCGCCTTTTTCAACGCGATCGCATCGTTGATGCCGTCGCCGACATAACAGACCATCTTGCCGGCCTGCTGTAACTGTTCTATGAGGTCGGCTTTGGCTTCGGGTAACGTTTCGGCGAAATAGTGGTCAATGCCCAGGTCGTGTGCCAGTTTGCGGGTGGGCGCTTCGTCATCGCCAGAGATAATATAAGTCGACTCGATGCCACGCTGGCGCAAGCCACGCACAATGGCTTTGGCTTCGGGGCGAATGGTTGGCCGCAATTCGATGGCGCCAATCACTTGCGCATCCACCGCCACGAGAGTGAGCGAATGGCCCTGTTGCTGCGCCGCCTCTTTCGTCGCTTGCGCGGCTCGGGGTAGGGTCAGCCCTTCTTCTGCCATGAACCGCAGGCTGCCCACCCGCACCTTCCATCGATCCAACACAACGGTCAACCCGAACCCAACCTTGTAAGCGGCCTCATCGATCTCGGGAAGCGTCAACTGGCGGTCTTCCGCCTCTTGCAAAATCGCGATGGCAACAGGATGCGTTTGCCTGTATTCGGCGGCGGCGGCAAAGGTGACAATCTCATCCTCGGTGAAGTCCGACCACGAAACCACCTGCCCGACGTGCGGCTGCGCCTCGGTGAGCGTTCCCGTCTTGTCAAAAACGACCGTATCCACATCATTTAGCAGCTCGAGCACGCGGCCATCTTTGATCAAGATGCCATGTTTTGACGCGATGTCTAAATAACTGAGGATACAGATATAGGTGGCTACGGTCCCTTTATGTTTGGGATGGGACAGCAGGACGGCCCACGACACAACGGGGGCAACTAGAAATGTCAGCGCCGACACTCCCAGCGTGGGCACAACGGATTTGTCGGCGACATTCTCGGCCCACAACTGCATCTCAGTCTTAAAGTTGATCGTCTGATTGAGAATCGTTCCAATCTGGGCGGCAGTTGTTTCTTCACCCGTCTTTTCAACCAAGACTCTGATCTTGCCGGCAGCGACCATCGTGAGGGCGAAGACCTGATCGCCTGGCCCCTTTTCGGCAGGTTGTGATTCACCGGTCAGAATGTGTTGATCGACCGAGGCCAGCCCTTCCGTAATCTTTCCATCAATGGGGATGGTTTCGCCGGCATTGACAACAACGACATCCCCAGGCCGCAGGGACTCAACCGGCACCTCCAATTCAATCTTGTCGACCAAAACCCAGGCAGCGATTGGCTGCTGCCGAAAGACGTCAACCAGGCTCGCTTTAGCGCTTGC
>JBFJVZ010000586.1:0-3167 GCA_041623895.1 Pirellulaceae bacterium | reverse complement strand
TACTTTTTGGCGTACTACTTTTTGGCGTACTACTTTTTGGCGTACTACTTTTTGGCGTACTACTTTTTGGCGTACTACTTTTTGGCGTACTACTTTTTGGCGTACTACTTTTTGGCGTATTGGGCTCGCGGCGGAGCGATTTTGCCCAGGCTATTGCCGCTCTTCTTGGAAAATCGTTCTTTGCTGCCGTCTTCCAGGTACCGCACTCCGACCCGGGTCGGCTTGCCGGTCGAGGGATCAATCAGCATGACGTTGCTGGCGCTGATCGGCATTTCCTTGTTCAAACGGCCGCCTTGCGGGTTCTTCTGGCTGCGGCGCACATGTTTCCAAACCCGGCCGGCACCTTCGACGACCACTTTGTTCTTTTTACGGTTGATCTTCAGGATCTTGCCGCGGTGACCTTTGTCGGCCCCGGCGATCACTTCGACCTCGTCATCGATACGGAAAAACATGGCTTTGGTTAGTTTTCAGTGAGTTGGACTGGTTCAAATCAACAGGCAGTCGGGGTCGGTCTGTCGTCTCAGACGACCTCGTTGGCCAGGCTGACGATCTTCATAAAGCTGCGGTCTCGCAATTCCCTGGCCACCGCACCGAAGATGCGTGTGCCGCGAGGTGTTTTGTCTTTGTCAATCAGCACCACCGCGTTGCTGTCAAACCGGATGTAACTTCCGTCGGGACGGCGCGTCGGCTGCTTGGTGCGAACAATCACCGCGCGGACAATCGACTTCTTCTTGATGTCGCTGCCGGGGATCACGCTCTTGACACTGCAGACGATCACGTCGCCGAGGCCGGCAAAGCGCCGGCGACTGCCGCCGAGCACTTTGATGCACATCACTTGGCGCGCTCCGGTGTTGTCGGCAACATCGAGTCGGGATTCTTGTTGGATCATGGCTGTTTTGAATGAATGGGGCTTGCCGCCAAGGCCATCTGGGCGACGGGTTTGCTAGGGGCTCGTCTCTTCTTCGCCGACGTGGGCCGCTTCGATCGCTTCGGACTCCGCTTGGGTCGCCCCCTTGCGGGCTGCCCGCAGCGCGGCCAAGTCGACTTCGGTGCTCTTTTCCAGGATGCGGACCAGACGCCAACGCTTCAGCTTGCTCAGCGGCTCCGACTCGATGATCTCCACCAAATCGCCGGCGCCCGACTCGTTGTCCTCATCGTGCGCGTAACAAACCGTACGCTGGCGGATGTATTTCTTGTACTTCGGATGTTTGACCAGCCGGTTGATTTCGACGCGACGAGTCTTGCTCATCTTGTCGCTGGTGACGATTCCGGAAACGATGCGCTTGGGCATGGAGGGAGGTCCGAGTCTTTATGCGGGTGCAGTAAGTTGGGTGCGGTGAGGTGACGTGACGTGAATTGGATGCGTTGAAAATATCTCAGGTGGACGCCTTTTGACGCTCGCTTTGAATGGTTTTGATCCGGGCAATCAGCCGGCGGTTCTTGCGGATTTCGCTGGGTGTATTGAGCCGTTCGGACTGGGATTGGAATCGCAATCGAAACAGCGTCTGTGCCGCTTCGGTCGCGGTTGCCTGCAGCTGGTCGTCGCTCATCTCGCGAAGTTCAGTATTTGTGCTCATCTCAGTCTCTTGTTTCCTCGGTCGGATCGACCCGTTCAGAAGCTACGGCGTTCCACAAAACGGACTTTTACCGGCAGCTTGCTGGCTAAACGTGCAAAGCAAACCTTGGCTTGTTGTTCGGTCACACCGCCGAGCTCGTAAAGGATCGTCCCCGGCTTGACCACCGCGGCCCAGAAGTCGGGCTCCCCTTTGCCCTTCCCCATTCGAGTTTCCAACGGTGTGCTGGAAACCGATTTGTCGGGGAAGATGCGAATGTAGAGCTTTCCTTCGCCGCGCACGTATTGTTGCGCAGCGATTCGCCCGGCTTCGATCGTCGTGGCTTTGACCCATCCCGGTTCCAGGGATTGAATCCCGTAGTCACCAAAGACGACTTTATTGCCGCGAGTCGCGCTACCTTTTATGCGACCTCTTTGACTTTTTCGATGCTTGACCCGCTTGGGCATCAGCGCCATCGTCGTCGTCTCCGTAAGAACCTTGGTTGATCCACACTTGAATCCCGATGTGCCCCTGTGGCGTCATCGCTTCGGTGAACCCGTAATCAATCTTTGCCTGCAGCGTGCTCAATGGAATCGAGCCCGCAATCTGTTTTTCCCGGCGAGCCATTTCGGCGCCGCCCAAACGGCCGGCCATTTGAATCTTGATCCCCTTGGCCCCGGCGTCCATCGTCGTTTCCAGCGACCGCTTCATGGTGCGGCGAAAACTGGACCGCTTGGCCAGCTGGCCGGCAATGTCCTGGGCCACCAGCTGCGCCTGCAACTCCGGCCGGCCGACTTCCTCGACTTTCAAGTTGATCCGCCGGCCAATCAAATTCTGCAACTCGGCCTGCAGGATCTCGATCTCCTGCCCCTTCTTGCCGATGATCAAACCGGGCCGAGCCACGTACATCATCACCCGCACTTCGTCCCGAGTCCGCTCGATCTCGATGCGATCGATCCCGGCACTCTTGTACTGTGTCTTTTTGGGATGGTTGAGAATGAAGTTCCGCAACTTGCGGTCCTCAAGCAACAACTCGGCGAAGTCTTGCTTCGATGCGTACCAGCGGCTGCACCACCCGCGAGTGATGCCCGTTCGGAAGGCGATAGGATTGACTTTTTGACCCATCAGGGACTCGGTGTTTTTTGATGTGGAACGTGTACTTGGGAATATCCAATGACCATCGATTTCGATGGCCTCATAACTCGTCGATCGGCATCAGGCTGACGCGAATGTGACTGCTGCGTTTCTTGATCGGGAAGGCGCTGCCGCGAGCCCGAGGGCGAATTCGTTTGAACATCGGACCGCCGTCGATGCAGACCTCGGTCACCACCAACTCTTCGACGCGGTGGCTGCGGCCGTTGTTCTGGTCAGGATCCTGAGCGTTGCCAATGGCACTCTTGATCACCTTTTCCAGCATCCTGGCCCCGCGCTGCGGCTGGTACCGGAGCGTGTCAAGCGCCTCGTCGGCGTACATGCCTCGGACCAGCGTCGCCAGAGGACGAACCTTCTGGGCGCTGATCTTGGCGTTCTTGTGTTTTGCCTGAAAATTTGTCATGGATCTGTCTCGTCGATCTGTCGTTTCGATCGTTTGCTTCGGGCCGTCTGGTTACCGAG
>JBFJVZ010000585.1:0-3188 GCA_041623895.1 Pirellulaceae bacterium | reverse complement strand
TTCTCGGCGATCTCCGCCGCACGTCGTACTGCATCCGCGTCCAGCAGCGATCCATCGCCGTGACGAATCGCCTGCGACGGATCATTTCGTTCGTCTTTCCAGCCGCAGAAGGCAGCGATCAATTGGTTAAAAAAGACCTTGCGGCCATCGGCGACTTCGGCCACGGCCGGCAGCGGTGGTGTCGTCGCTTTCAGGCAATCATTCTCCAGCCACTGCCAGGAATAATTCAGCTCACGAAGTCTCGCCTCTGCAGCGTTTTTGTCATCGACGCCGAGAGTACTTTGCCAACTTCGCCCCATGCCCGAATGGGCATCATCGAAAGCGGGCATCACATTGGTGTAGGAGAGTCCCTTTTGCTCGCAGGACTTGGCGAAGTCGGGGCATTCCACTGCCAGTCGTGAGTACAAGACATCGGAGCGGCACAACGGTGTCGCACCGCCTTCGCTGGGCGCGATCTCGCAGCTGAACATGATCCATTTGGGAAACAGCGGTGTTTGTGCCATTTCGTGATGAAAGAAAATGCGAACGTCCGGCGGTGCTTCATTCGCGGAAAAAACTCGATCAGTGCGATTGATGCGTACCGCGTTGGAAAGTGATTTCTTGTAAGGAAAGTTTTCTAATCCCAACGATTGCACGACCGCATCGAAACCCTCCACACCGGTGACCATCTGACGGATCAAGACGGCACCATGGGTGGTCGCCAGCCTCAACAGTTGGTCACGGTTACCGGCGGCCCAGTCCGCGGCTTCGCTATCCGTTGCCGGTCCGTCTGTGAACATCACGTACGGAAAGACGGTATCGCCGTAACGCTGTTGCCCGTCCACCGGTTTCGCTTGCACTTTCATGATCGTCGTTCAGACTACTCGTAAATCGGAAAGAAGGTGTTGAACGCCGCTTCGGCAAAATGACCCGGGTCATTAAAGCGGCGGTTGCGATTCAGCGCACTGATCGATTCCATTTCATCGCTTGACAGCTGGAAATCGAACAGCGAGATATTTTCGATCAATCGCTCGCGGCTCGTTGTTTTGGGCACGATCGCAGTGCCGCGCTGCACGCCCCAGCGTAAGACAACCTGTGCTGGCGTACGTGAGTGCTTTGCCGCGATTTCTTTGACGATCGCTTGCTGGAGCACCGCTTCATCGGCTTCTGCCATGTTCAGTTGAAAGTATGACTGCGCACCCAGGGGGGAAAAGGAGGTCACGGCGATTCCCGACTGACGGCAAAATCGAAGCAACTTCTCCTGGGCCAAATAGGGGTGTAATTCGATCTGCAGCATCGCGGGCCCGATACTGGCCTGATTCATCAAGTCGCGGAGCGGCGTGGTGCCAAAATTACATACGCCAATTTCACGAGCCAATCCGGCCGGAACCAGCTCCTCCATTGCTCGCCAAGTATCGATCAGCGGAACCGAATCCGGCTCAATACAGGGGTCCTCCGCATCGGGATCAAAAAACCAGCCGGGCGGATAGCGAGTTTCAAAGTCGACATATTTTTGAGCGATGGGAAAATGCATCAGGTACAGATCGACGTATTCCAATCGCAAATCCCGCAGCGTTCGCTCGAGTGCCGGTCGCACATGCTCGGGTCGATGGTAGGTGTTCCAGAGTTTTGAGGTGACCCAAAGATCGTCTCGGGAGACAGCGCCGCTGGACATCGCCTCTGAAAAACCCTCACCCGCCTCAGCTTCGTTGCCGTAATCACAAGCCGCGTCAAAATGCCGATACCCAACCTCGATCGCCGTCCCGACCACCTGTGCCGTGACATCCTGATCGATTTTCCAAAGCCCCAGACCCACCACGGGCATGGTGCTGCCGCTTCGCAACGTGATCGATTCCATGTTGTTGATTCCGACTCGCTAAATGACGGGACGCTACCTTGGCAGTGAGGGACGCTCACGTTTCAATGCTCTTCTGGCGAACAATGTAAACGATTTAAACGCTGAACGGGATGCTATGAGTCAGACAGCGGTACGATTTGGATTGGTTGGTTTTGGAGCTTGGGGGCAGCATCATGCAAACGCGATTGCCGTCAGCGAAGGAGCCGAATTGGTTGCCATCGCTGCCCGCAGTGACCAGTCGGTCGCGGCGGCAAAAGAAAAGTACCCGGACGCTGATGTCTATCAGGACTTTAACGAATTGGTCGCCCGGGATGACTTGGATTTCGTCGACGTCGTTGTTCCCAGCCATCTGCACCACCAGGTCGCCAAAGCGGTGCTGAGTACCGGCAAAAACTTGCTGTTGGAGAAACCGATGGGCGTCACGCTGGCCGAGTGTGACGACATGATTCGCGTGGCCAAAGAGAACAATTGTGTTTTTGCGGTCGGACATGAACTGCGGCTGTCGTCGATGTGGGGCAAGGCGAAGCGGATGATCGATGAAGGCTACCTTGGCAAGCCGCAATACGCGCTCGTGGAGCTTTCGCGGAATCCGTATCGGCAAGGTGCCGAAGGTTGGCGATACGACATCGACCGCGTGGGCAGCTGGATCCTGGAAGAACCGATTCATTTCTTCGATTTGGCACGCTGGTACCTGGAAGCTGCCGGAACTCCGCAAAGTATTTACGCGACCGCCAACTCGAAACAACAAGACCATCCCGAACTGCATGACAACTTCAGTGCAATCATGCACTTTGATGGTGGTGCCTATGCCGTCGTCTCACAAACACTGGCTGCCTTTGAACATCATCAAACCGTCAAAGTCACGGGCACCAAGGGGGCCTTGTGGGCATCCTGGAGCGGCGCGATGGACCGCACCCGGCATCCCACATTTGCACTGCGAGCTTTTGACGGCAAGGAAGTCGTCACTGTCCCGATTGACAAGCCGACCGGCGAGTTATTCGAGCTGGAAGACCAAATTGCCAGGCTTGTTGATGCTCATCGCAGCAATGTTCCTCTGCATTGCACGGCCGAAGATGGGCGCTGGTCGGTCGCCATGTGTCTGGCAGCGGAAGCTTCGGTACGATCAGGCAAGCCGGAGTCGATGAAGGCATACATGTCTTAGATGGACAGCGCCACTTTTGGTCAAGAGGCAGTAAATCAATACCCTCCTTCCGGGCCTTCCGGGAGCGGGCAATGTTCTCATCTTTAACAACGGCCAGGGCCGTCCGGAAGGCAACTTCAGCACCGTGGAAGAGCTGGTGACTCCCCTGGCTGCCAGCGGCAGCTATACGAACCTGCCCGGAATGGCCTT
>JBFJVZ010000584.1:0-3197 GCA_041623895.1 Pirellulaceae bacterium | reverse complement strand
CCATGCTGTGACGAAACTGCGCTTGCCGCGCTTCGGATGGATCCCAGGGATCCGCCTCAATCATCGCTCTCCTGTGTCGTAGCGTATCTTGGCAAGCTTGACGGCCTTCGGCTTCGCTTGCCATCGTGAAGATATGATTCACTTGTCCGAGATGATCGGCCAGTTGCTCGCGATTGCAAACCGAGTCGACACCGGTGACTTCGCAAGCAAGCTCGACATCCTCCGCTGTCAAGCTCGCGCCTTCGCTGCGTTCATGCTTTTCATCACGGGGCGGCAAGTACAGCGTACTCTTCCGCTGGCGGCCATCAATCAGAAGATACGCATGCGGAACCTCCACGCCGCACAAGTAGTAAAAATCGTTGTCCTGACGGAACAAGTCAAATGCGCCCGTTGCCCCAGATCCTTGCAGCACGGCAACCGCCTGATCACCGATCGCATCCATGACGCGTCGCCGGCGGTTGATGAATTCGACGGCAGCGAAATCGGTTTGGAAATGTACCCTCCGCGACAATTACGAATCTCCTAGCACACGACGCGTTTGTTTTGGATCGATCAGCAATACTGGCAGCACCAATATGGCTTGCAATACGCCCGCCACGATCAGGATCTCAGGGATGCTCAAGCGACCGCTTAGCATACCCGCTGTGTAGCTGCCGATCGTCGTTGACAGATTCATCAGCGCCATGTAGGCGGTGAACTGAGTTGCTGCGACGCGCGGCCAGGAAATACTCATGAACAGCGAAAAAAGCGAAACGGACATCACCGCGAGCAAGAATTCTTGACTGAGCAGCATGAATTTGACAGCCGCTTTCGATTCGATCGACGAGGGGATCAATCCAAAGCTAATCCAGAGCGTACCAACAAGAATCGAGGTGATGGCGATCATTTTCTTGGCACCGACTTTGTCAGCGATATAACCACCCATCGCCGAGCCGAACAGCCCCAGCATGACCGCGTAACCGCCGGTAATCTGCGTGTATTCGCTTTGTTGCCAACCGCCACCCTTCATCAGGTAGTCGACGAAAACAGCAGTCAATACACCCACGCCAATCCTGACGCTAATCGCTACCAAACCGCCAATCAAAGTTGCCCGCAGAGAGAAGGCCCGGAACAAATTGCCAAAGACTGATTCGCTGGCCTCAACCGAACCCATGCGATCTTGCCTGGCATCTTCCGGCGGCAGAAACGGGGTCTCGCCAAAATCGACTTCCGCGTGCGGTGCCAGCTCATCTTCTTCAAGCTCGTCTTTGCCCGATGACCGGCTTGGCCGTTCGCGAAATAACAACGGTAGCAACATGATCAACGACAGCAGAATCGCCTGGCCAACAAGCCCAGCCCGTATGCCGTAGCTGGCAACCAGATAGCCCAGTCCGGCACCGCCGACCGCCGTACCGAAGTAGCTGGAACCATACATCAATCCGTTCGCCGTGCCGCGTTCCTCTTCAGCCAAGAGATCAACAGCCAAAGCGTCGACCGCGACGTCTTGAAGCGAGATAAAGATGTTCGCCAGCAGAATCAAACCCGCCAACGGACCGGGGATGAACGGGTAGATCGCCCGCAGAAACGCGCCGCCCTCGGGGGCTTCCCTCCACACCATGCCGGGCAAATCATCGATCAGCAACATGCCGGCGAGCACCAGGATCGCCATGCTTTGGGCAAAGATGATCCACGGCCGGCGACGCCCAAACCGCGGGATTGTGAAGCGGTCCATCAGCGGACCCCACAGAAACTTGAACGACCAGGGCAAGGTGGCGACCGCCAAGATTGGCCCAATTTCTTCGGCAGTCAGACCATTTTTTGGCTGGGCCAGCCAAGCGGCAAAGGTGACGGTCACGAAGCCCCAGGGGATGCCCTGCGCGACGTACAACCCACACAGCGTCAGCATCCGCAACGTCTTGTTTTCTGATAGATACAATGGGCTGACTTTTGTTCGTGTGGCCTCAATAGTGTAGGCGCGGCTCCCGCCGGACAACACAGTACCTGATACTTCCCGTCGAACCCGGACCTGTAGCGAATGATCCATCGATTTCTCGCCTTAATACTATCCTGCCTGGCTACGGTTTGTGCGGCGGCTGAACCCGCTGAATACGAAGTCACCAAACCGCCCCCGGAGTTGAAACTGCCGGCTTTCTTCCAGAAACACGTTAGCGCCAGCGGCTATCCGGTGATCAGCAGCCAGCGCGTGAACGATTATGCGCTGAAGGAGGCGGCCTACTTGATCGACATGATGTTGGCTCGCCGACCCGACGTTCGAAACGCGATGATCGCAAACGGTTCTCGCATGATCGTGATGGCGTACAACGAATACACAACCGATATTCCCCAGCATTCGCAGCTGCGGCCAAAAGACTATTGGGACAAACGGGCAAGAGGCCTGGGCGGAGACGTTGATGACCCAATTTGCTCGTCGGCGGAAGAGAACTTGCTGGCCTACGAAGGGGACCCCTACGACAGCGAAAACATTCTGATCCACGAGTTTGCTCACAACATTCACTTGCTGGGCATGACAACGGTCGACCCAAGCTTCGACACTTGTTTGCGAGCCGCTTACGATAAAGCGATGACCGCCGGGCTTTGGAAGACCAAGTATGCATCCGTCAATCATGCCGAGTATTGGGCCGAAGGCGTGCAATCATGGTTCAACAACAATCGGCCGCCCGATCACGACCACAATCACGTCGACACGCGGGAAGAACTTCGTCAATACGATTCGGCACTGGCGGCTTTGTGCGAAGAAGTGTTTGGCGACACGGAGCTGGTGTACAGCAAGCCAACAACACGGCTCACTGGTCATCTGCAGGGCTACGATCCAAGCAAGGCACCGACTTTCCAGTGGCCGGAGCGACTGTTAAAGGCGGACAAGCAAATTAAGCAAGAGATACAAAAGCGAACCGGCAACTAGGCAATTTCATCATTGATGTGGAATCATCGGTAGGCCAGGACTTGTCCTGGCGCCTTATTGCCAGGACAAGTCCTGGCCTACGGGATATCTGAAAATGCAGCTAGTCACCGCCCGTTCGACGATGTCGTTTTGCTCAGTAAATGAACCGCAAGGCAACGCTCGTTCGCGGAATGTCGTCGTTTGCTCCGCAAACGAACGTGCCTCCATTCGGCAACCGGAAGAGAAATTTTGAAGCGCGTTCGTTCGCGGAGAGGCTGTGAATTTATTCGCCGGCAGCGAAAGTACGTCGTCGTTT
>JBFJVZ010000583.1:0-3245 GCA_041623895.1 Pirellulaceae bacterium | reverse complement strand
TTCACCATCCCAGCCTCGCCTTGCCAATTCAGTCAAGCTGAAATGGACAGAGATCTTCCGAGTTCAGCAACGCTCAGCAAGATCTGGCCTCGCTGCCCACGCCGGCGGCGGCTGTCGCCAGGGGCGCACCAAGCGGCGGCAAGGCCTCCTCCAGGACGCCTTTGGCTCGGGGCCACATCAAAGCTGCCTCGATCAGCATCCATCCCTCCAACAACAGCGTCGCAATGGCAATCACAACCACTGTCCAATTGGTGCCGGGAGTATTTCCCTTAGCGTCCGGCGGTGGGCTAATCCAACCAGGCAACTCGGCCAGCATCGCCCACGCCGGCATTGCCAACATGAACAGCATCGGTATCACCACGAACCACACGGGCGCTTCGCGGCGCCAGAGATAAAACGTCACGACCAAAAAAGCCAGGCCCGCCAACAGCTGATTGGTCGCGCCAAATAACGGCCAGAGAATCAAGCCTCCGGTTCCCGCGGTCGCAAAACTCCAGTCCGCTCCCGGTTTGGGCAGCGCGGCGATCGCGGCTGCCAGCACAATGGCGAAAATGGTGGCACCATGCTTGTTCGTAAGCCAAACCAGGGGGTTGAAGCGATGACTGCCCAAGTCGGCGGCATTACCGGTTGCACGGTCAACGCCCAATTGGTTGTCGTCGAAATCATAGGCCTCGGAGGCGAGTGCTGTGCGCGAGACTTTCGGTGCAAACGTACTAGCCAATTCCTGGATGACGTAGCGCTGCAGTCGACAGGCTGTATCCAACGTTGTCCCGGCAAACGAAGCCACCAAGACTCCCATCAAGGCGATCGAGATCCCCGCGGGAATTCCCATCGCTTTCAAAAAGTTGGCCGAACCGTCAACGAAAGCGCCAACCTTTGCCGGCAGCCCCATGTCGCCCCATGACGCATAACGGGCCAAGTAAGCTTCTTCGCCAGTGACGAACGCGCCTCCGCCGATTTGCTGCGTGACGCCTAAACCAATGCCGGCGCCGCAGGCCAAAATCACCAACGTCGCCAGGAATCCTTCGGTCAACATCGACCCATAGCCGACGAATTGTGCATCACTTTCGCACTTGATTTGTTTCGACGAAGTCCCCGAGGAGACCAGGCAGTGAAAACCGCTGATCGCGCCACAGGCGATGGTGATAAACAAGAACGGGATCAAAAGCGGAGCGCCGGCTTCACTTGCATTTTCGCGAATCGCCGGTGCAACGAACTCCAGTGCCGGTCGGGCGGCACCCTCCTCGACCGGCGCGCCGCCCATCATGCCGGCATAACACAGCCCTAACATCACCAGCCCCAGTGCCGTCAACAACTGCAGCGAGTTGATGTAATCGCGAGGTTGCAACAGCATCCAAACGGGCAATACGGAAGCGACATAGGAGTACAGCAGCAAGATGATCACCCAGCTGATGATGGAAAGATCTTTGAGCCAGCCATTCAGGTCGCCGAGAAATCCGGAATTGCCATAGACCACCGTCAAATACATCACGGCCAGGGCAACCAGCGACGGCCACAACAGGCCGACTCCGCGGCGATGAAGGAGCACGCCGATGGCGACCGCGATCGGGATCTGTACCAGACAGGGAAAGATCGACGCGGGATACTGTTTGAACACAGCAGCAATCACGAGCCCAAAAATCGCCAACACGATCGTCAGCGCCATGAACAGAATGAATAAGAACAACAGCCTGACGCGTTTATTCAAGACACGTCCAGCGATATCTCCGACCGTCTGACCACGATTGCGGATCGACACGATCAGCGCGCCAAAATCATGCACCGCGCCGATCAGAATCGCACCAAAGAACACCCACAGCAGCGCCGGTAACCAGCCCCACATCACGGCGATCGCCGGTCCAACGATCGGCCCCGTCCCGGCAATCGAGGTGAAATGATGCCCGAAAACAACACCCTTGTCTGTGGGCACGTAGTCTTTGTCATCGTTCAACTCTACCGAAGGCATTTTGGCATTCGGGTCAAGCTTGAAGATCTTTTTTGCCAACCAGCGACCGTACGTGTGGTACGCGATGATGAAGCCAAAAAAAGAGCCAACGGCAATCAGAAGAATGAACACGTTGGAAGAATTCCCTATAAAATTCAGGTTGAGACGCTCCCATCATATTAGAGAGCACAGAACAAATGTAGCCCTTCTTCCTGGAACCACTCGTGGCCAGCGCCGTCTCAGGCCGTGCCGCCTGTGATTTCATGAACGCACAATTGCTTTTCCTTCTCTCATCATTTTGGAACCTTTGATGTACGATTCCTCCAGAACAGATCAAACGCCCGTGGAGGCCATTCCCGTCGGACAGCCGGAGGGCGGGCGGACGTCGACAACCATGAATTATGTCGATCCGCGAGCGCACATCGCCAAAGGCACGTCCTTTCATGCCACACTTGGGTGGGGCCTGTTTTGGATCACCGCAGTGGTGGGGTTTGTGTTCAGCGTTGTGGTTACCTGGGGGATCGCGCTGCTGTTCTGGATCGCGTCCCCATTCTTTTACAAGCGCAGCCAACGACGAGCTCGCGCAATGATTCATGGTAGCGCACTGTTGGTTGGACCGGACCAGTTTCCAGAGGTGCACGAGGCCGTCCAGCGACTGAGCCGCCAATTGCGAATTCAGAGTGTGCCCGACATCTTGATTATGGAATCGAGCGAACAGAATGCGGCCGCTCTGAAGACGGGCTCGCGGGCTGCCGTGATTTTGACCGACGAGATGGTTCAGGGTGCGATCTCAACCGGCGATCCGAAGGTCCTGGACTTTATTATCGGACACGAGCTTTCCCATCATGCACTTGGACACACCGGACTGTTTCGTGGCATGATGTCGTCAAAATATCGTCCCCTATCACGATTGGACGAGTTTACCTGCGATGCTGTTGCTGACGCATTAGTCGAAAGCAAACAGTCAGCCGCTATGGCGCTTGCTCTGTTGGCTGTTGGTCCACAGTTATTGCCGAAAGTGAACTTGAAGGCCTTGCTCTCACAAGCTCAGGCAGTGGTTGCCGATAAGGAATCACGCAAGTCCGAAAAGATGCTGACGCACCCGCTGCTGCTCCGCCGCTTCGGCAGAATCTGTGGCTTGGAAGTCAAGTGAGTGTTGGGGCTGGGCCCTCCGGCTTAGGAAGTGCTAGCTCAACAATCATGAAAAAGAACCGCGGAGCGGTGGCAGCGTAAAGCCTGGGGTGAACCAACGAGCGACAGCGAGATTGGTGTAACCCCAGGAAAACGATCCACAGAATAC
>JBFJVZ010000582.1:0-3253 GCA_041623895.1 Pirellulaceae bacterium | reverse complement strand
GGGTACACGCCATTACATCTGGCCGCCAAGGGCGGGTTCCTCAGCATCGTCAAGCAACTGGTGAAGGCCGGCGCTAAGGTGGATGCCAAGACCACGGCGTTGCCGGGCGGCTTCCTGCCGGGTGCCCCGGCCGACCGATCGGGTCAGAAGCAAGACCCCATCCCGGCCCGCACCGCGCTGCAAATCGCTGCGGAACGGAAGCATACCGCAGTGGTCGAGTTTTTGAAGTCGGTCAAGTAATCCGGCCAATCCGCACGCCAGGCCGAACCATCGCATCGGAGCCGGGCTTGCGAGCGTTTTGGCAATGGTTGACTTTACACTCCCGGGCCGGTGACGGGTGACGTTATCCCGCTTGGGCCTGAACGCGCCTGAAGCAAAGAGGCAGTATGAGACGTATCCCCAACGAACCAGATGCGACATACTCTCCTGCGAACGAGTTGGAATTGAGAATCTGCGAGGAAGTCCAGCGACACACTAACGAAGAAATCATCGCGATCTGGACGCAGGAAACGTATCCGGTTCACGACGAGCGCGAAAACCAAATTAAAATCGCACACGAATACGTGGTCAAAACTGGCGCTCGGCACAAGAAACACTTTTTCAACGGGCATGAATTTGGTGTGGACATCGTTGATGATAAGATCAGTTTGACGCATCTTGCGACGTGGTTTTCTTAATCTCTACTTTGCTGCAATCAACGTCCCGCAGATCGTGGGATAACAACAAAAATGTACCCGAGTCGCGAAGTCGGGCGTTTTGACAATGGACAATCTCTCGTCGCGACCGGGTGATTTTGAACGTTCCCCGACTGAAGACGATTCTCTTTCCCACAGCCTTTACACAGCGCAATATGTCGTACGATCTTTGGTTCTGGCGTCAAACGAAACCGTCTGATCTGTCGCTCGACGCGATCTGCGAACAACTTGCCGAAGACCAACCGATTGAAGGAATTGCGATCCTGCCGATCGACGACATAAAAGCCGCAATCGTTGCAGAGTTTCCGGACATTGAAGACGAACGTACATCATTGATCTGGGACGGAAACGACAGCTACTTTCAGGTGTCGTGGCCCGTCTCCGCAACGCATGTGTCGGTGTCATGCGGCTACAAACTGCTGGACAATCCCGAACCTCTAAACCGCATGATCGATGTGATGGCGGGCTTTGGATGCGCGTTGTATGATCCGCAGAGCGGTGAACGCTACACCCAGCCCGAAATACCAGAACGGAGCGGTGACACATAGATCGGGGAACCATCCGATGCACCCGACTCGCCAAGTCGGGAGTTTTGACAATGGAAGATCCCTCGCGGCGACCGGGTGATCGGTAAGGTTATGCGAGAGAGTTTCAAAATGAATGATTGCTGTAACTTGAGAGCTATTGCCACGTCTGCTTTCGCTACATTATTGATCGCTTGCACTACAAACGCGACGGACTTGGCGAAATCCAATCCAGTTCAAGATTTTGAGCGGCAGTGGGAATATCCAAAGAGCAGTAGCGGTTCAGGGGTTTCACATGGCATGGCCACATTCTTTACTTTGGAACTCCGAACTGAAGACTCCATCGAGGATGTTGTGAGTTGGTATGCAAAGCGTGTTGGTTTGCCATCGGATCACGAACTCATCAAAAAGGCGAAGATGGGGTTTGGCAAACTCGACGCGAGATGGGGCGTCAACTCAATCCATGATGGCAACAGGTCAGGGAAGAGGAGCCACACCGTCGTTCTAGGGGACTTTTCTCGCAATCATGGCGATCTAACGATTGTTCACCAACCAAACTTGCGGAAGAAAACCGACGTCTTTATCTCAATCACCCAACGGGATGACTGGACAAGCATCAAGGTTCTGCAACAACATCAAGAGGGCGGATAACCAATGACATGCACGGGAGGACGGCTTGCGGCGTTTGCTGGAGTGGTTGATCAACTCTCCGTCCCCCGTGATGTCTGACGTTATCCGACTGAGAATGGCGCAACCACCAATAGTGAGTAGCTCAAATAAATGACGCATCCGCCCACACGAACAAAGACAAAGCTTCTTTCCTGGGTCATTGTCCTGGGCGCAATGTTACTGATCGCGTTACTCGTTCCTGTAGTGCTTTCGCTTTGGCCGCGAGTAACCGCCGAGAACTATGCTCGAATTGATGTTGGTATGGCGATGGCGGATGTCGAGCGAATTCTTGGGAAACCAAGATACGACGATACCGAGTATGGCGCAATTGGCGAAACTGGGGCGTATATCACTAATGAAAGCCTTAGCGACCAGGAAAAACGGGATATGGGATACCGCAAGTATCGGCGACTCCAGTGGAATTCACCTGAAATCTCAATCGTTGTTGTCTTCGACTCCAACGGACTTGTTGCGACTCGCTATCGTAGTGAAGGACAAAGAAATGGTCATTCATTTTTCCCGTGGTAATGGAGCCAGGCGGCGGATAACCACGCGATGGACGCGGAGCCGCCGACAGCGCGTTTTCACATGGAAGTTCGATCGCGGCGGCCCGGTCATCGCTGCCGTTCGTCGAAAGAAGATTAGATACTCCCTGACCATGGACTCGGCGAATGGATTTAAATCTTAGCGTTACCCAATCCAGCAGCGGTGCAACAAAGCGGCTCCAATGGCGCAATCCACTTCCTCGTGACGCCAAGAAAGCATGGGGGATTATGGGATCGATTGTCGCCGTGATTTGGGTCTTTCTCGTTCCGAGCCTGATTAACGAATCGGGGGCTCCTAGGCTTTTCCTGATCTGTTTCTCCGTGCCGATGGCCGCTGCAACAATTACCCTTTTGTTACTGGCGACCCGGGCGACATTCGGCGATCGCACCGAATCGATAACTTTTGAAGCGGACACGCTGACGTACTCGCGAGCGCCCGCTTGTAGCTACCTCTTTTTCGGAGACGGGCTGCGAGAAAACGACCGCATGTCGCGATTTACGGGTTCATTTTCAGGGGGCATTGCCGCGGCATTCAGTCGCCGTGAGTCAATGACGATTGACCGCAAAGATGTAGCTAATGTCGTTTGTGACCACCATTGTCAAATCTTCATCAGTGACGGCCACCTTTTTGTTGGACTAAATTTGCCCGCCGAGGATATTGCCACAATTGGGGATGCCATCAAGACGTGGAAGGCTAGTGACAATTGCATTCGATCAATGCCAACGTGATAATCGACGAACCATCGGATGAACCGGAGGACTCGTGAGGCTCTTTGGTGATGGCAACCAGTCCGCTCGTCCCCGGTTATCCGTACCGTTC
>JBFJVZ010000581.1:0-3283 GCA_041623895.1 Pirellulaceae bacterium | reverse complement strand
CCAAATTGCCGCGGGGAAAATCGGGTTGGACATGACGATTCCTGGGGCTGCGGAATGCTCGCTGAGACGAGCAATCCTGGCCCCAGGCTAGACGCTGCCACTGCTACGCAGTTGTCGGATGGTTGTGAGGAATGAAAACGTCGATGCCTACCACCACCGCGACCGATAAGAAAAGCCAGGCTTGAATTCCTTCCTCAGCCGGACGCTCTCCAAGTCCTGGCCTGGCTTGTTTTGAATTGGCTGGAAACGCTTTAGACTTCCGCGGCCAATTCTGTTTTTAGCGCCAGAGCCAGTCGCTCAAGCTGATCCAAATCGTTGTAGGCCTGGATGGAGATTCGTAAACAGCGGACAGCAAGATTTGGTTCATTGAAGACGGGCAATTCGAATCGGTATCGTTCGAACAGTCGCCGCTGCAACGGATCGATCATCGCCGGATTGGGATTGGCAGCGGCGGGCAATGGCAATGTCAGCATGGTACCGATCATTTCCGCGGGGGCAGGCGGTTCAACTGCCAGGCGATCCAACAAACAAGCACGTGCGTCAAGCGTCAATTCACGAATCAGCCGCATGTGAGCTCGAATGTCATAATGATCTTCGCTACCGCTTAACCGCGCCAGAAATTCGATGGCCGCCGGCACCGCCAGCAGTGGTGTCGGATCAAACGTGCCGGTCCAGTCGAACTCGGATAAGAATCGCGAGCGACCGGGTCGTCGCCGATTCGCACCGTGGCTGATGATCGTCGGTCGAATTTCATTTTGTAGCTCGGGACGAACCCATAAGAAACCAGACACCTTCGGCGCGCAAAGCCACTTATGATGATTCGCCGTGTAATAATCCGCATCCAACGCCTCAAGGTCGACTTCCACCATTCCCGGCGCGTGAGCGCCATCCACCAGGACTCGGATCCCGCGGGAATGAGCGGCTTCGATGATCTGCTTGATGGGCAACACCAATGCGGTCGGACTGGTGACATGGTCAATCAACAACAACCGAGTCTCTGCGGAAAACGCAGCGGTAATTGCTTCTAGAATTTCAATCGGATCAGCCAGCGGAAATGGAATCGCTGCGATACGAAGCTTTGCGCCGGCACGCTCGGCGGCAAATTGCGCGGCGTTATTGCAAGCGTTGTAACCATGGTTGGAGATCACAATTTCGTCGCCGGCGCGAAATGGAAAGGAACGCAACACGGCGTTCACGCCGTCGGTAGCGTTCCGCACGAACGCCAGGTCCTGCTGCTGAGCGTTGACCAGTTTGCCGACGATATCACGAACAACGTCGATTTTTGGTTCCAATTCCCGTTCGGGCGCAAGGAAGCGTATTGGCTCGCGTTCCAGTTGGTCCTGAAATTGCCGCTGAGTTTGCAAAACGCATTTGGGTGTCGCGCCAAAAGATCCGTGGTTGAAAAAGTCGATTTCAGGATCAAGCTGCCAGTGGCGGCGGGCATCAGCGAATGGATTCATTGGATCAGCTGACGGGCGATGGTGAGGTTCTGACGCAATGAGACGTTGTCGGGATCTAAGCGCAGTGCTGCCTCAAAATGTTGGATCGCTTGTTCTACTTCACGCCCTTGTAACAACAGTAAACCGATCCGTTGGTGGGTGATGGCGTGATTCGGATCGAGTGCAAGCGCGGCGCGGTATAGCTGGATTGCCTGATCGTCCTGGCCCACACCAGACTTGGACTGGGCCAAATAGAACAGCGTTGCCGGTTGTTCGGGATAGGCATCGTGAACTTGTTGTAGCAGGGGAATCGCTGCCTCGAATTCTCCCAGCTCCGCGTGTACCTGACCCAAAAAGTACTTGCCGCGAAACTGTCTTGGATGATCCGGCTGATGGAGCCCGATCGCCGTTTCCAACAACGGCTTGGCACGTTGGAACTGTTTTTGTTCGACCAGCAATTCAGCATACGGAAGCATGGCACGAAGATAAAGCGGATGAGTTCGCAGCAAATGATCATAGCGGGCGATTGCTGCGTCAGTGCGGCCGGTTTGATAGAGGCAATCCGCCAACACGTAAATGCTTTCCGGGTCATCCGGCAACAGTTTCAGTGCGTCCAGGGCACGCGGGGCGGCTTCGGAAAACTTGCCGGACCAATGCAACACTTTGGCCAAGTTTCGCAAGGCAATACCGTTGCCGCGAGGGTCGATGTGAGATTGAATCCTATCAGCAACCGATGCGATCTCCGCAGCTGTTAATGTGTCGGCATTGATAAGCCGGCTCTCCGCGAGTTGCTCGATGATCCAGATGGCCAACTGTTGGTGGACTTCGATGCGCGGGTGCACGTGATCAAGGAAGTACTCTTCGCCCAAGATCTGATGTCCAAATCTGGACTGGCAATCAGCCCGTAATCGTTGCTCGAAATCGACGACTGGCAGAGCCTTGGTTTGCACGAGCGTGCGGATAGCCAGTGAGATTTCACTGGTTGCCCGCAACGGGCAGATGTCTTCGTTCACAGCGCGATTAAAGGCGGCTGAAGCGTCTTCATATTGACGCAAATCAAACAATGATTTCCCGATTTGATATTGCAGCCCGGCGTGGGCGTCGTCGATCTGGGCGGCGGCATTGAATGCTTTTAAGGCCTCGGCGTGCTGACCAGCTGACGACTGCTGGATCCCCAGGTCGTACCAGTGAGTGAATTCATTTTGCTGATCGACAGGCAGTGCGGCATCCAGTTCACTCTTGAAAGGCGCGCAGTCTTTTTCATTGGCGGCCGGCGTGATCAAGACGATTGCTGCGCCGGATCGCCGGGCAATATCGACCAGCCGGGAAAGATTCAAACGATAATGCTCGATCACGTTTCGTTTCCAGATCGGATCGCGATGATAGTCCGTCGGCCCGATCGAGTGATTAAGCAGCTCGTCGACTTCCGCAGGCAAAAGAATCCGCCTGGTGTCGGGTTCCCCTCGACCAACCAAGCGGCTGAGCGCAGACCAAGCTCTGGTTTTGTACAGTGTGCTGGTAATGTCGATCAGAATCGACGGCTCATCAATCATCGCCGCATAGGTGCGATGTTCCAGAAATTCGTTGTGCGCCGAGTAGACAACAAAAAGATCTGGTTCATATTCCGCCAATTCTTCCATTACCTTGGTAACGCGGTAGCTGGCATAGCTGACACCGCCAGCGTTGATCACTTCCCAGTTGCTGCTGTCGTCCACCATTGGCAGCAACTCGCGTAGCCAGCCGCAGTAAGACGTCGCATCCCAGTAAGGCCGGCCGAAGGTGGTGGAACCGCCGACGCAGAAGACCCTTCGCGTGCCCGGTCGTTTTTTGGCGACGAAACGCTG
>JBFJVZ010000580.1:0-3288 GCA_041623895.1 Pirellulaceae bacterium | reverse complement strand
CGAAAACAAAAAGTGGCAATGACCACTCCCGTTTTCATGGAAGCTGGAGACGAGGAAAATCGCGGCCGAATGGGGTTTGTGATTCCCAAAAAAGTATCTGGGCAACGCATTCCCGAACCGACCAGCAATGACGTGAAGCTTTTTAGCCGGGACGGTGGGCGATTTGCGGTGATTCGATTTGCCGGGCGCATCAATAAAGAAACCGTCGCCAGATACGAAGCGTTGTTGCGACAGTGGATGAGCAACAAAGGATTGACCGGCACCGGAGATGCCGAGCTGGCAGGCTACGATCCCCCTTGGACTCCCGGTCCATTGCGACGCAACGAAATATTAATTCGCCTAAAGTAGCTAATCAAAAAAGGCGTGCCAAACCGCGCGCGGAAACGACCCTCTTGCCGGGCGAATCTCCAATCGGTAGTTCCAACTGCATTACGATCATGAACTTCCGCGGCCCACGCGGCAACGTTGTTGAACTAAAATGTTTGGTGACGCCACAAAACGGTTCTCCTCCATGCGACGCATAAGCAATCAAGATTGCTCGATCCATTGGCTGAAAATGTCTCTATTCACGGCCGTATTAGCCGGCACAAAGTAAGACGAATGTGCGCAGGCCGGAGAGACCAGCCCAAAAAAGTCTGCACAGCCGACAGGGCGAAGGCGCAAGTACTCGTGGTCAACTTGCATCCCCGTAGCTTGCAAGCTGCCGCCGACGGCATCACCGCGCGCATCCAAATTTATCCAATTGTCAACAACTGTAGGCTTTCGACCATCGTCCGGCCGGAGCCGTCTAGTGACAAAGGATATCGCAAGTGCTGAGCCAACGGTGAACCAGTTGTGCACACGACCCGGAAGCCCCATTCGCTCTAGCGAACGCATGGCTTCAAATGCGACAACGGTGCCCCAGCTGTGACTGATCACTTCGACAGAATCACCCCGTCTCAGAAGCGGTCGAATCACGTCAGTAAACTCACTGATAACTGCTCGGCGAATAAAATCGATCGTCAGATACTTCACGAAATCATCAACACAATCCAGTCCGGGAATGCCCAGTGCAGCGCGCGGGACCGCACCCTCCGGCTCTAATGCTCTTGCTTCGATCGGCCCTTGCATATCTCCTCGCCCCCGGACTTGCCCGCGTTCCACAATTTGCGCGTCGACTTCTCGCGTGACACGCTCCTGCAAAATCTCCTGAAGGCTCATCGCAATTTTTTGTTGCTCGACCGGATCCGCAGCTTCAATTATCGCGCGATCAACTCGAGTCACGTGTTCGCTCCAAAGAACCTCG
The DNA here is from genome assembly GCA_041623895.1 of Pirellulaceae bacterium. Classification (GTDB taxonomy): domain Bacteria; phylum Planctomycetota; class Planctomycetia; order Pirellulales; family Pirellulaceae; genus JBFJVZ01. The sequence goes on along the minus strand of JBFJVZ010000580.1, from coordinate 2,003 downwards.
TGTCGATCGGCGGCTAACGCCTGTCTCGTCGCCAAGTTCAAATGCGGTGATAAGGAGTGCCACCAAGGGTCCGAGTAACCCGGATCGTGTTGGCAAATTCCGTGACAGTAAACCAGCGACCGCCCACTTTCGCGCGCACCGATTGCGCCGATCCGAGCACCGGATGCAAGCGCGGAAGCGATTTGTTGTAATGTTGCCAGGAGTGATTGCCATTGATCAGCCGTCGGAACTGTGTCGGCATCGCCTGGTGGCTGCGTTCCTGGTCCCGATCCGGATTCGGCGAGGTGGCTAAATATAGGGCCGTCCGTATTTGAGGGCTCCAATTGCGGGACTTGACTGAACCGTTCATCCGCCAGCGTTTGCCGCAAAGACTGGACGGTTCGCGCAGAGCTCGCAGCAGTCCCAAGTCGCCGTACCGTGTCGCAAAAGTAGTAGGTAAACGCGCCGTGAAAATCACCGTTTATAAAGGCATCGGCGCTCGTCTGATCGTCTCTACAGCCGGACCACAGTACGTGGTTCATACTTTCGTCCACGCCACGGCTACGTGTAGCCTCGAGCAATTCGCTAAATGAAGACCTGCTTCTGGCTCGGTTGATCCTAAGTTGAACACTCGGTGGTGGAGGAGCGTAACGAGCCAGTACCGTTTCTTCATCGATCTCGTCTGACGTCGATGGATGGGCACCGACATGACTTGCCGCATTAAGGGTACTGATGGATCGAACACTAGCGCGCGGGTATGCACGCATCAAAGCGACGTCGTCAATCGAAAGTGAGGCTGACGAGCGAAAGTCGGTTTCGACCGCCCGTAATAGGTTAGGTTCGATCATTCGCGTGCCAGTGCCACTGTGGCAACAATCGAGCAAGAATGTTACCGAAACGCCGTCAGGTATCTGAGTCGTCCAATCCCTGAGTTCGTCGTCAAGTAAGTACGTCTTGGAATCATGCCAATCCATTCCGTACAAACACAGCAATTCGTCGGCGCGATCGGGCTCTTCCTCTAAATCGCGATCTACCGTCTGCGATCCGTGTCCCGAAAAATGAAAAATAAGTCGGTCTCCTGGTGCGGAATCCTTTAAGAGCCATTTCCAACCTTTTTTCAGCTCCGACTTGATGACTTCTTCGTTCGTCCGCACACGAATGTGATCGTCCGCAAAGCCAAACTCGTCGATCAGGAGGCGTCGAAGGGAGTGCGTATCGTTGATGCAACCTCGCAGGTCGCCGATCGTTTTGTAGTCATTGATACCGGATAGAAATGCTTTGTCGGCCATAGGAATCGCCTTAATCCGGGCCGTCACGCTAATCGCATTTCGCAGGGAAAGTGACGGCAGTTTTTGCGAGAATCAATTGCAGGTACGAGCTTTGCTAGATTTTATATTTCCGGTGGCATTATATCCCATATATGTCGTTGAATCGTCGCTAGGGGGAAATGTATTCAATAATTGCCATGGCTGGGGAAACAAAATTTTTGGCATCCGTTTTTGCCGTGCTCAGCGGATGACCTGCTACCGAAAACTATTCCAGCTTCAGTGAGAAAAATCAGCATTTCAACTCGCCCGGTTTGACAAAAAAGCTTGGACGGTTTCGTCGATCGCTGGGCCTTATTTGCTCGTACGCGACAGCAGTGAAATCCGCGCTTAACGGTTTGGATGATTCTATTATGGCGAGCAGTGAAAACATCTTGCGACATTGCCTAGATCCTCGCCCACCCAAATAATGGGCTGAGCAATACTCGATTGACCCTTTGGCAAGGCGCCCAATGGATACCTCGCCCGCAGCTGAATTTGTCAACGCTTGCTGCGCGGGCAAGGGCGCCGAAGCATTGTCGGCCCTGCATTCACACCCTGAACACGAATTGGTTGTCGAACAGGTCGCACAATGGGGGACGACGGAGGAGTTAGTTGAATTCCTCGTCGAGCACCATCATCTGCTTCATGCGTTTGGCGCCGAACCGGTCACCACTTGGATTCGACATCATCTGTGGGAGGCCAATCGCCTAAACGTAT
>JBFJVZ010000579.1:0-3293 GCA_041623895.1 Pirellulaceae bacterium | reverse complement strand
GGTTTGCCCGAGTGGTTAAAGGGGGCGGACTGTAAATCCGTTGGCTACGCCTACACAGGTTCGAATCCTGTAGCCCCCATTTGAGAGCGATTTGAAATTTGAGATCTAAGATTTCAAATTCGCGGCCTGGGCCGCGACGCGGGTGTAGCACAATGGTAGTGCAGCAGCCTTCCAAGCTGAATACGAGGGTTCGATTCCCTTCACCCGCTTCAATTGCTGCTGTAGCTCAGTGGTAGAGCACTTCCTTGGTAAGGAAGAGGTCATGGGTTCAAGTCCCATCAGCAGCTTTGGAAGATCTTGAAGATAAGGCTGGTTTTTGCAGCCGAGGGTTGGCGGTCATTCAATTCAGGGCACTCTGGAAGCCGGGGCTACGGGTGCTGACGGCACCGCTGGCAGCCCGCGCCGAGAGAATTCGGTGGAAAAAGCTGCTGGAGGGCTCAATTTTTGGCAATCAGCAATTGCAAGCGACGGCAGATTTCGCCACAACTTACGCTGCGACGGAGAATCCCGCACACTGAGTTGGGATCCTGCGAGGCAGCAACCGTGTCTACGGCTACTGGGCGTGCGCTCGCCGTGGGACAAAACTAATTTCAATTTGTTTCGTTTCTTAGTTAAACGAGAGTGACGGTGCGGCCGAGCACCGGCGAGAAAACCGTGGGTGTGAACGCGGTCGCCGATGTTTTGGGCTGAAGACGAGCGTATCTCGGAGTCAGTAACGGTACCGTCAGGTGTAGGTGAATGAAAAATGGCCAAGGATAAATTTGAACGTACAAAACCTCACGTCAACGTCGGCACGATTGGCCACATTGACCATGGGAAAACAACCACGACGGGTGCCATCTTAGCTGTTCAAGCCGCCAAGGGCTTGGCCAAAGCGAAGGGATACGCGGACATTGCCAAGGGCGGTACCGTTCGTGACGCAACCAAGACGGTGACGATTGCGGTGGCTCACGTCGAGTACGAGACACCGAACCGTCACTACGCGCACATCGACTGCCCCGGTCACGCTGACTTTGTCAAGAACATGATCACCGGCGCGGCCCAGATGGACGGTGCCATTCTGGTTGTGTCGGCAGCGGACGGCCCGATGCCGCAAACCAAAGAACACGTCTTGTTGGCGCGTCAGGTGGACGTTCCGTACATCGTGGTCTTTTTGAACAAGTGCGACTTGGTTGATGACGAAGAGTTGTTGGAACTGGTCGAATTGGAAGTCCGCGAACTGCTGAGCAAGTACGACTTCCCCGGCGACGACGTTCCTGTGATTCGCGGTTCGGCCTTGCCTGCCTACAACGACCCCGAAGGTCCGGCTGGCGAAGCGATCACCGAGTTGATGACGGCTTTGGACGATTACATTCCGGAGCCCGTACGCGAAGAAGACAAGCCGTTTTTGATGGCAATCGAAGACGTCTTTTCGATCGAAGGTCGCGGTACCGTCGCGACCGGTCGTATCGAGCGCGGCACGGTCAAGGTCGGCGAAGAAGTCGAGATCGTTGGTTTGGCAGCGGCGCCGCACAAGACAACGTGCACGGGCGTGGAAATGTTCCGCAAGGAAATGGACCAAGGCGTAGCTGGTGACAACGTGGGTTGCCTGTTGCGTGGTATCAAGCGTGAAGAAATCCAGCGCGGCCAGGTTTTGGCCAAGCCGGGCAGCATCACGCCGCACACCAAATTCGAGGCGGAAGTTTACTGTCTGAGCAAGGATGAAGGCGGCCGCCACACGCCGTTCTTCAGCGGGTATCGCCCGCAGTTTTATTTCCGTACCACGGACGTGACCGGAACAGCAAACCTGGTCGATGCAGAAATGTGCATGCCGGGTGACAATGTCAAGGTGACCGTGGAATTGCATAAGCCGATTGCCATGGATGATGGTGTTCGTTTTGCAATTCGCGAGGGCGGCCGTACGGTCGGCTCTGGCGTTGTGACGAAGATCGTCGAGTAGAAATATTGTGTGTTTGGGAGGTCCCGAACACGTAGCACGGATTCACAGCCGATCCATTCGCAATGACCAACGGGCGCTCGAGCAGCTCCGTTGGTCATTGGACGTTTGAAGAGGCGAGATTTCGATGGCCGAGGGGTGTAGCTCAATTGGCAGAGCACTGGTTTCCAAAACCAGCGGTTGCGGGTTCAAGTCCCTCCGCCCCTGCTTCCCCTTACCAAGATTCAACCCAACCATGCGAATCGCACGATAGCCGCCTGACGGACCGCGGCAACGCAAACCAAAACGGACTCAAACAGGAGAAAGACGGGTGTCACGAGACATTGCTGGCACGAACAGCACCCCACTGACAAGCGAGTTACTACAAACTTCGGTTTACAAACCGAATCAGGGGCGAATCGTTCGTCAGCTGACGGCGCTGGCGGTCTGGGTCATCGTCGCTTTGGGCTGTTGGCGTTTGTACGCCACCTTGCGGGCCAACATGGAGGCCGGCTCCTATTGGGTGCTCGCGGTTCCGGGCGTGTTTTTGTTGGCTGGTTTGTGGTTCGGTTACCGAGTCGTCAATTGGCCGCGGTTCGCGGACTTTTTGATCGCCGTCGAAGCGGAGATGAACAAGGTCACCTGGCCCGGCAAAGACGAACTGATCCGTGCTTCCATCGTCGTGATCTTTACGATCTTTTTTCTTGCCATGGCGCTGTTTTTGTTTGACGTCGTTTGGCAGTTTATCTTTAACTTACTTGGGGTCACTAGCTAGCCGCATCCGATCGTCGTTAGCTTGCCTATTTCTTTGAACCATTGCCATGAACGGTGAACCCGTGAACCCAGCCGATACATCGGACGAACTGGAAACGCCAACGGACGCTGCCAGCAGCGAAACGCCCTCCGCAGTCAGCAAGCCGCACGATGAAGACGTCGTCGCAGCTGAGACGGCGCCCACCGATGCTCCAGCGGCTGAAACAGGCGATGCTGCTGAAACTGTCACGGAGGCTACCGAGGACTCCGCGGCAGCCGATACCGCTGCGGCTGACGACAGTGACGCGACCGAGCCAGTCCCCGATTACTCGGCACTGGAAGAGACGATTGAGCAAGAAGTATCACCGGCTCAGCCAGTCGCTGCCGGGCCGGCCGTGGATCCGGTCGATGAAGACGCCAAGATGGACTGGTACATCTTGAAGGTTGCATTCAACCGTGAAGATTCGATTGCCGACGCACTTCGCAAGCGGGTGAAGATGGAAGGCATGGCCGAGTTCTTTGGCGATATCGTTGTTCCCACCGAAGATGTCGCCACCTTCACTCGCGACGGTAAGCGCCGGATCAGCAAACGTAAGTTGTTGCCGGGTTACATCATGGTCAACAT
>JBFJVZ010000578.1:0-3300 GCA_041623895.1 Pirellulaceae bacterium | reverse complement strand
GTCGTGCAGTGTCAAAGCGAACGCAGCCAACACCAAAACAAGGCAACCGCCTGGAAAATGTTGCGCGCCAAAATGGCGCGGCTGGAAGAAGAGAAACGCGAAGCTGAAGTCGCCGCGAAATATGGCACGCAAGCGCGAACCGGATTCGGCAGCCAAATCCGCAACTATTTTTTACATCCCGATCAGCGCGTCAAAGATGCTCGCACCGGTCACTACGTGGGGAACTTTCACAGCGTGCTGGAAGGCAACGAACTGCAAGGATTCCTCGATGCATTCTTGCGCTGGAAAGCCGGTGGCGATCCGGCAGCCGGCGATGAGTAGCGAAATCAGCGGATCTGCATGCGGAATCACCACAGGGTTACGGGGTAATGAAACCCATTTGCCAATAGAACGACATCCAAAGGGCGATGGAGACTGCATTGAAGGCCCACGTGATGGCCAGGCGGCGGCGATAGCGAGGATCACGGTGAGCAGGCCAGGCCCGGGAAAAGAACAGCAGCCACACGGAATACAGATTCAATAGTGGTGGTAGGATAACCGTGCCCACGATGGCCCCCACGTAGGCGCGGCGGACGGCATCGTCCAGTTCCGAATCAGTTTCAGCGGTAGCAGGCAGATCAGCTGTCTCGCTCTCCAGCAACACCGGACGATAGGGATTGCTGTCCCGGATTGTCGCGGTTGCCTGACCTGCGGTCGCCGGATCAACCGTAGGATCAGCTTGTTTTTCCTGCTCTTCCCCGCGGCCTTGTCGATCGTCTTCGTCGCGCGGTTTCTTGCAGTTCCAACAGATCTCAAACGTCGCTTCGTTCTGTTCCTTACAGGCCCGGCAAATCCAGGGGCCCAAGATTGACGCCTTGGACGCGTCCTCCTCAAGCAATTGAACCGCACGGTCGTAATCTTCCGGGGCGACTTCCAGCTTGACGCCACCGAGCGCAGTACCGAAGTAACTAAAGGCGATGTGAACATCGGCTCCATTGATCACAGCCAAAATGCCAGCGGCATCCAGACGAGTCCGAATCGACTCGGCCTCGACGAAATCGTTGCAGCGGCGGAGTAGTTTGGAGTTATTCACGATGAGCATTTTTAATCTTGACCCAACAACACTTCACATCTCGCAGCGATCAGCGTTGTGATTCTCGAATCGTTGACCGGAGCGCCATCGCGTAGCAGACCGAACCGACGTCGACTTGCAGCGCGGACGCCGTCTGCCGATCGATCGAAACGGTGTCAACATGAGGATCGACATCGACCAGCGCACTGCTAAACCCGCCTGCCGTGCTGCAGACGATAGCGTTGGCTTCATCGGCCGGCTCGCCCTCGGTGATCTCACCAACCGTGACTTCCCGTGTTCGCTTGACTCCGTCAATTTCCTTGGTCCGGCAACTAACCACCGGACCGGCGTCGAAGATGTCAACCAAATCGGTTTCCTGAAAACCTTCCGATTTCAGCAGCTTCAGTGCCGGAACCGTTTCCTTGTGCACCGTACCGATGCCTGCGCAGATTTCTTGGGCCAGCAAATCCAAATAGATTGGATGCATCGGCATCATCTCTTCGATGAACTGCTTGGAGACCGTCGACATCGAATCGACGACCGAGAATTTGGTGGGGATGAAACGGCCGGAGACTGCCTCCCAAAATGGGACTTCACCCGTCTGCGGATCGGCTTTGCCTCGCATTTCCGCGATCACACGATCGGCGAAGCGGTGCGGCAACATGGCAATCAGCGCAAACCGTGACAGCGACAACCATCGACCCATTCCCTTGCGGCGAAAAATGCCCCGCAAGAACAGGCTGCCGATTTCAGTGGGGCCATCGTGAATCCGCTGCAGCTGAAGTGAACGCCGTGTGTGGCTGACACCCAGTAACTCACTGTGATGAAACGATTCGGTCAACTGGTAAGCATAGAATGGTTGATAGCCGCCCGTCTTGGTGTAAATCGTTGATGTGCCGACCAACTGCCCCGTTTGATCATTGACCAACACCAAAACATACGGTTCACCGCTTGGCGACAGACCGGTGCGAGAAAACGCAAAAACAGAATGTTCGACGCGATCAAGAAGTCTTTCGCGGTCCAATTGCAGCGACGTCAATCCGCGTGTTGCCGATTGCACCAACGCGTGCAGCGTGTCCAAATCTTCAATCTGCACTGCTCGAACAACCCACATGTTGGACTCCTGATCAAAGGTTACAGGGAGTGATCCTGGGCAAACTTTTGCAATGACTGTTCCAGTAGCACCAGCGCGGCGTCAATGTGTTCGGTGGTGGTCGTTGCCGGCGGCGGTAGAAATCGAATTCGCGTCGGATTCGAGCCGCAAACAAACCCCAGCAAACCTGTTTCGTACATGGTCGTCATCAATGATTTCGCCTGATCGAAGCTGCCGTCGCCGGGCGTGAAAGCAATCATCATTCCTTCACCGTAAGGTCCCTTGACCAGTTTTGGATACTTGTCCGCCAAATGCTGCAGCCCCGCGGCAAAATAATCGTGCCGCAGCCCGTTTTGACCACCCGGTCCAAAGCAATCGTTCTGCTCCAGGGCATCCAACATCGCCAGGCCACAGGCGATCGATGATGAAGAACCGGTAAATGTCTGACTCAGAATGGGCGCACTTGGTTTCAAGGATTCGCGATACAGCGTCGCACAAACTTGGCTGATTTTGCCGACGGTGACAATGTCAGCGTACTGGTCCAATCGATAGTGCTGGAATGCAAACGGCTGCGACGTTCGAGAAAACGTTTGCACTTCATCAAAGATGATCGGCACACCGGCTTTCCGCAGGGGCTCACACAAGGCCGCCAAGAAATCATGGCTGCCGGGATAGTAGCCGCCTTCGCCCGCAATCGGCTCAGCCCAGAAAGCGGCGTAGCGGCCGGGATGTCGGTCCAACAAACGTCGCAGTCCATCGACGGCCCACCGCTGGCTGCGCGAGGGATTTCCCGGATCTCGATAGGGAAGATAGTCGACGTCAATCGTCAGCGGCAACCCGCTGCGGTAGTTCGGTCGGTCGGTCAGCGTTGCCGTCGCCAGCGTTCGTCCGGCGAAGGCATTGTCAAAGGCGATAATGCGGTTGGCCGGCGATTTGTGGTGCATCGCAATCTTGAGGGCATTCTCGTTGGCCATCGCGCCGCTGGTGGACAGCAAACAATGATCCAACGAGGCGCCGCCGCTGTTTGCCATCTTTAGCAGTCGCTCACACATTGTCAGACTGGGCGGATGCTGTTGCAGATTGCCTTGCATCACCGTGTCTTCCAGTGCCGCATCGATCGCCGCGTCGATCATCGAGGCATGGCTGTGGCCACAGC
>JBFJVZ010000577.1:0-3307 GCA_041623895.1 Pirellulaceae bacterium | reverse complement strand
GAGCTTCGCCCTCCCAGTTAACACGAATCTGAGTTTGAGACGAAGCGTAAGGCCCAGCGGCTAACGAGACGACAATTTCCGGTGTTCTGTGCCAACAGTCAGTGGTGTCCAGTTGGTTCACCCGCCCGATCGACGGAAAACAAACTGTGTTTCCAACTGATCAAATCCAGCAGTTCCCGAACGATCGTTACGACGCGAATCACTGTGACGACTTGTGCTGGGCGGCGTGCACTGCTTGCTTGAACATCGATCGGGGCAACCTAGGTTCAAGCGAAGCCGCTGGTCTGAGCGTCTGGAAATTGTTTCGCAATCGGGACGGACCGAAGTCATGGATCCGCCCGACACTGCGTACCATCTTGGCCGAGAGAATTGATGATGTTGTCGAATTACCGTTGCGTCTTGCTGTGCTCACTATTCCTGCTGTTGTTGTCTTCGGCGCAGGGGCAACGCTTTGATCATCACCCACCCTACCAAGATCCGCATTTTGCGCCGGACCAGACGCCGCGATACGACTATGGCACACAAACGAGCTTCGGAAACTACTATCCCAACCGGGGAACCTGTGGCTCAGCCGCGTGTGCAACCTGCAATGGTGGTGGAAACGGAGCTGACTCGGATGCAATTGGCCTTGGCGGTGCTGACTCCGGCGGATGGAGAGGCTCAAGAAATCCTCAGTGTCCGCCGGTAACAACGGCGACGTTACGGTTACTGGTACCGGATCATTGCCAGGTCTACATCAACGGCCACCTCACCAAGCAGCAGACGCTGGGCGGGATCCACAAGAACAGCCGCATCTACAGCTTATCGGATCTTGACACGGCTCCGTTTGAACCTTGCACCATCGAAGTCATCTATCACGGCGACGTTTACGAACGTCAGATCAACGTGCTGGTCGGCCAAGAATACAAAATCCGCTTCCCCGACGGCTTTGTGCTCAGTCAGCAACGACCCGAGATGCTAAACAATCGCGGCATTCCGAATGGTGGGCCGGTTTACGACCATTATTCGATCCCCGGGGTGGTTGTCCCCGGCATTCCGAGTTACCCACCGTCAACGGCAGCGCCGGGGGCAACGATCGAAGCTGCGCCCACTGCACCGTACAGCGAAGTGATTCCCCTCGGCACGCTCCCTGCCGCCGAATGAATGCCCCCAGACATCGGTCCGGTCATACGAGAGACAGTGTGCATGAATCTTCTTGACGAAGGACACGGCCGTACCTAGTGTAGACGCTTCAAGGTTCATCCGAGCAATTGCAAGGGTGAGACGGAAAGTAGTCTTTTGCGGGGAGTGACACGTGTCCAAGTTCATGCGTCTCTGCTGCTGTCTGACCATTGCAGCAAGCTTTATCAGCAAGGTGTCACCCGCTCAGGATATAGCGCAGGAGCCCGACCCGCTCGCGCTAAATGATGAAACCGATTCGGTGACAGAATTGCCGATTCCGACTGGTGTCCCGGAGACCGATACCGGGGCTGCGACCTTGCGAGTACTCGTAGAAGACGGCGCGACCATTTTCATTAACAGGTACGAAACCGTCACGCAAAAACGTAGCGGCGGCACACGGCTCTTCACGCTGACGAAACTTAAGCCGGGAGCCAAGATCAAAACGGTCATCGAAGCCCACTTTACCGACGGCAGAATCTTGCAAGCCTTGCCATTTGATATTGAGCCAGCGAAATCTTACGAAGCGAATTTTTTATCATACTCTGGAGGCGCAGCTGCTAAGGTTGCTGAAATCACACCTTCCTTGGGTTTGCCGATTCAACGCTTGCACCAGGAAGTCGCGAAGCTTTCCGCCACCGCGAGTAAGTTGGAGGGCGGGGCTGCGAACTTTTCAAAATTGACACCTTCGCTGGATAGCTTCAAAGCGCAGGTGAACAGCTCCGTTGATAGCCTGGGGGCAGCAAAGGACGCAATTGATGCAGCGAAAAAAGAATTGAGCGAGGAGCTCAAGGCTGCAAACGAAAAACTTGCGGAGGCAACGAAGCAGAATCAGACTTCGGAAAAAGCGGTCACAGACTCGGCGTCCGCACTTGAAATGATGTTGAAGACGTCTGCTGACAGCCTGTCAACATCCGCTGGGCAACTCGCAAAGGCAAACAAGACGGCGACTGACAAGATCGAGTCGCTAATCGACAAACTCGAGAAAGCGGTCGAAGCGGCAACGAGTGACCCGTCAGGAGATCGCATCTACAAGCTCGAGGCTGAATCCAAGATTCAAGCGACTCTTACCTACAACGATGCATTGGAGATCAGCGGCATTCAGTTCGTTGCGAGCAGTTTGCCGGAAACCATCAACTTTGTCGACGGGAACGACTGGAAGACCCCGGAAATTGCATCCACCGGTGTGCTCAGGCTTGAGCTGCAAATTCACTTTGGCACTGCGACCAAGAAGCCTTTCATTCCATTGGAAAGGTATTCTGAGACGATCAAATTTGATTCACTGGAAAAAGATCGTACCGCAAAGATTCGCTTTGCCAGCCAGGCGGTGCCCAACCTCAAGAAATGGGTTGAAGAAACCGTGGTAAAGAACAAGGATCAGGCGGAGAAGTTCGGCTTGGATCACAAAGTCAGCGGTTTGAGTCTGACTGGCGAATTCACGTTAGGGTCGGCCGCACCAATGCCGGTGACGCAGCCGCTGATCATCACTATACTCAAGTGACTATCCTCAGCTTTAATCACTTTCTCGAGGTGGATTCACTGCGTCCTTTAATCGCTTTCGAGCAGTGAATTTAAACTTTGGTGGGTCACCCTCGACCGATATGACTTCAATCTTGAAGAGCCCAGTCATCTCAAAGATTCCCGGGCCATCATGGGCAAGGTGGTCAGCAATCAAGTTCCTCAGCTCATCGAAAACCATCGCGATTTGCTTTTGCGTGGGAGCCTTGTCTGCAAGTCGCAAATCTAATTTCTGATCAATCGCGTCAACGATCTCGTCTTTCTTGGCGGCGCGTCCATCAGAAACGGTGTCCTCCAATATTTGATCCGACCGTTCTGAGACTGATGCCGCCATCCCGCGTATCGACAGACCAGTTGCAACGGCTCCGCCGCTGATTACGGGGCAACTGATAATGATATTGGCCCCGAAATCGTCAATCTTCGAGGATGCTCCATAAAGCCGTTTGCATTTTCGCCACACCCTTTGCCACTGTCTGTCGTCCTGTATTCCGAGCCTTGATTGCAACGCACTAACTGTTTCATTAATGCCCGCCTTGCAACCCTTTACAATCTTGTCGAGTGCTTGGTCGTCATCCATTTAAGTCATCCTCGCCTTATGACTGAGACATGCCGATCAATCGCCATTCATCGT
>JBFJVZ010000576.1:0-3316 GCA_041623895.1 Pirellulaceae bacterium | reverse complement strand
TTAGCGTAGCCGGATTCGCCAGAATTCGGTTCGTTCCAAGATACCCCGAAGTCTGGCGACATCGGCTACGACCACCACCCTAAGATTGAATCTGCACAAAGCACTAGCTTGTCATTCCTGCTGCGGTGTGTCAAAGATCCGATCGCCCGCGTCGCCCAAGCCCGGCACGATAAACGATTGATCGTTCAATTCGGGATCGATTGCGGCGACAAAGATTTTGACTTCAGGAAAATCCCGGGAGACGCGATCAAGCCCCTCCTGGGAAGCGATGATGCTGAGCACGCGGATTTCATCGACCCCCCACTTTATCAACCGCCGCACAACCAGGTCGATCGAGCCGCCGGTGGCCAACATCGGATCGAGCACCAGTGCCACGTTGGGCGCATTTTCGTGCGGTAACTTGTCGTAATAGCCGACCGGCTCGGCAGTTTCCTCGTTGCGATAAAGCCCCAAGTGCCAGACCGCCGCATCGGGAAGCAAATCCAACAGCGGATCGACCATCCCCAATCCGGCTCGCAGAATCGGTACCAAACCGACATTGGCCGTTAAGCGTTGGCAGTAGGCATCGGCAAGCGGTGTGCGGACCATCGATGGTTTCGTCATCAGGTCCTTGGTTCCATAAACTGCCAACAGCATCGACAGCCGGTGAATCGCCTTGCGAAACTCACTCGGCCGTGTTCGTTCATCACGAACCGTGCACAGGTGATGCTCGACAAGCGGATGTTCGATTCGAGTAACAAGACTCACTGGCAATCACCTCGGCTTGTCGTTGGATTCAACAGCGGATGGGGTGGGATCCCATTTCTCGGCAGAAAAATACTGCTTTCGCAATAAAGAAAACCGATTCCGAGATCTCTGGTGCGATTCCTTATCAGACCACAATCAGACCGCAATCAGATCCCAATCCGTCCGCCTCATAGCCATTGGATCAAAAGGGATTTTGCTACACAAGACGAGGCAAACTGCTAACGGTTCTTGCCAGTGAACTGACCGTGCCGAACTTCGGCAGTAAAGTTCTTACGGCAAGAATGACGAACCCGATGCCGAGGGATGGCTGTGCCCGGCACTGTTCGGGTATTTTGATGAAGCGCTGGCGGAGATCTTCTGATTCTGCTGCCTGATCCCAATGAACCGAGCCGACTTCAAGACGCTGTATTCTGGTGGGACCGAGAAACCGGTGATATTGAAAAAGTGACCGATGATTTCGATGAGTTGCATTGACTCGGCAGTTGTGGAACGAACCGATGCAGCAGTGGTACGGAATCTTTTGACCTCAAAGTTGATGTGCTGACACAAATGCAGCAAAGCGAGAGTTAACGAGATGGTCCGCACAACTCCCGACGACGACTACGACCGCAAGTTGCTTTCTGACGTTGAACGTCACGGCTGGCACATAGTGGGAATAGACGACGATGACGAAGGACCAGCGTATGTGTTTTCTGTCGGCATGTTCCACACACTGGGCCATCCCGAAATCTGCATGTTCGGTCTGAGCAGCACCAAGACAATGGGCCAGATCATCAACGGCATTGGCGATCTGATTAAGTCGGGCCAGAGCTTCGATGATTGGGAAGAAAGCGATGAAGTGCTTGAAGGGTATTCGTGCATGTTCCGCACGGTAACCCCGAAGCTCTATCGGGAATACTTCGGATATGCCCGCTGGTTCTATGAAGGCGACGACTTCCCGATGCTGCAATGCGTTTGGCCAGACGGTGATCACAATTACCCGTGGGACGCTGAATACAACGCCCAGACACAGTCGGTGATGGCCACCAAAAGAGCATGGCCGTTCAACGAGGCAAAAAACCTCGGAGTCTTCACCACAATTCGGGTGATCGAAGACGGCTACCCGATTTTGCTCGTGACCCACGACGAGGATGGCGATTGGCAGTTCCTTTGCGGGACGACAAATCATTCAGAGGACGCACGACTTGTTTGCTTGAAAGACATCGTGGAGGCCCATCCATCCGTTGCTGAACTTGCGGATCTGCCGATGGGGTGGCAGGCAAAACGTGACGGGCCGGATAAGCCGTGGGAATGCAGCGAGTCCGACTGATGCAAACGCCCAATTGATGGAGAGAGAGTCAGCGTGAAAGTCATCTCTGGCGTTTCTGCGTCCTTCAGTTGAAAATGTCGCTGAAGGTCCATCATCAGTGACTCGATCTCCATGCAATCGGCGATCTTCCAAAATCTCCAGCGTGGATAGCAAACTCGGAACACATCTACGATCCGGTCATTCGGGGAAAATCGGTAGCGGTCCTCCGAGTTGAAGGAGAATGCATCGCACATAATCCGTAGCAAAGCGTCTGCCTTGAGCTCAATCCACCGTGTACCCTGCGAACCACCAACCGCATTGTCGGTCACCCTCGTAAACGGGGATGCACACACTCTCTCCTCGGCCCAGTTCATCAGCTATCAGTCCAAGCAGTTTTGCGGCATCCGACTGTGTCGGCTTCGACGTGCCGAGAATCTCGACGACTTCTTCCTCAGGCATTCGCCGAGCGATATGAATTCCAGCGTCATCCGTGACATTTTCAACATCAAGCACATTGCCAATTCCCTGAGCCCCGGACTCCCAAATCTTCCGAAGAATAGCAATCTGTTGATGCACATCATCCGGCAAAGGACTGGCAGCGATTCCTTCCAGGTATTCCAAATCTGCCTTGTAAACATCGAGGATTCCGTACTCGTCGCCTTCCTCTTCCGTGAGGCGAACTGCTTCTCGTGCGGATTTAAGGTGTTCGTCGATCAGCCGAGTAAGGTTGTAGTTCTTTGCGAAATACGACGCCTGTAATTCCCGCAATGACTCCGCTGGATTGGCATTCGGAGGACCGAGTTCATGCCAAGGCATAGCACCCATTTGGATTCTTTCTTCTATATTCGATAGAACTTGCCGAAAAGTTTTGGATACCGTTGTGGCGGATTCTCCCAGCTCACATCGGCGACTTCAACCTGTGCAGATTGTTGGCAATCTGTGATGTTGCGATAGCTCCTGTCGATGCTTCGATCACTCCTATCGCCTCTCCATTCCTTAAGGGCGAGAGACCGACCGTATTCACAGCAAGCGACTGCTTACCCGGTGGTTTAAACACGTTCATCTGCTTTCAGATCGAGTTCTCGGTTACCGGTTCTGCCATGACCGCTCAACTGGAGACCACCTTTGGGAACGCCGCCTCAAAGCCGACACGCTCGGTTTGGCGTTTGACGCTGCGCGCTCAACTCATCTGATGCCATGCTCATTGTCCAGCGGGAAGTCGACGCTTGTTGACGGAACCAACATTCTCCTTCTGCCACCAGCCGATCAGTCGGCGGCGAC
>JBFJVZ010000575.1:0-3333 GCA_041623895.1 Pirellulaceae bacterium | reverse complement strand
ACGCTCTCTAACGCACGGCGGCTGATACGAGTCGCGCTGTCCAACTATTGTCCTGAGTGCTATCCCACCGCCGGGTCAACAATGCCGTATTGAATCGTTGCGTTTGCTACGACGCATTGTTGCCCGATCGACATCCGCGTCAATTCGCGAACAGGCTGAAATCCAACCGACTTTGCGATCGCCACGGCTTCGCTGTTCTGATCAAAAATGTCCCAAAACACGTCACCATCTACCATGCTTAACAGCCAGGAAACGATTTCTTTTGCGTCATCAGGCTTGCTTGCCACAATTGGACCCAAATAAGTCGCCAGATAACCGGGCCGCAGCATTCCGAATGCATTCGCTTTCACTGCCACGAGCGAATCTTTTGCGTACGATTCCAAGAGTTCGCGTCGACTGATGCCGAATGCTTGTTCATCAAGCAAGAGCTGTTTGTCATGCAGCGCGTCCGAGTTCGTCTTTTTGCTGTTGCCGCTCACCGTACCTTGCCAGCGATGTAGCGTTGATTCAGCCTGAAAGCCGAGTTCTTGGTAAACGGTCTGGCCCAGTGGTGTTGCATCCAGTTTGATGCACTGCACGCCGCAGTGGCGAAGATAATCGATCGCGACGCGCATCAGCCTGGTCGCGATCCCGCGACGACGTTGATTGGGATCAACCAACATCATACCGATCCACGCGAGTTTGGTCCCGAAGCATGTGGTTGTGACCGTGCCCGCAAGTTTTCCGTTGCTCACCGCGGCAAAACAGCCCTCGGGTTGGTATCGAATCAACCGACGCCAGTCGGCATTCAATTGATTCCAACCCGCCTGGCGGCAAAGCTCCAGTGCCGATTCAACGTCGTCTTCCGTGAACAACCGAATCTCGCCGCGGAATTCTTTCACCAAAGATCCTCGCCGGCGCTCTGTTCGGCGTTGCCCGACATCAGTGTTTCAATGTCTTTCCTGGCGACGGCAACCATTCTCTGAAACATCTCCTCAGCATCAACCGCGAAAAAATTACTGATATCGCCGACGATACCATTCAATGCGTGATCGCGCGCATAGGCGACGAATGCATCCAAATCCGGAGTCAATTCGACGGCCTTCGCAAATGACATTTGCCCAGCGGCCAGTTCATCGATTCGATTGGGCCACCACGACGGATCGAGTAATTCGTTGCTGACGCGATGCACCAAAGCCGTTTCCACGCCGCCGGCGTGTTGGTCGCCGCGCTGCGAGGCGAATGGAGCCAGCGGTTCGTAAAGCCAGCGAAAGGTCCAAAGATCCAATTTGCTCGCCTGCAACCCGGCCACAATCGCTTTTCGATGCGTGATCGAACCGTGCACATCAACAACGTAAGCGGCCTTGGGCTGCTGCCAATCAACCAATGCGTTCACGTATCGCCGAACGTACTCGGTCAACAGATCGGCCGTTAGATCGATGCTGAATCCGAATGGCAATCCCCAGGTTAACTGTCCATATTCCAGCGGCCGGCAAAGTTTTACTTCGTCACACGCCGTTTCCAGTTCTCGCAAAACACTGTAGCTTTGAATGGTATCGGTGGCCAAAGGCAGGTGCGGGCCGTGTTGCTCGACGGCGGTATCGATGCTGAAGGCTATGATCTTGCCACGTTCGCACGGTACAGGTATTTGCTCAGCGAACTCGACGACACGGACTTCAGATCGCCCTTGTGTTGTAGTCGAATAGTTGGGAAAGCACCGCCGGATCTGACCAATGATTTTGCCCCTTAAATCTTCGTCCAGCGCCTCGTGAAAAATTGGCGGCAACAAGCTCTTTCCGGACTCGCAAAGCTCCGTATACTCCGTTGCGATCGAACAAATTGGCAACACGAATTCCGGACTTGCTTGATCTCGCAATCGGTTCAGCGTGTACGCCGTGACCCAAGGCCCGGTGTTCACCTTTACGGGTAAGTAATCATCCAGCACGTGCGCGAATCCTACTGTGTGTTCCGTAGATAGACTCGCTGCACCTCAACTGAGCTCTCCGTACCAGCACCACCGACAACTTGTGCGACGCCATCCGAGACGCTGCCCGGTAGCACCGCCGGCTCGGGCCTTGAAGCAGAGACCGCTGCCGTTTTCTGCTTTTGGCGGTACTCTTGGACTTTCTGGGGCAGCTTGTTCGTGGCGGTGTCGTAGGCGATCGCGATCAGCAGCGCAAGTCCCAATCCGGCAACAATTTTGGTTTTCATCCCGCTGACATGCTCGCCCATCACATCTTTGCTGCTGGTCAGCCACAGCAAGACGACTGCCACCAGCGGCGCGCCCACGACCGTGACTGCTTGAGCAGCAATGATGGTGGGTGTGCGATCAAATTTCATCACCATGGCGGCTAGCGCCACAAACATTCCAGTCAGCAGTGCTATCGTCGTCATGATCCGCGGCGCGCGGTCCGCCGGCTTGCTGCCCAAGCCAAAACCGTCGGCGATCATGAAACCACCGATCATCGAATTGATTAAGAACGACGAGTAAGCCGCTGAGAACAAGCCGATGCAAAAAATAATTTTTCCCTGCGTACCGAAGGTTGGCTCGAGCGCTTCAGCAACGGCAACCGGATTGGCGAGACTGACGGGATTGCCAGTGTACAATCCGGCGGCGGCGGTCGACATCAGCATGATCGTGATCAAAGCCATGATCACCGAACCGACACGAGCATCGACGATCCCGCTGCGGACTTCGTCGACTTTCCAACCTTTTTGCTGGACCAGATACGCCTGGTAGAAAGCAGCGGTGATCACAAACGTCGTTCCGATCAGCCCCAGCAACGCCAATCCAACCTTGCTTAGATCCAACGTTTCAGCCGTGGGCACAAAGCCTTTGGCAAACGCAACCGGGTCCGGACCGAGCGTCAGTAGGTTGATCGCGAAACTGATCAGCATCAAAGCCACAAACGACATCATCAGCCGTTCGAGCACTTTGTACAGATTCTTGAAGGCAAACAAAAATGTGATGGCAATCGCGTTGAACAAGACCAGCAGAGCCGCAACCAATCGCGGCGAATCCACAAAAGCCTCAAAAGCGGCAGCGACCCCGATGTTGTTGCCCGATTGATAAGCGGCCGAAATAAAGAAAACGCAAAGCCCCACTAGCACCGCCAACCAGGAACCTGCTTTCCGCCGCACCAGATCGCAAGGTGATTCGTTGGCGACCGCGCCCAGCTTCGCGCCCAGCGTCATGTAGACCAACATGAACAACACGCTGACCAGCACGACCCACAACCGTGAGTACCCACTGTTGGCTCCCACCGAAGAACTGGTCATGATACTGCCGGGCCCAATCACGACGCAGGCAGTGATCAATCCAGGCCCGATGCGTTTGTACCAAGGTCGCATTTT
>JBFJVZ010000574.1:0-3338 GCA_041623895.1 Pirellulaceae bacterium | reverse complement strand
TTTTTCAAATGATTCGTATTCGTCAGACCAAAGCTCGTTGTCACGAATCTCAATCAGGTCTCGGCCGATCTCAAGACCGTTTTTTTGGATAGATTCGGCACACTTTGTTATGTGCTGCTCGATCTGGCGGAGGCTGCGTTTCGTTGATAATGCGTTCATGATCTCAAAACATCCGGACCCCCGATTGAAGCTAAGGGATGGCGGGTCGCTGATTTCCGCTCGGCCCGGTTCCTTTCCTTGTTCAATACGCTTGTTTTCCAGCTTGCCTAGTCGTCTGTCGGATCTTTTGGCACACGTGCGCCGCGTCGTACCAGGTCAGCGACAAGTCTGGATCGCTGGCCTGCCGACCAATCTCACGCATCATGTCCTCCGCCCGGTCAACACGGTACAACCACACGTATTGATCCTGGTCGCGTATCACTGCGTGAATCACAATGTCGTCACTCATAACTTTGCCGATCGCTCCGCGTATACCGCGATAATTCCCTGAGCCAGGCCAGACGCATGCGAAAAGGTTGCCGTGTCGATCCACTTTGCCGTCTCAGGATCAATCGTACTGGTCAACTCATCCAAATCGTCTTGCAGTAATTCGATAGCTCGCTGAATACATAGCATCTGAGTTTGAACCGCTTCCGCAGGTGTCGGTATCTTGTCCGTTTCGTGTTGCTCGATCATGACAATGACTCCACCAGCCAATAGGTCGCTTCAAGTAAATGCCCGCCCACGATTCCAAGGTAATAAGGCCACAGCATCCAGACCGCCAGCGTTGGCAATGCCATAAGCCCGACGATATATCGTGCCTTCATTTCAATGCCCTCACAAAAGTCCTGGCCTTTGTTCCGGTGTAACGGCAAGGTCGCGGGCGGGAGGCGGCGAACACTCCTAGCGACTCCAGCTCTCCCACCCGCTTACGGAACGTCTCGACCTCTCCGCCATACCGAGACACGCAAATTTCAGCAAGCTCCCGAGCCGTCAAACCGTCGCCCGGCATCTGTGACCAATGATCGCACGCGACTTCGAACACCTTGCGGCGAATGCCCGCCAATCGCTGATTGATACCTCGTGCGGCATCACGGCTGGTCTGCGGGTCGCTCGAGCGGTGCAGCTTGTCCCAATCGATGGTCGTCTGGTTCATCACGCCACCTTTTTGTCTTTCAGTTCTGCTCGGCGGATCGTGACGTGTTTCGGAGCCCGGATGCCGACCTTGGCGACCTTGCCTCCGGTTTTGCAAATCACCACTTCGATGTTATCGCCGATCTTGATTCGTTCGTTTGCTTTCCGTGATATGACCAACATCGCGTTTGACCTTTCGTGTTAAAGTGTGGGGCCTCATGCCCCGTTGTCGTCGTGACTGTGAGTCCCACTCACACCCATTCTTCCCCCCTGTCGTATTCGTCGGATCACCTCCTTTGCGCGATAGAGTTGCTGAGCTTCCACAGTTTCGCTCGGCCGAAGAGCACGCAGCTGAGAATGGGTAACGCCGAAATGGCTTTGAATAGCAGCCAGGCTCCATCCCTGTTTTCGCCAGCGTCGTATCGCTCGGGCCGTGTTGATGTGCATGTCTACATCCGTGAATTATCGCTACCGATGCACGTTAAGGATGGAAAAAAAAGATACTATTCGTGCCGTCCACAAGTCCCGCAAACGTCGATATCCCGCTGCACCTGTTTCCAGTCGTACCGGGTATATTTAGGCCGCCTGTAGAGAGGACGGAGCCTGCCCTGCTGAACCCATCGACGGATGGTCGACGTATTAACGCCCAATCGCTGAGCAAGTTCGTGCGGGCTAAGCAGTTCTCGTTTGTTTCGTTCCATAACGCTCATAAGAGGCGTTTTTATGAAACATTATCGGACCTTGCAACCCCGATCTGATCCTATTCCGTCATTTTGCGGGAATCCGCAAGTTCGCTAAATAAATCCTTGCGGACTGTCTATTTGCGGCCAGAATTGGAGTAAGTTGGCGAATTGGGGTGAGCTATGCTGAGACTTGCCGAACGTATTTTAACGCTAATTCTGTACGCGATTGTCTTCTGGGCGTTGGTGTATTTTATCAGCACGAGAATCATAATCATCCAGACCTAGCTCTGATTGAATTACTGGGCATCGATTGCACGATTGAGCACCCAGGTCTGTGCGGTATCGAGTGGCTCGTCCGAACCTGCCGCAGTCATATATCGCTTGCGGACCACTGCATTTGAACTCTGCCATTTCAATCACCGCGCCGCGATGCGGGCACCTTTCAATCAGCTTATCCAAACGATTGAGATCAATCGAAGAAACTGTGCCGCATTTTCTGATCGGCGGTTTGTCGTAACGCCTGCCAAGATCGTACCCACAATTGATGCAAATTCGATGATCACGAAACTCGCAGTTCATGTAAAAATCGGCGTTATCTGTAGTTCATCGAATGTGGCAACATGATCCACCAAATACGTCCGCCGACAGTCCCCGGATTCAGGAAAAACCTCAAACCATGCAGTGTTGCCAGTGTTAATGCCATCGATCACGAAATTGACGCGGAAATTGAACACAAGCGGCACGCCTGGAGCATTTTGATGGAATTGGCGGATTTGCTTAACGTCAAATGTCCACGTGCTGGCTCCGCTGTTGCACGTTGTCGTTTCAAGCAATCCCAGATCGTTGTTGTAGCGGTCGCATGACTGGCCGGTCGAAAACGGATCATGATCAAACCGGTACAAACCTTTGTCTTTGAAAAAATCCGGATCGTCTGGAACGCACCCACTTGATCCCAGCGTGGGAATTGATGGAAACAGCACATCCCAGGACGTCACCATGTCTGGAGTAAAGATCGAGCCGGTACAGTAATCGCAAGTCCACGGTGTGGATGGCAGGCAACAGACGGTACAGTCGCCGGCAGTGTCGAACAATGCAGATTTACCGGAGGGAATCAAACCGGCCTTTCCATTGTCTCTTAATACGCCGGCACCAGGAGACGCCATCTAATTGTCTCGCGAAATAACAAACCACTTTTTTTCGTCGTACGCGGACACAAACTGAATAACTTCGCCGCCGATACTTAATGTGATGGGTGCGGTTGATGACGATGCACCGACGCTGACACCGGCAAATCCATCAGTTGACGTGTTTTGCAGCGAGATGGTCGGCCCGGATGACTGATTAATGTACGCGACAATAACCCACGATCCATCGGCAACCGTTTGAACTTCCGGCAAAATCACATCGGTCGCGTTGATGTAAAAGTGCTGCGGCAATGCGACCACGCCCGCCAATACGGGCGGAGACGGACGCCTGCGAACCAGTCGTCGCCGCTGGTGCCTGTAAACAGGCTGCGGAAATCGTCGAGGCGGACGTCGTCGC
>JBFJVZ010000573.1:0-3343 GCA_041623895.1 Pirellulaceae bacterium | reverse complement strand
CGCAGTAACGCGCGAATCTCTTCCTCCGTACTGGGGCCATCATGTTTTCCGTCCGAATGCACACCGACCAGACGCAAGAGAAAAGATGTGACAAGATTCAATACGGTCAAAAATGGAAACAGAATGACATAAAAGAACTTCAGCGGTATTGCGCACCAAAGCAACATTTGCTCTGGTCGCCGAATCGCGAAAATCTTCGGAAACTGCTCGCCGGCAACCAGATGCAGGCTGGTAATCGCCGTAAAAGCAACGATGAACCCGAGAATATGCGTCAAGCGTTCATCCTGAACTCCGATGGACTCCAACACCGGCTCGATCAAAAGCGCGAACGCAGGTTCCCCCACCCAACCGAGCGCCAGCGAAGCCATCGTGATTCCCAACTGGCATGCTGACAGAGACTCGTCAAGTCGCTGGGCCAGCCATTTGGCCGTTGTGGCAAATGGTCGACGGTCGCGAATCAGTTGCTCCACGCGGGAGAGGCGAACCTTGACCAACGCGAACTCAGCAGCAACGAAGAAACCGTTGAGAACAATAAAAAGTATCGCGGCACTTAGATACAGAACGTTTCCCATCAAGGGTTAATCCAAAGGGGTACTGATGTGGGATCTGAAGAGTCTAGATGATCTTGGGCCCGGTGTGGGCAACCAAGAACCTGCCTGTGGCCGTTGCCTGGCGGTGGGCTGAAATTGTTTGGCTGTTGTCTGCCTGCTGGCTGAAAACGTGTGGGAAATTCAATCGGTAAGACAGCCACAGGGAGTGACAGGCTGCTGCCGGGCCGGGAATTGCTAGAATCTTGGACTCCGCGATTCCACCGCCACCTCTCCCCTTTCCCGTATCCAAAACGCGTGCCGAGAGAATAAACGACGATGAACGTTACCCGCCCTCAGGGAGCGAGTCTTGAAGCTTAAGTTTCTGGGTGCCAACAGGAACGTCACCGGGTCTCGATATTGTCTGGAAGCCGCCGGATCAACCGTCATGATCGACTGTGGCCTGGTCCAGGAACGCGACTACCTGGCACGCAACTGGGAAACCTGTCCCGTCGCCGGCGATGCTGTCAAAGCGCTGCTGGTGACGCATGCACATATCGATCATATCGGACTGATTCCCAAGTTTGTTGGAGACGGGTTTCAGGGGCGAATCTTGGCAACCCGTCCGACCGTCGCGTTGGCCGAAGTCATGCTGAAGGACGCCGCGAAGATCCAGGCGGAAGACGCCAAACATAAAAAGCGGCGACATCAAAAGGAAGGCCGTACCGGCCCGCACCCTGAGTTGCCACTGTACACCGACAAGCAAGTGGCCGAGACAATGCCATTTTTTCGCGGCGTTGACTATCGTTCTGCGGTCACCGTGGCACCGGGAATCACCGCAACCTGGCACGATGCGGGACACATTTTGGGGTCAGCTTCCCTGGAGATTCTGGTTAATGAATCGGGACGAGAGCGAACCATCATCTTTTCCGGCGATATTGGGCAGCACGACAAGCCGTTGATTCATGACGTCACTTACTTTCGCCGGGCGGACTATGTGGTGATGGAGTCGACCTACGGTGATCGCGACCACGACGTCCGCGGCAGCGTCGAGCATCAGCTTGAGCATATTGCCAGGCGAACCCTTGCCGCCGGCGGAAATCTCGTGATCCCGGTGTTCGCGGTTGAACGCGCACAGGAGATGATGTTCTTCCTCAGCCGGCTCGTGCACCAGGATCGAATTCCCGATGTGCCGATATTTCTCGACAGCCCGATGGCCTACGACGCCACGAACATCTTCCGCAAATACGAGGACTGGCTTGACGACCAGACACGTCACTTCATCGCAGCCGATCAGCCGCCGTTGCATTTCCCGGGTCTGAGGATGACGCGAACGGTCGAGGAATCGAAAGCGATCAACCACGTCGCTGGTCCTTGCATCATCATGGCCCCGGCGGGCATGTGTAACGCAGGCCGGATCAAACATCACCTGCGAGCGAACATCAAACGACCCGAGTCAACGATCCTGTTTGTCGGTTTCCAAGCCGAGGGAACTTTGGGACGCCGGCTATTGTCCGGCGAGCAAGAAGTCCGCATCCACGGAAGAGAATACCGGGTCGAGGCCAACATCGAACAGATTTTTGGTTTGTCAGGGCATGCCGACCGCAGCGGCTTGATCAAGTGGCTCAGCCATTTTGAAGTGCCGCCTCGCAAGTTGTTCTTGACTCATGGAGAAGAGAGCGCCGCGCTGGCCCTGCAACGGATGGTCAAACAGCGTCTCGGGTTTGACGCCGTGGTGCCCGAGTATGGTTCTGAATATCAGTTGATCGACGAAGGCCCAAGTTTAAAAGAGCCGGGTGAGTCAGCCGCCATCCTGACGCCAATCCCGCAGCTGGGCACGTCGCCGGAAGCGGTGATCGCTGATAAACCGATCACAAGCAGGCAAGAACAAATTCAGCCAGGCCCGACGCCCGAACACCCGGACTTTGAATTTCTTGACAGCTCCGCGCGGCGGCCGATCAGCTTTGTCTATGAAGACCCGTGGCGGGTGTTGCGGATTCAAAGCGACATGATCCAGGGGATCGAGGCGATGACTCGTGCGTTGGAAGGCCGGCGCCGCGCAGTGACCGTGTTTGGCAGCGCTCGCTTGCCAGAGTCGGATGAATCCTACCAACTTGCCCGCCAAACCACACGAATGCTGGGTGAACGCGGTTTTGCCGTCATCACCGGCGGCGGTTCAGGCATCATGGAAGCGGCCAATCGCGGTGCGCGGGAAGCGGCAAGTTTGTCGATCGGCCTGAATATCAAATTACCGCACGAACAGGCATTGAACGCTTACTGCGATGCATCCTACCGCTGCCGATACTTCTTCGTCCGCAAGATGCTGTTCGCCAAGTATTCGCGGGCCTTCCTGATTTTCCCCGGTGGTTTTGGAACATTGGATGAATTGTTTGAATCGCTGACTTTGATTCAAACCGGAAAACTCTACGGGTTTTCTGTCGTGCTGGTGGGTTCGGAGTATTGGTCGCCGATGGTCAATTGGCTCACCAATACGGTGCGGAACAAGGGCTGCATTGACGACGACGATGCCCAGCGTTTCCGAGTCCTGGATGATGCCGCTGAAATCGCCGCGTGGCTGGACGAAAGGATTGACGGGCGTCCGTCATAGCTGGGATTCTTGTAAGAGCCGCGAAATATGGGTCCTGAGGGTAACCCGAAGTGTTAGCGAGGGACCTTATGCATCCCTCGCTGACGCGTCGGGTTACTAAGTCAACAAGCCGTTAGCGGCCACCGCTACGACTCATATCCCCGTCTTAATCTCGTCAAACCACTAGCGCATTTTCAGATATCTCGTAGGCCAGGACTTGTCCTGGCCT
>JBFJVZ010000572.1:0-3350 GCA_041623895.1 Pirellulaceae bacterium | reverse complement strand
TCCGGGATGTTTGCGGCACTAACCGCGATGGTGTTGCCGGAAACCGATGGCACGTCAGCCGATCTTTTATTCGAGCGCACGATCACGCGTTTGGCGGCCATGTTTTGTGCCATTGCCTTTGATTTCGTATTACTGCTCGCATCTCCGTCAATGATCAGGGCATCGCAGCCTTGCGTTAACCTGGCTTGTTCACGCGTGTACTGTGGCAGGTAGGGGCGAGCAATGTGCAAAATGCGGACTCCGTCGACTTCAATCAGGATCGACGTCGAAATCGTACGCACGCGAATTGCGTTGCCTGTCGGTTCGCCTGCTTGCTGCGCGCGTTTCCATTTGGCTGCTGCTTCGTTGGCAGGGCGGTCCAAGACGTGATCGATTTCATCGATGCGGTCGGGAGGAACTAGAAACCGGTTCGAGGAAGCTTCTTGTGGCACATCAGTGTCGCCGTAAAGAATACCGACGCCAGGTAACTCGCTGGTCAAGTCGTCGGGGGAATCCGTGATCACGACCGAAAGATTCCACATCGTTTCAATCGCGATGCCGCCAGAGGGCAAACGAATGATGGCAACCGGGTCGCCTTCATTTGCAAAGCAACTTACGCTGGTCAGTGCGACAAACGCGAGCGTACAGCAGATGCGGCTTTTCATGAACGTCTATGTTACTTGAGTAACTCACTGACTTGCTGCGAGATTTCCGGGACATCCCGGAGATTCTGAAGCGCGAGTCGCACGTATTGACCATGGCTGGCGTACATGGACGAAAGCAGTTTCTTATCCAAATCGACCCAGGCGACATCTGTTGCATCGTCACCGGCCTGAAGCTTCATCGTGCTTTGTTCTCCGCTGGAAAGATGCTTATGCAAGACGGTGGTTTCCATCCACGCGTTGTCGGTGTTGCGAGGATCATCCACCACACCGGTATAGATGACGGTTGCTTGCTTGAAGTCGACTGTGGCGCCGGTTTCCTCATGCAACTCACGGGCGACGGTACTGGCGATGTCCTCTCCTTCGTCCACCATGCCTCCGGGCAGCGCCATTTCGCCCGAGTCCTTCCGCTGGATGACCAGTAATTGCAGGCGGCCGGTTTCCGGATGCACGCGGGTCAGCAGCGGATCACCGGCTCGATTCCTGCCCCATTTCCCCAACAAACCGCGGCCACGCAGTCCAGTTCGGCCGAGAGGATTCAATGGCTGTCCTTGCTGATTTAGCGTTACGGCGACTTCACCGGCCGGTGTGCTGGTCAAGAATGGATGTGTTACGTCGTTCACGTCGGGAGGATCCGCCCAGGCTGCGTGAAAGACTTTTTCCGCGGTGTAATCGGGTGGATCGTAACCTGGCAATGGCTTTGTCCAGGGAGCGTCCTGTTCGCCCACATGTTGTCGCGGAGGATAGCCGGGAGCGGTACCAGTACGAGATTTTCGTGGTTCCGGCGGATTGAGACTGGAGATCGCCATAGCAGCAAGCAGGTCTTTCGTTAGTGAGGGGTCATTGATGGAGTCCTTGCCGACGACGTGCACGTTGCCAACGACGCCTGCCGGCACATCCGCCTTGAACAGCAGCTTACCAGCGCCCGGGACAGCCGCCAAAAGCGCAAGTGGATCGTACAGGTTGAATTTACTGACTTGTTGCCAGACGCCCGAGAAATCCTCGGCCTGCGTTTTGGCGCGTTCCATCGCGGCCTTTCCATCGGCGCTGTTGATATCAACGTCGGTGAACGTCCTGAAAAACCACTCGGTTGTCAACGCCGCCGGCAATCTTCCCTGCTGGATACCGTCCCACAAGTGTTTTAAAGAATCTCGTTGTTGATCTCGAAGATAGACACCCACGGGATGCCTGGTAGCGGCCATTCCCTCGTAAAAACTCCGCGGTGCTGCGGCGGCGTAAGCGGCTTCTTTGCTGACGACAACCAGTGGCAAACCGAGTTCTTGTGCACGCGCGTAGACATCGGTCGCTGAAGCCTGGTGCGTGGTGTTGTTGTAAGCACGGCTGTCCGCAATGACGAATCCGCGTTTGTCTACCTCCGGCTGCACCCCGCCCATGATTACAACTTTGGCAGTTTTCTGTTTGACCAGTTCGGGGGCCTCGCGGAAAAGTCGGGCCGGATCGGCCATGCCCGAGTTGATCAATAACACAGCAGAGCCGTCAGGAACTTTGCTCAATTCGCTCTGTAGCAGCGCCAGGCCATCGGCCTGCACGTGGACGCCGGAGCGCAACAGCGGTGTTTCGATGAAGACTTGGTGGTCCAGCTTTCGCCCCGCTGTGGCTTTTGCATCCAAGGTGCCGCTGGCATCGAAGACCTCGTAGCCATAATCGACCCCCACACCTACCTTGACTTTGTCAAGTTCCAGCTCGTCCAACACAACTCGCGTAAACTCTGCTCGGCGGATTCGCGTCTGGTGGTCGCCAAGGGTGGTCAGCACGCAGCGGAGTTCAACAAAGCCCTCTTGTTGCAGAAACTTTGTCACAACCAGAACGCTCAGGTCGTCGGGATCTTTATTCGGATCCGTGAACAGAAACAGCGGTGCTGGTTCTGGCGGACGATTCTGCCGCAGCAGTGCGATAGCGCGTTGCTGGGCCGGCGTCAGGGCAATTGTTTTGGTGGTGGTTCGTTCCTGGGTGGCCGCATTCTCATCGCCCCAGGCGGGCGCATGCCATAGCGTGGCCAGCGAAACCGCGAAAACAGCGATTAGGCGTTTTTGAATCATCAGGGTCTCCGTCATTGAGAATCTCAGTCTAAGTAATTCTCGTGGAAAGCGTTGTGATCTGGGGGCCTTGCGGCCAAAAAGCAGCAGCCGCAAAGCCGCCACGGTAAATTAGAATCCAAAACCGGAAGAGATTGCCGCGGCAAGTCCTAATATATTCGCTGGGCATTCGTTCTAACTGCTAGCGAAGGCACGGTTCTTGCACAGATCGATTTCTCTTCTCAGCCGACGTCGCGCTCCAATTTTGGTCTCGCACACAGAGGATCCTTGTCGTGTTTAATCGAAAATTCCTGGCTGGCGGATGTCTGCTCGCACTTGGATGGGCGATCACGTTTGTCATGGCAGCCGATCCACCCACAGCCGGCTGGTCCGATGTTCGCCAGGCCATCAATCAAGGGCTGCCGAAAACCGCAATTGAAAAACTGAATCCGATCATCACGCGGGCGATGGAGCAAGAGAAATACGCCGAAGCAATCCGTGCGATCGGACTAAAAATTGCCTTGGAAGGCAACATCCAGGGCAACAAGCCGGAAGAAAAGATCGTCCGCATGCGCGCTGAAATCGACAAGGCGCCCCAAGAAATGAAGCCGGCGATGAACGCCGTACTCGCCAATTGGTTTTGGCATTACTTCCAGCAGAATCGCTGGCGGTT
>JBFJVZ010000571.1:0-3391 GCA_041623895.1 Pirellulaceae bacterium | reverse complement strand
GTCGCCAGAGAAGTAGGCCAGGACTTGGAGAGCGTCCGGCTTAGGAAGCAATTGTAAGCCTTGGTTTTCTTATCAGTCACGGTGGTTGTAGGCATCGAAGTTATCGTTCGTCACAACCAGACGACAACTGCGTAGCAGTGGCAGCGTATGCCTGGGGCCAGGCTTGCTCGTCTCTAGCGAGCATTCCGCAGCCCCAGGAAACACGATATCCAACCCGATTTTCCCCGCCGCGATCTGGCGGCTACCCCGCCAAATCGCCGCGGACCAGGCTTGCAATTCCCCGATGAAATCGAACTTCTCGACGACGACAAAGCTTATCAACAAGCAAGCTCAGCAAACGTCGGCTATCTGGATGATTGATTAACATCGAACAAAGATGGCTAACGCCTAGTGCTTTGTCCAGATTCAATCTTAGAGTGGTGGTCGTAGCCGATGGCGCCAGACTTCGGGGTATCTTGGAACGAACCGAATTCTGGCGAATCCGGCTACCCTAAAGTCAAAAGTTGACAAAGCACTAGGCTTTGTCTCAAAAGTCGTAGCCGGAGTCGCCAGACTTCGGTCCGCGTCTTGGAAAACCTGAATTCTGGCGAATCCAGCTACGTGTTCGCGATTATTTTTTGAGTTTTGAGACAAAGCACTAGCACTAGCAACATCCCATGGATGGCTGGTAACCAAAACAACTCAGCGAAAAACTCCAGCACCAACGTCATTGGGCGTTGCGATCAGCGCCACGTGACAGGGCGGCCAACCAGCAAGCAGCCCGCCGGTCGCTGAATAGGCCGCAAGTTCTCGGTGATGATCCGTTTGATGAGCCCAACTCATTCGCTTACCTTGATCTGTAGGACGGCTTACTGAATTCCAATGCGCGCGGGTTTGGCAGATGTCTTGAATTGAGGATTCACGGTATTTTTTGGCTTTTGAATTGTCGTTCTGAAATCCACGTGTGTTGCGCAGATTTGGCTGGAGAAAAAGTGATGGATGCGATTCCCTTACGGACCGAGTTCTTCGGTGTGCCGAGACTCGCGTTTTGGGCCTTAATCTTGGCCTTGCTGATCATCTCGACGCCGGCGAGTGTGGCTTTCGCCGACGACCAGGAGGTGGACGAAACTTACGGGCCGGAATCGCACGGACTGCGTTGCCGAATCGTGACGGTATCGTCGGAAACCGATGATGAGTCACCGGACTTTACCGGCGGTACAGACGTGTTTTCGGACAGCGATCAGCTGACATTCCTGGTCGAGCTAAACAACGTCAGCGACAAACCGATCACATTATTGGGTGTGCGCTATGGCGAAAACTATCCGACGGCGAAAGGAAAACTGAATACTAGATTCCTTGGCCCGCATCTGTTTGACTTCCAATTCACTGACGAGCAAGGCGAACCAGTGCAGCGGGCCGAGCGGTTCTTTGTAAGTCAGTTCATGGTCCTCAGCGGTGCTTCGACACACGAAATCGATCCGGGCGAATCCTTGCCGATCGTGCTCCGTCCGGCAAAGTTTATCCAGCCGACCCATTACGTTTTGCCCGCCGGTAAATATCGGGCGAAGGTTCGATACCGCGGGCCTTCCGAGGAAACCGTTGCGGAAATTGCCAAACATTGGCCCGACAAGGCGCAGGCCAAGGCGTGGACACATGAAGTTACCTCCCGGGAGGTTGCTTTTTCGATCGCTGCTGATCCTGCGGCGGTTAACCCAAGCGATCTGGTCTGGGGACCTGCCAAAGACGGGTTACAAGCGGCTCTTGAATACCGTATTCCCGGCTACGTTTTGGAAGACCCGACCGAGGCTCCGGGGATCCCATTGAAAACAAACGTGGGCGTTGTCTTTCATGTCAAGAACGTGAGTGACAAACCGATCACGTTCGTCAGTGAAACGAGTCGGCAAGATGACAGGGCTCACGTCAGAAACGCCAACGGAGAAAAAGTCAATGTCAGCGGCACGTTCTTCTCTGGTTGGCCGATCGATGTCCGCTGGAACTTAAAACCTGGGGACGTGGCGACGCTAAATGTATTGGCACCAGCGATCAACCAAATCAAAGAACCGGGTGAGTATTCCGTTCACTACGACATCCGCCTCAACAGTCGCGTTTCGCATGACGCCGACGGCAATCAGACGTTTCCGGCCAAACAGGATTGGCAAGACGTATTGACCACCGGCGTGATGCCACTGGTCTTTCGCGCGCGAACCATCGACGACGACGTACGAGCCAAACCGCCGCATTTTGTCGGCAAGCTGCAATTTGTTGGCGAAAACGGCGAGCCCGTCACCTCGGGCGCTTTCACCTTCCGCGGCGAAATCCAAAGCAAGTATCACAAGGACCGCATCATTAAGCCGGAACTGGTCTCGATTCCTGATTGCACGACCAAGCCGTCCGGGGTGACCGTTCGCGCCGACGGCTTCGAGGAAGCGATCTTTTATGACGTCAAGTTCGCCGAAGGCAAAACCACTGTGATCAAATTAAAGCCGGCGGCCCCCGCCCGATTTCGTTTGCTCAGCTCGATTGACGGTTCGCCGATTTCCGGTGCCAAAGTTCGCTACTTCAACAAAACGTCGGCCCAAACAACAGTCGGGCCCTATCCGAGCGACGGGATCGAGGGGCCGGTGTGGGCGATATCGGATGACGACGGCGCCGTGATCCTGAACTCGCTGCAGAAAATCAATCCGTATTACGAAAAACAAGGCGCCGCGCTGTACTACTTCTACATCGAACCATCGCAGGCTGACTTGGCACCACATTTCATTGGACCGCTCAAAGCGGGACAAGATCTGGGCAACGTCAAACTTGGCGCGTTTGTGGAAGTCAGCGGCGAAGTTCATGGGACACCGCAGGATCTTGATCGTTTCGCTGCCGAGTGGGATCAGCCGTTCGTACAAAAGACGGAGAACCCTGATGGCACTTGGCTGTACGCCAACTCGCAGCGGCTGAAGACGCAGCGTGATGGAGCAAAACTCACCTTTCAGTTAACCGGCCTACGTCCCGGAAAGCTCCGCATCATCTCCAACTTTGGTCCGCGGCCGCACAAGACCTCGCACAGCTACAGCCGCCGTGAAGTTGGCGAGACAGACCTGCTGGTCGAGGTCGACTTAGAAAAACCGACAACGAAAGTAGTGATCACACCCGAGGGATTGAAGTGAGTGGAGGCCAGAACCGGTCCTGGCGACCAAAATGCCAGGACTGGGAGAGTGTCCGTCTTAGCAAGAAGTGCTAGTTCAATTTCATCATTGATGTGGGACCATCGGTAGGCCAGGACAAGGAGAGTGTCCGGCTTAGGAAGTAATTTGAGCCTGGTTTTTCTCTGCAGTCACGGTAGTTGGAGGCATCGACGTTTTCGTTCATCACAACCATACGACAACTGCGTAGCAGTGGCAGCGTAGAGCCTGGGGTCAGGATT
>JBFJVZ010000570.1:0-3392 GCA_041623895.1 Pirellulaceae bacterium | reverse complement strand
GCCGCATGTTTGTCGATGCGACCTACGAAGGTGATTTGATGGCGGCCGCCGGCGTTGACTACCACGTCGGCCGGGAGGCTAATTCGGTCTATGGGGAAACTTTCAATGGCATCCAAGTAGGCGTTCTGCATCACGGACATTGGTTCCAAAAACCTGTCGATCCCTACAAAACACCGGGAGATCCTGCCAGCGGTCTGCTGCCGCGGATCAGTCCCGACCCGCCTGGAATCAAGGGCGCTGCCGACAAACGGATTCAGGCGTATTGCTTCCGTATGTGCTTGACCAACCAAGACAAGAATCGCATCCCTTTTCCGAAGCCCGCTGGTTACGACGCCGGCCAATACGAGTTGTTGTTACGAGTTTTTGAAAGTGGGTGGCGTCAGATGTTCAATAAGTTTGATCCGATGCCCAACTACAAGACCGACACCAACAACCACGGTCCGTTCAGTACCGACAATATCGGGATGAACTACGACTATCCCGAAGGCAGTTACGAGCGCCGCAAGGAAATCATTCGCGAACACGAGCAATACCAGAAAGGATTGATGTATTTCATGGCCAATGACCCCCGGGTGCCTGAGGATGTCCGCGGGGCAATGTCCAAATGGGGGCTGGCAAAAGATGAGTTCACCGATAACGGCGGCTGGCCGCATCAAATCTATGTTCGCGAAGCAAGACGCATGATCGGACAGTACGTGATGACGGAGCACGATTGTTTGGACCGCATCGAAACACCGCAGTCCGTGGGAATGGGATCATACACACTCGATTCCCACAACGTGCAGCGATACGTCAAACCGGATGGCTACGTGCAGAACGAAGGCGACATTGGTGTCAAATGTCCACGTCCCTACGAGATCGCTTACGGATCGATCGTGCCCCAAAAAAATCAATGCGAAAATCTGTTGGTACCGGTTTGTGTCTCGTCCAGCCACATCGCTTTTGGTTCGATCCGTATGGAACCGGTTTTCATGATTCTTGGCCAATCTGCAGCGACGGCGGCTTGTCTTTCAATCGATCGCGATCACGCCGTGCAGGATCTTCCCTATGAAGTGCTTAGCAAGCGACTGCTCGGGGACGGCCAGGTTTTGGAGTTGGAGGCGACGGTCAACATTTCATCCAAGAAACTCCCCGGGGTCCTCGTTGACGATCGCAAGGCCAAATTCGTTGGGGACTGGCAGCAATCTTCCGCCAACCAAGCTTTTGTCGATTACGGATACCAACACAACCAGAATGAATCACCTGGCAAAAAATCGGCGGAGTTTTCGGCGCAGCTGAAGTCCGGGAAGTATGAGGTTCGTTTGTCGTATCCGCCGAACAACAATCGCGCTACCAACGTGCCCGTCACGATCACGCACGCCGGCGGAAGAGAAACCTTGCAAATCAACCAGCGAAAGAAACCACCGATCGACGGACTATTTGTGAGCCTGGGCAGGTTCGAGTTTTCCCAAAAGGGGTCTGTCACCGTCGGCACGGCAGACACGGACGGCTACGTGATCGTCGACGCGGTGCAGTTCCTGCCGGTCGCCGAGTGACTGGTTTGCCGGACGATCACCGATAGCACATCTAAAAGACAACTTAACGTCGCTGAATCTTGGGTCTCACTATGTGGTTGCATGCCTCTTGCTCGCTCGAGTTCGAGATTCCGGTTCCGACCCCCTTTCTATTGATGCTCAGACCACGCAGCGGATTTCAGCAGTGGGTCGGCCGTGAGCAGTACGTATTGTCTCCCAGTATTCCGGCGGTGGAGTTTACCGATCCGTTCGGAAACCTGTGTCAGCGTTTGTTAGCCCCAGCGGGGCCGTTCTCGGTCCATACATCGGTCGACATCGAAACCGCCGATTGTTCCGACACCGCACCGGGCGCACCATTTGTCGAAGTCCAAGCGTTGCCTGAAAACACTTTGCCTTTTTTACTGCCCAGCCGCTTTTGCGAATCGGATCGTTTTTCGCAAATGGCCGCGTCGTTGGTCGCCGGTTGCACGCCCGGCTACGACCAGTGCGCGGCTATCGTCGATTACGTTCGCCGAACAGTGCGTTACACGCCGGGTGCCGGTCAACTGATCATCAGTGCGTGCGAAGTGAATGAAAACTCGCTGGCCGTGTGCCGAGACATGGCGCACCTGAGTATTGCACTCACGCGAGCATTGGCGATTCCGGCCAGGATGGTGGTCGGTTATCTCGAGAATCTTACGCCGATGGACTTGCACGCGTGGTTTGAGGCCTATGTTGGCGGTCGGTGGTACACCTTCGATCCGACTCAGGACAACATGCGTGGGGGCCGCGTTGCCATCGCTTACGGTCGCGATGCGGCGGACGTCGCGGTTTACACTCAATTCGGTGACCCGGTTGAACTGTTGCGTATGGAGGTTGAAGTACAACGGATGGCAGAACCCGTGTGGTCGACAAACTTTCCGCCGCGATAGGCGTTTGATCCAGCGGGCGTGCCAACTGAGCGGTGCGGATTTATCTGCATCGGTGGGAATCGAACCGACTTGGAAGTCCACAACCAGCCACGGCAACCAAAGTTGACAGCGGCACGGCCCCGAAGACACAACCAGCCGGGTAGGCACTCAAGTGAAAGTCCGTAGCAAACACCCGTTGGTGCCAGCG
The DNA here is from genome assembly GCA_041623895.1 of Pirellulaceae bacterium. Classification (GTDB taxonomy): domain Bacteria; phylum Planctomycetota; class Planctomycetia; order Pirellulales; family Pirellulaceae; genus JBFJVZ01. The sequence continues at coordinate 780 of JBFJVZ010000570.1, read as the reverse complement.
TTCCTGGCAGCCACAGCAATCTTAGGCACCACTGGATGCGCCGACGCTCAAGGAGTCTCACACACTGTCAAATTCGTGGCAGAAGATGAGCAGGCAAAACTACCCGTAATCGCTGATCCGGACTGGCCAACGTACAATCATGGAGTAAGCGGATGGAGATACAACAAAGCCGAGACCGTTTTGTCGCCAGGGAACGCGTCGAATCTGGAACTCAAGTGGCGCTTCCCTCCACAAGGCAGCGGGCAAAAGATCGGGGTGGTGCACGCTACGCCGAGTGTGGTCAATTCCCACGTCTACTTTGGAACTGCCACCGCGCCGGCGTTCTACAAGCTCAAGCCCGACGGTACGTTGGCTTGGGTTTACCAGCTTCGTTCCGGCGACACACAGAGCAAGCGACTCCCGTCCGGCGGGCCAAACTTGATCGATGCCGAAAAAGGTGTGATGACCTCGGCCTTGGTGACGCGCGACGCTGTCTACTTTGGTGACACTGCCGGAGTCTTCTACGCACTCGATCGTGTCACCGGACGCGAGAAATGGAAAGTCGATACTCGTGCCGAGGGCTTTCCGGGGCATCATCCGATCAACATCTTCAACGCCTCAGCGATTCTGGCGGACGGCAAAGTCATTGTCGGTGGCGGAATGAGGAACAAAGGGGACGCACCTCTTTTCTCATGGCCTTAAAAAAGAGGTGCGTCCCCTTATTCTTTCCTTATTCTTTCCCGACGTCCCCCAATACACGGGCGGCGATCCCGTTGGCGCGGGAATCGCCTTGGCCGGCGG
>JBFJVZ010000569.1:0-3404 GCA_041623895.1 Pirellulaceae bacterium | reverse complement strand
TCACCTGCTGGTCGGCGTCGCTGGGCTGTGCTTGTTCTGCTTCGGCCTTCGCTGGCTGTGGCTTGTCTTTCTTCTTGCCAGGCTCTTTCTTCCCGCCGCCTTTGCGTTTCTTATTCTTGTCTTTGACTTTCTTAAGTTTGTTCTTTTTGTCTTTGGCTTTCTTCTCTTTTGCTTTCTTGTCCTTGTTCTTCTTGTCTCTATTCTTCTTGTCTTTCATTCAGAGGTACCCCCTTTGATGGCTCTGTTGATGTCGCTGTTGCTTTCTCCTGTTTGTAAATCAAAATCTACTCATTTAGGAAATGAGTTCGCACCGTCATGGTCAAGCATCACCGCGAATGGTTCGATCGACGACTTGACGCGTGTTGCGAGAGTGGCGCCATTGATCTTGCTGGAGTGACCTGCAGCGGTAGTCCAGATCTCGCGTGCTGGGCGGCATTGGTCCATGGATGCCGACCAGCCAGTATACTTCGGCACTGTTCGCCGATGAGCACATCAAGCCAAGAAGTCGTCGTTGTTGTTTGGAACGTCACATCGCGGGCTAATCTGAGTGCCTGGTTGAACAACGCCACCTTTATCAGCCGCCGCGTGTTAGCACCCGGTTGTTGCGGTATACAACGAACGAATCGTGGGCTAAAGCCCAGCGGCTGATAAGACCGCAATTTGCTGCGTATTAACCCCAAAGTACCCGCCACCAGGCAAATCAACGGGGCATCACGGTTTCGTGTGGATGGTGGAAAAACAAGTTTTTCTGACTTTCTCATTCGACATTTCTTATTGGATATTCTGCGGTTTCATGAGCACCGGAAATACAGCCAATATCGAATAAGGAATGTCGAAGTGCGAAGTAGTTGACGCATAAAAACCGGGATCGACGTATTTTTCTCCAACACCGACCCACAGCAAACCGTGATGGACCCAAATGAACGGGGCGTTGCCCCTGCGCGAGTGATGACACCGAAACAAAAAACCTTCCTCAGGCGGCACTGTGGGCATAGCGGGCACAGGGTAAAATTGTGTGTCGGCGCGGTGCTGGTGTCGACAAGTTCGCTGAGCCAACGGTTGGTTGTGATTCGATGAGCAAGAAATATGCGTGGACGTTGACCGCAATCGCCGCCTTGGCGGCGATCGCCTGGTTCGTCATCTCGATCTCGCCCGAACCTGACACGACAGTGGACGAGATTGCGAGGCCAAACCCGCCGCCCCGATCGGTGACGCCGCGATCGGTTTCGCCTTCGGCGACCAAAGGGACAGCGTTGGTCGCGGCCCGCCCCGCGATCGATCGCACTGGCGGATACCTCGGATCTGAGTCATGCAAAAAGTGTCACGAGGATCACCACCAATCGTGGCACGCGTCGTATCACCGCACCATGACGCAGGAAGTCACGCCGGCCACCGTGCCGGCGACGATGATCGATAGCAGCGTGGAAGTGCAGGGGCAGACGTACAAGTTCAGCCGTCGCAATGATGAAATCTTTGTCGAGCTAAACGATCCGATCGCAAACGGAAAACGCATGACGCGTCGTTTAGTGCTGATGACCGGGTCGCACCATGCGCACGTTTTCTGGTACGAGTCCGGGTACGATCAGACGCCCGCCCAATTGCAGATCATGTATCTGATCGACCAGCAGCGATGGATCCCGCGACGGAGTTTTTTTCTGCGCCCGCCGCACATGGAAAAGGAGAATGAACTGGGACGCTGGAACGGAATTTGTAGCAATTGTCATGCGACCCATCCCCGCACTCGTCCTGATCCCAACCAGACCACTTGGGACACTCGCGTCAGCGATTTCGGGATCACTTGTGAAGCCTGCCACGGTCCGGGCGAAGCACACGTCGCGTTTCACCGGCTGGATCCCGATATCCCCAGGCAAGTCGACGATCCAAAGCGAGCCGACGATCCGATAATCAATCCGCTGGACTTGCCAAAGAGCGCGAGATCGGACATGTGCGGCCAATGCCACGGCATGATGTTTGTCAGCATTGACAACGCTGCCGATCAAGAACAGTACTTTACCAACGGCCGTCGATTCCGCCCTGGGGATCGGCTGGATGAGGCCTATTTTCTGCGGGTCGTCCGTGCCAGCGAGGAGCATCGGCAGAGCGAGACGTTTCGCAAATTCGACGCTCACCCGGGAGCAACCGTTGGTCACTTTTGGCCCGACGGCCAGATGCGGGTGACCGGACGTGATTACACCGGGATGATCGAGTCGAAATGTTTCCAGCAAGGAGAGCTCTCGTGTCTGTCGTGCCACACGATGCACCAGCAGGATGTCGCGCTGCAAGCGGAGTGGAAAAACGACCAGCTGATTCCCAACATGCGAGGCGATGCCGCCTGCCTGCAGTGTCATCCCAAGTACAAAGAGCTGGGAACGGAGCACACCCATCACGCCATTGATTCTCACGGCAGTCGCTGCATGAACTGCCATATGCCGCACACGGTTTACGGAATCCAAAAGACCAGTCGTTCGCACACGATCTCCAGCCCGTCGGTCGCCACCACGATCGAGACGGGTCGCCCCAACGCCTGCAACCTTTGTCACTTGGATCATACCCTGAAACAAACCGCGACTCATCTGGCCGCGTGGTACGGACAGGACAAGCCGAAGTTAACCGCCGACGAGCAGAGTACGGCAGCCTCGCTGTTGCATTTTCTGACTGGCGATGCCGGCCAGCGAGTTTTGCAAGTCAACGCTTTCCAGTGGCAACCCGCTCGGGAAGCGTCAGGTACCGATTGGATGCGACTGTACCTGCTGTTGGGCATGGAAGATCCGTACGACGCCATTCGGCTGATTTCCGAGCGTGCCTACAAGTCGCTTCCCAATGCCCCGCCGCTCGACTATGACTTTCTTGACTCACCCCAAGACCGTGGGGCGCGGTTCGCTGGCGAGTATCAAAAAATTCTCAACCAGCGATGGCCCGCCAACGCGGCCTTGCTGATCGACCCGCAAGGCTTGCTTGACCGGTCGCGTCTGGAAGCCTTGATGAACCGCCGCAACCGTCGGCCTGTCTACTTGCAGGAATGATCTCGCCGCGTTTTTGTGATGTTCAGAGATGCAGCGACTCGTGTGACGAGTGGATACGCGGAGCGACCGCTGTCATTGACGGAAAGGCGCGAGAGTTTTCAATGACCGGTAACGCTTATTTGGTACGAGTGTTCCCGACTTGGGTGTTGATCTTGGAGTGCTACGCGGATGATGATGATCATGTGATCGTGTCACCATCTACATTTCTGGCCGCAGTCTCCTATTGGAAATCTGCGGTCGAATGTCAATTAAATGATGGCATCGACGCAGTCCAACAACTGTCTCCACTGATCGTTGATGATCCTAGCCCCTCTGAAGCCATTTCAGCCGAGGAGATTCGTTGCGCGATCGATGGAAGTTGACCTATTCAGAAAAAAGGGG
>JBFJVZ010000568.1:0-3468 GCA_041623895.1 Pirellulaceae bacterium | reverse complement strand
TGAAAGAACTCGACACTCTTTTTTCCGACTCGGGGTCGACCATCAAAATCGATATACCACGGCGCACTGACTGCCGCGCGATAGTGGTCTTCGTGCAGCGTGACCACGCGCATCATCACCCAACTGCTCTCGTCGACTTCCATCAGCGGCATGATCCCGCCAGCCTTGGCAAATTCGTCCAAGCGCGCGCTGTAAAACACTTGGCCGTTCTTGATCACCTCCAAGTATTCGACTGGATCGCGGACAGCAAGCGTCAATTCTGGTTGCAATTGCAGCGATTCACCGGTGCGAGCCTTGAAAACATGGCCCGGAATTTTGCCGGCCAACTTGGGCCTGAGCAGGGGCCCGTTCGTAGCAACACTGTGCCCGTTCCAGGCGGCTGCCCACCAGGCCTGCGATGTTGTGACCGGCCCAGCTTCAACCGCCCCGTCGTCATCTTCCAACGGCTCACCGACATACAATCGGTTGTAACCGACGGGCGTGTTTTCAGACTCGCTGCCACCGCCGGCCAGAGGCGGAATTCGTAAGCCGGCATCGATTGCGCGGCGATAGATCTCCTCGCCCCAACGCCCAACCGTTTGGCCATCACCAAGTCCAGGGCGATCCGCGGGCCGGCCGCGATCCGGCGGCGACATGACTTTACGGTCCAAACGCAACCAGTCTCCCATCACAAACAGACCATCGATTCGCCCACTGGCTAACCAAACCGGCAGAGGCCAGGCAAAGGGGTTTTCGATTGCGACGCGGACATCCGAATGATCGCGAATCAGTTGAGCGATTTGTTCACTGGGTAATACGTTTTCTCCACGACGATCATTTCCATCGACACCATACAGAATCAAGCCATCAGAAACAGCTGCGTCTTCACGAATCCAGATCGGTTGATGTCCAATCGGATCGTCCTTGTCACGACCGGCAATGGGCTGGGCATCGACGTGACCCAGGACCGCCGCCACGTGCAGGTCTTCGGCAGCCATTCTTAGCGGCAGACTACTTGTTGACGGAACAACGCAACAATCACCGCTGGTCCAGCCTTTCTGCAACATATGGACCATCCGTGGCAAGCGAACGTTGTGGTCATCCAGGCTGGTCTTTTCCAAACTAAAATTGCCGCTGACAACTCGGTACTCGGGACCGCGGATCATGCGAAACGAATAAGTGTTTTCGGACAGCGAGACAACGACGGACCGATCCAAAACGACACCCAAGCCGGCGGGTACCGTTCTTCGCAAAGTAATCGTTTTTCCCGTTGGCGGGCCTCGCCAGAGTTCCAGCCGCGTGATCGTCGGTTGCCCGCTTGATTCATCTGCAACCGTCAAAGTCAGTGAACCGCCCGCGCCCGTGACGGATCCAGAAAAGCAGAAAAGAATCAGCAGTGGCAAGAAACGTCGAAGTGTGTGCATGCGCCCAATTGTGCCACGCCTGGATGATCTCGGGCAACGTCGGTTCTTGTTGCTAAGACTGTTGAAGCAAGCTCACGCCGAGGATTTTCGCGGCCACCATGAGGCGGCCAGTGCAGCGATCACGACGCCAATGATTGCCACGTAGATTACGCGAAACCACAAGAACTGACCCCCACTGCCCTCGAATGAAGCCATGAACCCGAAACAGGAAAAGGCGAGCAGCGGCAAGGCAGCAACGGTGGCGACGACTTTAACGACTCTAGATTCTTGCCGAATGGATGCGATCAAAACGCCAAAGCAAATCAGGGCTAAAACGACAAGTCCAATCAAGAGGGGCGACATCGATAGCGAATCCTGAAAACAGCCGAAGCAATTGTGTACTTATTCTTAGATCCCGCAATCGTTGGGAGAGGGCGCAGGAGTCGAGATTTATGATGGATGAGTTGCCAATTGTCCGGGTCCGGTGACAATGGTTCGCTGTTTGCTAAGATGTTGCTTGGACCGAGAATCTGCCAAGATGGCAGCGAACATCAGTGAGGATGAGAGAAACGAGTTTCCGTGGCTGAAGACCTCTATCAGATCCTGGGCGTCAGCAAGAACGCCAGCAAGGACGAAATCAAGAAAGCTCATCGTAAATTGGCACTCAAGTATCATCCGGACAAGAATCCGGGGGATGATGCTGCGCGCGAACGATTCAAACGTGTGCAGGAAGCCTACGACGTTCTGAACGACGATGAAAAGCGTGCGGCCTATGACCGATATGGAGCCGATTTTGAGAAGATCCGCTCCAGCGGATACCAGCCCGGTGCCGGCGGCGCTGGTTTTGACGGCTTGGACTTGGATCAAATTTTTGGCGGCCGCGGGGCCAGCTTTGAAGGCGGCTTCACTGATTTCTTCGAACAAATCCTCGGACAGGGGCGCGGCGGACCGCGCGGTGGTGCACGCCGCGGACCGCGTCAGGCCGGCCCGCAGCGCGGATCGAACATTCGTCATGAATTGGAGTTGCCGCTGGAAACCGCAGTCCGCGGCGGCAAGACCGAGTTCTACCTGCACACTGGTGACCGCAATGAAAAACTTTCCGTGGCGATCCCGCCGGGTGTCGAGACCGGATCCAAAATTCGGCTTCGTGATAAGGGTGCACCATCGCCCAACGGTGGGCCGGCCGGAGACCTGATTCTGCTGATCAAGGTCAGTGATCATCCTCATTTTCAGCGGCATGGACAGAACCTTCATCTTGTGCTCCCGGTCTCGATAGCCGAGGCAACCCTGGGAGCAAAAATCGACGTGCCCACTCCATCCGGTACGGTGACATTGACGATTCCCAAAGGCAGCAGTAGCGGTCGGCGACTGAGATTGAAAGGTCAAGGTGTCAAGCGGCGCGACGGTTCGGCGGGCGACCTGATTGTCGAACTGCAAATTCGCTTGCCGGATTCGCTGGACGCAGAATCCGAAGACTTGATCAAGGAGTTTGATCAGCGAAACCCTGTGCTGCTCCGGCAAAACTTGATTTTTTAGGTTCACAGCCTGTGCAGTTTCGCAAGTCTCAGCGCGTGGTTCGCAGCAAACAGTTCACGCTCATCTTGCGCAAAGGCGCCTGCGCGGCTGACGGTGTCCTGGTGTTATTTGCGGTGGAAGCAGAATCGACGCCGTCGCCGCGTTTGGGCATTACGATTCCCAAAAAAATGGGGAACGCCGTGATCCGAAATCGCTGGAAGCGTTTGATTCGTGAATCGTTTCGCACGCAACAAGATCAGATTCCATCCGGTTATGACTTCATCATCCGGCCCAAGAAAGGAGCCCAACCGGCCTGGGAGACGATCCGCAGATCGGTGCCGGCGTTGGCCAGGAAAGCGGTCAAACGAATCTAAAGCAATTTCATCATTGATTTGGGATCATCGGTAGGCCAGGACTTGTCCTGGCGATTTACTGCCAGGACAGGCAGAGCGTCCGGCTTAGGAAGTGCTCGCTCAACGATTATCAAAAAGAACCACGGAGTGGTGGCAGCATATAGCCTGGGGTGAACCAAACGAGCGACAGCGAAGTTGGTGTAACCCCAGGAATAAGC
>JBFJVZ010000567.1:0-3468 GCA_041623895.1 Pirellulaceae bacterium | reverse complement strand
TACGTTTTTCTGTTACGTGGGGGACAAGAAGACAAGTTTCCCAACGACTGGGAGGGCGACGCTCCCGCGGAGCCGCAATGCTTCGGCTCGGCGGGAGCCTCGCCCTCCCATGAAACTCATCTTGCCCGGCGGGAGAGTAATTCACGTAAACCTCTGCTTTATCGAAATTTAAGAACTGCACGACCTCCTCGGGAGGGTCGGACGCGAGGAACACGCGGCCGGGGAGGGGGAACTCTGTGACAACGCACGGCGGCTGACAAAAGTTGGGCAGTCCAGCTGAGCCTATATTGAAAATTTCATCCGCCCCCGAAAACTTACGTATGGCGATCGCTCAGAATTGCGTCGCAGCGGACAAAGTGTTCGTACTGTTGCTTGTCGTACAACGCACCGCGGAGATCGACCAGGTAGAAATCGGTGTTGTCGATCTTGGCGCCGCGCAGATCCGCTCCGGCTAAGTTGGCTTTACGAATCTCCTCGACCGGTCGGTGCCAACTATCGTCGAAGTCGTCGGTGTAAAATCCGGTTTTTGATCCGTGGCCTGGATAGGGACTATCGACCAGCCCGGAACGAGACGATCCCATGTGGAACGCACAGCCACTGAGATCAGCGCCCCGCAGGTCAACACCTTGCCAATCGATATCCGCCAAACCGGCTTGACGTAAATCGGCGCCCCGGAAATCGACATTTCTCAATTTGCTGCCCGTAAAATGAGATCCTTCCATTCGCGATTCGCCAAAGTTGGCGTCCGATATTTGCATGAACTCGAAATTGCATTCGTGAAATACGCAGTCAGTCCATGAGGAACCATCCAGGTTCGTGCTCCGCAGCCACGCCCTATGAAACCAGCATTCGTGGGCTCGGCATTTGCTAAAATCAGTTCCTCGTAGCCTTGCCCCACGAAAGTTCGCATTCAGCCTGGCGGCGGTGAATGAGCAGTCAGCAAGATTCGCATGGTCGAAAACGGTGCGGTCCAAGGATGCCTCTTTGAAATTACCGCGTGCCAGGTCTGCGCTGCGAAAAATCGCATAACTGAGTTTCGCCCCGCGAAAGTTGACGCCTTGCAGACGGGCCTGCACGAATGTTGTTTCAGACATCGTTGCTAAGGCCAGGTTACATTCGGTCAGCCGCGCGCGATCGAAGCAACCGTTACGGATAATCGTCCCGCAAAGATCACTGGAGTCGAAGTCTGCATTCTTCGCTTGGATCCCCGAAAGATCAGATTCAGGCCAGCAGGCGTGCGGAAGAGTCGCTCCTTGCAGTACACGGACGCTCTGCCCATCAGGCTGCCAACTGGGATCAACGGCATGCAGCACGCTGGCATAGAATCCCGCATTTTGATCCGTCAGCAACGTGCGCAGATTCTGTTTGGCGCGTTTTTCTCTTGCCGCGAGCGATACGACCTCCGGCAACAGGTTGAACGACAGTTTCGTCGGCAGAGTTCCGCTTTGCCCACGACCAATGTGCCGGACGACTCGCTCCGCGGCCAGCGCTGTTTGCACTTGTGACAAGCGAAGCAATTCGGTCACCGGCGAAGTAAACGGACGATTGGAGGCCAGCCCTAGCGCGCGTCGTTGAGCTCTCGCGTATTCTCGGTCATTGTTCAATAATCTTCGGATGCCGTATCGAATGCAGTCGGACACAGTTTCTGCTTCCGGGATTAAGGCCAGAGTATCAACCGCAAGCCGGCATATCCCCGGTTTCCCTCGAGTCGCGCGGATCACACCCATCTCCTCAGCACGAGTGATGATGTTGGCGACGTCGACGCCGTCACGTGATAACAAGTACTCGATCAGATCGTCGCGGCCCCAGGGCAACAGGAATACGTTTTCCCCGCTCTTGGTCGCCGGTCTGACTCTCACCACAAACCGCCGGTCGGCATCGCCCCCAGATCCAGCCCGCTCGTTGCCTTCCAACAGCAACGGCTGACTTTTGAATGTTGTCGCGGCTAGATGACGTATTGCCGTCCGTTTGCCGATTCCCAGTTCTCCACAGAGATTCAATGTGAAAGGCTTGCCGTGATCAATTCGCGTGGCGACGTAATCCTCCAGCAGAATCGGTTCACCCGTGCAGGGTGCCGAAATTCGAGGGCGGACGGGAGCAAGCCGCGGCTGAGGCATGGAATTTTGAATCGGAGCATCGAAAAATGCGAACATTGATTTTAGAAGGCTTGCTGATTGAACGAGAAAAGTTTTTCCCAGTTTCGCAAACAGCCGAATTCTTGAAGATTTCCAGCACGCCAATTCAGCAGGTCACGTTTCTGGCCTGCAAAACACATGTGGTGACTTTCTGAGCCGAGATAACCGCGGACTCTAATAGCGGTACTCCCGGGGCGGCCCACGAACCACAGTACCAGACCCGTCGATCAAGCTGGTCATGCATTTCGTTCAGCATCGCGACCCCAGCGGCAGATCGCGCATTGACACTTGGACGCTGCAGTTTGGCACGCGCTACAATTTTCGAGGACTCCGGTTGCACGACAGGCCCGATCGTTTGAAAAAGATCAGTCTTAGCTGGAAGATTCGCATCGAACCGATTCAACCAGACCGTGCACATTGCCGCGCCAATCTCATGACCAGCCGGAGATTCACAGACGATCATATTGAAAGTGCGCCACGATGATCGGCGTGAAGGCATCAATCTTTGATCGGTGTGTACGATCACGTCGACATCCGCGTACGGAATGGAAGCCAAGATATTGTGTTCACGGGCTGATATCTCCGGCTGCAGCCTAATTGCAGTGTTTGCCTGCGTGGCGACAATCACGTGGTCAAACTTATCGACGGACCCGTCAGCCGAGACGATGCAGACTTGCTGGCCGTCATCAACAACTCGCACAACAGCATTGTTCATGCGGATGTCATCCAAACTGCCCGCAAGACGCTGAACAACATCGCGAGTCCCATAGCGGGTGCGCATCAAGGCTCGATCGTCCGTCAAACGCCTAAGAGTCTCAAGAATGATGTGCGCCGGATATCGATCCAAGTCTGCGTAAGAGCACGTGCAGACCGTAGACGAAAGCGTCGCATACAAGAACAATGTCTTGAATGATGGTTCATAACCGCGGTCTGCCAGGTACTGCCCGAGCGTGAGTGCATGATCAATGCCGGCATCCAAGTCGCTCCTGCCTTGCTTCATCAGCCGCGTTGCTTCGGTAAGAAGTCTTCTGGATTTCGTGTTTAGCATCCGCCGCAAGGCCAGATCGGGACGAAAGGCAACATCGAACTCCAAATAGGTATCGTCTTGCTGATCGCTCGTGATGCTTCGCTTGGTGAATGATTGGGAAGCGTCGACAGCATCGTATGCCACGCCGATTTGATCATATAAGTCGATCAGAGTCGGCCATTGTGTGGTGTTGAACATCCTGGATGGTACGTCGATTGATACGGGAGTCGCTTCCATCTCCCGGTCCACACGATGGCAATCCATGCCTAAGCTCGCGGACCTTTCCAGCAAGGTGATACGGACGTC
>JBFJVZ010000566.1:0-3479 GCA_041623895.1 Pirellulaceae bacterium | reverse complement strand
TCGACGGCGTGTCCTTCACCGCGTGGGCCCAACAACCAACGTATGGGTCCTGACTCACTTGAATTAGCAAAGCGTACCAAGGCGAGATTGGGAAGTTGATTGCGTTCGAGCCAATCGTTCGGGTTCCTGCAGGCTACTTTGACTTGATGATCAAAACCTTGAGAGCCCAATTTCAGGCCCCGGTATAAACCCAATGGCTCGGTGCCGTGCCGACTGGTCAAACATGCTTCAATCATGGTTTGCTCATCAGCGGCAATACCTCTCAGATTCAAAAGCGTTGCCGTTGCTGCCGCGCCACAAGTTGCTGAATGAGTCTGCAGGCAAATGTTGTCACGCCACTGAGATGCAGCAACGACGTGGGCCGGCGCCAGGAGCGGCCGCATGACGGGGATCACGAGATGTCCAATCGCGATTGCCGCCAGCAGGGTCACCGTCAGGGGACGTCGCCAACGCGTTAGGCCCGGTGTTGCACAGGCCAAGCCGGCAGTGAAGACCAACAGGATCGGCATCAAGTTGGACCAGTAGATAACGGCACTGCCCGAAATCGCGTTGGCCCAGATCAGCCGACCGGCAAAGAACCAGCCGAAGATCAGAGTGCAAGCAAGTGCTTCCAGAAACAGCCAAGGGCGGGTTTTGCAGACACGTGCTCCCAAACTTTTACCTGCCAGGTAAGCCGAGACGCTGAGCACCGTGATCGATAAGATCGCGAAGATCAGGTCCCAACCATACATTTGTGCATCCTCCTGACCCAGTTATCGGTCAGCACATGACATCGCACGCAAATTCCATTGTTAAGAAATTGTGAACCTAATGTGAGCGACGTGTCAATATTCTTGATTTTCGGCACTCCAAGGGCGTGATCTTTCCTCAAAACGAGACTTGCTGAGCACGAAGCCGCGTGTGGCGATATAGCCCATGTGGAAAAGTAGCTGGCAAGATCTGGCCGTTGGAGAAATTACGCTACCCGGTATCGAAGGCCTCGCAGATTAGTAGCGGAAGCCGGAAGAATTCCGAACGTCGCCTGCTTGGAAGTCTGCTGACTTTCGCCATCTGAAGCCCGCGCGAGTCTTATTCACTGACGCTGAAGCGATGGATGGTTGTCTCGCTCAGTGTCTGGCCGGGTCGCAGCAACGTCGTGGGAAAAGACGGTTTGTTGGGCGCGTCGGGATAGTGCTGCGTTTCCAGACAAAACGCATCATGGCTGCCCGCACCGCCCGATCGCTCGTTGCCGGGCAGATGATTGGCGGTATACAACTGCATGCCTGGTTGCGTGGTTTCGATTTCCAAAACGCGACCCGAATTCGGATCTTCCACCCGCGCCGCCGGACGCAATTTGCCGGGCTCGCCGCGAACCACGTAGCAATGGTCGTAGCCTTTCGTTGCCGGTAGTTCGTCCACGTGATCACCAAAAGCCATCGGTTGTCGGAAATCGAACACCGTCGATTCGACGCTGTTCAGTTTGCCGGTAGGAATCAAGTCATCGTCGACATCCAGCAGCTGATCGGCGTGTATCGTGGCGACATGGTCCCTGGCGGTGCCGCTGCCAACCCCGCCCAAATTCCAGTAGCTGTGGTTGGTCAGATTCACATGCGTCGGCGCATCGGTCGTTGCGGCGAATTCAATCGCCAGTTCATTCTTGTCGTTCCAGGTGTATTGGACGCTGGCGTTTACCGTTCCCGGAAATCCTTCCTGACCGTCGGGGCTACGGAGTGTGAAACGTACACCAATCCCTTGATCGTCTTGAAAGCTTTCGCCCTTCCAGAACTGGTAGGTAAAATTCTTCTTGCCGCCGTGAAGCTGGTGTTTTCCATGGTTCGCGGTCAGTTGGTATTCCCGGCCGTCAATCGTGAACCGCGCGTTACCAATCCGATTGCAAAAACGGCCCACCGTGCTGCCAAAGTAGGGATGGCCGGCTACATAGGGCTCTAGCGAATCAAAGCAATGATTAACATTTGCCAGGGTTCCTTGGCGATCGGGCACATTGACATCCAGCAAGGTTGCACCGAAGTTCATCACGGATACGCTGTTTCCGTGAGCATTGGTCAGTGTGTATCGTGTTACCGTTTCGCCGTCGGCGGTTTTTCCGAAAGTGCTTGTATCGATTTTCATTTTCGTTTGAGCAGTTGCGTTTGATGCAGTGACCAGAAGCAGCAACCACGTGGCCGCCGGCCTGTAATCCCGAACCCAGATCATGACTTGTTTGTCGCTGTTGGTGTACCGTACTGTTAGATCACCCTGAAGATCACCAGATAGCTTGAATCAATCCTCGTCCGATGACCACCACGCTTTCTCCCGCACCGCTGAAGATTGGTAACGTTTCGATCGGATTCCCGGTCGTCCAGGCGGCGCTTTCAGGATACAGCGATTTGCCGATGCGTGTCATCGCGCGGCGGCACGGAGCCGACTATACGATTTGCGAGGTGATGTTGGACCAGTTCTTAGTGGCGCTCAGCAAACGCCAGAAGACGAAGCACTTTTTGGATATTCATCCGAACGAACATCCCGTGGGTGGCCAACTGATGGGGGCGGAGCCGGAACAATTCTCCTGCGGGGCACTAAAATTGGTCGAAGCGGGGTTCGACATCATCGATGTGAATTTTGGTTGCCCCGTCAAGAAAGTACTGGGCCGCTGCCGCGGGGGTTTTCATCTTTCGCAGCCCGCGGTCGCGATCGAAATTCTCAGGCGGACCCGAGATGTGGTGCCCGATCACATTCCGGTGACCGTAAAAATGCGGCGAGGCATCGATGACTCGTCGGAGTCTCGCGACAATTTCTTCCGGATTCTCGACGGCGCGATTGAAATTGGTTTGGCGGCCGCCACCGTGCACGGCCGCACCGTGACGCAGCGTTACGTCGGACCGAGTCGTTGGGAGTTTCTTTCGCAGGTCAAATCGCACGTCGGCAATTCAATCAAGATCCTGGGCAGTGGCGATTTGTTTACTGCGGCTGATTGCTTGAACATGCTTCAGCAAACCGGAGTCGATGGCGTGACCGTGGCGCGGGGCGCCATCGGGAACCCCTGGATTTTCCAGTAGGCCCGAGCCTTGGCAGCGGAGGATCCACTGCCGCCGCCTCCCAGCTTGCACCGGCAGGCCGCAGTGATGCGTCAACATTTCGCGTTGTGTGAACAAACCTATTCACCGCCACGGGCGCCGGTGGTGATGCGAAAATTCTGCATCAAGTATTGTCAGAGTCATCCGCAACACGAAGACGTTCGTCAGTCGTTGGTCAAGATGCGGAGCCGCGAAGACTTTGAAGCCGCGCTGGAAAAACATTACGGCAACGACGGTCCCGGTCGCTATGTCCCGCGAGACGTGCACGGATCGCAGCGAGAGTGTTGAGACGGAGGCAGGTAGTTTATCGTCGCCAACACTCCGAGAATGTGAATTGATCAAAGTCGTCGTTCGCTCCCAGGCTGTGAATTTATGATCGTCGTCGTTCGCTCCGCGAACGATCGTTCCCTTAAGCGTTCGTTTGCG
>JBFJVZ010000565.1:0-3483 GCA_041623895.1 Pirellulaceae bacterium | reverse complement strand
GCCAATAGAGCAATTTCATCATTGATGTGGGATCATCGGTAGGCCAGGACTTGTCCTGGCGCCTTATCGCCAGGACAAGTCCTGGCCTACGAGATATCGGAAAATGCTCTTCTAAAACGGAAAACCAGCAGCGTGGACACGTGAAGTCACCGGCAACCAGCAGCGAAATGAAACAAACCCACCGCTGCTTACCGCGGAACCAAAAAATGTACGCCCAACCAGAATTGGTGAGCGATCAAAATTGCCACGCAAGCGGCCAACAGTGCACCACGAAACACGTAATCCGCCAACACCCGCCTCTGAAGATCAAGTCCGGTGCGAGTTCGTGGTTTCCAATTATCGGAAAACTCATACGAATCTGAGATGTAGTCGATGTAGGCCAGCAAAAAAATCTGGAATGCCAGCACCAGCCCAATTGCCTGCCAGGTACCCGTCACAAACACCACCACGCACAGCAGCATCGCCATCGAAGTGGACCCATGTTCGATAAAGCCCACCATGCGGTGGCCCGGAGGCGTTAACGCCAAGTGAAAACACAACCAGGCGATTGTCAATCCGCCCGTCATCACCGACAGAAACAACATCGGCATTCCAAACCAACTGCCGAACCAGACGGTCACAAAACCAAAAAACAATGAACCGCCAAATTTCCGTACAGCTGTTGTCGATTTATCGAGAGTCGTGTCGAAAAACCTGTTGCCGGCACGGAATATCGCCACGCCGACCGCTCCAACAAGAAAGCAATGGGTAAACGTGAACAAACAGACGATCAATGCCACCAAGATTGCCATAACAACGGATGGTTCGGCATTCTCGGCCTGTTCCAAATTGCTCAATTCCCAACCAAGTGAAACGGCACTGGTGATGTAAGTGCCGCCGACAACCACCAATGATCGAATCAGGCTCGCGGATCTAGACGGCTTAGCAAGCTTTGAATCTGGCTCCACTTTGGGCATTGTCAATCACTGCCCCAAGCAGTACAGCCTGCGGTCACTTCGCACCAGCAGCTGCGAATGACTGATCGCGATCGACGAGCGAAAGATTTCGTCATCGTCGCTTCGCAGGGAAACGCGGCCGATCTGCTGCAGTTTTGCGCCGGGCTTGATCGCGATCACGTCTCCTTCCTCGGACACCGTGTAAATAACATCGCCGGCAACAACGGGGGACCCGGAAAAGTTGCCGCCCAAACGTTCTTTCCAAAGCTCGCGACCACTGATTGCATCGTAACCGGTTGCCACGCCCGACATCCCGATCACCAGTAATACATTGTTGGCCAGCACAGGCGAGGGAAGATCCCGGCCGCCACGTCGCTCCGTATGCCAGGCCATATGTGAATCGGTCACGTCACCACTGCCGCCCGGCTTGACGGCATAGACATCGCCCGATTTCCCATTGACGACGTACACCATCCCGTTGCCCCACACGGGCGACGGCGTTCCACGCCCATTGAATCCGCGGCAATTCCAAAGTTGCTTGCCCGATTCTGGCTCATAAGACTGCACGCCGAATTCACCATTGACCACCAACTCGGTCTTGCCGTCGAATTCGATCTGGACAGGCGTGCTCCAACCACCCCTTGGTTTGGCTTGCCGCGGCGTACGCCAGACATCTCGGCCAGTGCGTTTGTCAACGGCCAGCAAGAATGATTCACCCTCCGCGTCACAATTCTGAATCACGGTGTCAGCAAAGAAGATCGGGGAAGCGCCAACGCCCCAGGCACCGGGAAAACTACCGAGTTCACGTGACCAAAGCAGTTTTCCATCCACACTGTAGCAATGCAAACCGCCCGGGCCGAAAAAGGCGACGACGCGTTCACCGTCGCTGGCACAACTCGGTGTCGCCCAGCTGTTCATCTTGTGCAGCCTTTCGCCATCACCCGTGGCGGCGATTTCATTCCAAAGCACCTTTCCCGATGTACGATCCAAACAGACCACGTGACGCCGGACCGAACCCTCTGCCGACGTCGCACCGGTCAAAAAGACTCGGTCGCCCCATACAATCGGTGACGAATGGCCACGCACCGGCAACTCCGCAGCCCAAACAACCGAGTTCTCGCCCAACGCCGGCAAATCCTTGGCTGCCGATTCTCCTGTTCCCAGTGGACCGCGAAACCGAGACCAATGGTCCAGATCACGCAATGGCTCGACGCCAAAGGTGGCCGAACCAACCATGCAAACAGTGACGGCAAAAACAAACAAACAGGATCGCATGAGTCGATTTTTCCAAAGAGGTTGGTTGTTGGTTTCGCAAAAAGTGTTCGGTTGTGTCGGAACATTGGGTGCAAAGCACTCATCGGGCCGCTGGCGGCAGTTGGTTGCTGAGCCTTTGCTAATGCTACGAAAACAAGCTCCAAGCATAACAGCGGCAACTCGCACTTGCAGCACCTGGCGAGGACAGATTTTGCGATCACTCGAGGTCGCGATGCTATCGGGCCGGTGGCTGCCCGAGTGCTCGTGCAATCACAAAATCCGTCAGCTTCTGGGATTGGAACCAACCGCTCCACATGTTGTGACCCTGCCCTTTAATCACCTCGATCTCGACTGGGCCCCCGAAGGCTGCGTAACGTTTGGCCAACTCCGCGGAGTTTGATTCCAGTGGCACGGTTCTGTCTTGATCGCCATGGATGTGAAAGATGGGCACTTTAGCCTTGGCCAGAGACTCCAGGCGATCGATGGGGTTGTGCTCGGTCAGTTTCGCGGTCAACTCTTCGCTGGTCATCTCGTACGCCCCGGCAGCGCGATTGACGCCGGGGTAGCTGGTGAGGTTGCACACGGGATAGATCCCCGCGATACCGGCGACGGATTCGGGATGCTCGACCGCCCAGTTGTACAGCATCAGCCCGCCGCGACTGCGGGCCAGCAGCACGGGCTTGCGATCGAAGCCGCGATTACCGGTGAGCTCGTCGTACAACGCCTGATAAATCGCCCTCCCTTTGGGGCTGCCATACGATTCACCAACATCGATCCCGGAGATGGTGATACCGGCGCGGTGGAAGCGATCGAACATCCATTTTTCCGCGCCGCCCGGCAGCCCACGACCCAGCGTCGGTGCGTACAACACCCATGGCCTCGGCTTGTCAGTCGGCGCATTCGGCGGTGGGATCAGAAAAGCTTTGTGTCCCGCAACGCTAAAATTCTGGCGCGTGGCTGGGGGTGGATCACTGGGTGGCTGCGCGCACGCCGGCTGGCTAAAGAAGAAGATTGCAAGACCAAGGCTGGCACAGAGCAACACATTCAGAGACGACTGCAGCGAATGCATGATCGATTTATGGTCTTGCGACATCATTAACCTCATAGAGCGAGTGCGTTTTTGTTGTTATTTGGATAGCCGATTCATCATTTTGTAGGCCAGGACCGGGAGAGTGTCCGGCTTAGGAAGTAATTTGCGCCTGGTTTTTCTCTGCAGTCACGGTAGTTGGAGGCATCGACGTTTTCGTTCATCACAACCATACGACAACTGCGTAGCAGTGGCAGCGTAGAGCCT
>JBFJVZ010000564.1:0-3483 GCA_041623895.1 Pirellulaceae bacterium | reverse complement strand
GTTGCCTGAGACATCAGACTTCTGCGCAGCTGCTCGGGAGAGTCGGACTGAGGATTCAAGCTTTCAGGCGAATCCCCTACTCCCGACTCATTTGGCTTGGCAGGTGTCTGCTGTTCCGGGGGCTCAGTCGAGGAACCAACTTGAACCTGGTCGGCAACGTGCTTTTCAGCGCGATCGCTTCCGCAACCGACGAAACCGGTCACGATCAGTATTAAGAGCGAGCGGCCGATCACGGAACGCATGCCAGCTGGAGACATCTTGACGGTGCATCGAGCATGGCGATGGTGTAACACGACAGGATCTGGTTTCTGCTAATGAAAAACAACATCTTAGCAAGAAAACGCAATCACGGTTGCCCTGCATCCATCATTGGATCTCGTGCCCTTGTGTTTTAAGCACGCGGGCAGCGAGAGACTTGGTACGCGAGGGACTGCGTGAATGAGGATCTACAACGAGAAGGCCTGCCGCGATCGTTCCAGCGGAATCGAATCGATCTCAAAGACGCCGAAACATCGACGATCGCGGCATGGGATGCTACCTGTTCGGGAAAGGCTTATTGACCTGGCTTCTTATCTTTCTCGCCCTCCATGGACTGCGCATATTCGGCCTGGCCTTGCTCAATCTCGGACAAAAAATCTGTTGTCACGCCGCTGACAACTTCAGGCTCATTACTGCCGCCGCAGCCGACGACCATGGGCAGGCCCAGGAACAAAGTGGCTAGACAAATTCGTGTGATTGTTTTCATGGTTGTGTCTTGTGAGTTGAGAAATGTGTGTTTGGGAAAAAGAAATGCCCGGCAAGTATGCGTTGAGCCGGGCAGTCAACGTGATTTCTGAAAAACCCTCGGGCAAGAAGTATTGCCCGAGGGTACGTAGACGGCTCAGTCGAAAGAAAGTGACGTTCTTCGCTTATTGATTGAGCTGTTCTTCAACATTCTCTTTGCTGGCACGAGTGCCCAATGCTCCCCAAAGACCGTATGGGCTTTGAGCACCTGGAACAGGATCTGGCGCAACATTGCCGAATTCGACCATCTTGCTGTGTTGGTCGCCCGCCTCAATCGAGTCGGTCAGGAAAATCACAGCGCCATCGCCCATCAAGACGTGACAGCCACCTTGGTGACGGCTACTTGGCGGAGCAATGCCTTCCTGGCCGGGCCAATCACCTTGCCAGCAGGCAGGCGAGTTCGGAGGCGTGATCGTGAACATAGCCGTGTGAAAGGTTTCACCGTTCGTCCACTGATAGCCACGGCCATAGATCGAGCCGCCGCCCCAGTCACTGAACAACACTGTAGCAGGAGCCCAAAAGCGAGGACGATCGGGGTCCGTCGAGCCGTTCTCATGACAGACACGAGGGTTGTCTTTAACACCAGCCTGGAGACGAGCACCTTGGGTTGTGACGTCTCGATCGCCCAAATCGGTGTTGATTTCGCCACCGATGATGGTGTTGGCAAGACCGTCCAAAATGTCTCTGAACTTCGTTGTCTTGTGGGCAATGAAAGCACCGCGGCAGCCCGCACGGGCCCACTCGGAATCCCCCCTGGTTTCAATCAGTACGTTATTCATTGAGCCCGTTTCGGCTTTCGAGAACGAATCACCGAGGCAGCAGGCGTAGTTCGTACGACCTTGGGCAGGCAAGCCCTTGCCAGGATCGGAAGGACATCGGAAGGTCGGAACTTCAGTCATCGCAGGGGGATACAAGAAGCTACCAGGTTGACTGGGCTTGGGCCCAAAGGCAGTCCATGGCGGAGTCCTGGTGATCAGTTCGCCAGCTGGATCAAGTTCAAAACCAAGTGGGTTTGACATCTGCTCCCAAAGCGCTTGTTGCTCGACGAAGGGCAGAATCCCAACCAGATAACTGAGCTGGCTTTGATTCGTGGTCAAAGTTCCATCCCACCAGTTGGCCGTGTTGGGATCCATACCCGTTCCACTCTTGTGCTTCGGCAATTGCTTGTAAGCAGAATGGTAGTTGTGAATAGCAAGTCCAATTTGCTTGAAGTTGTTGCTGCAACTCATTCGCCGAGCCGCTTCACGTGCGGCCTGAACAGCGGGCAACAAGAGACCCACAAGGATCCCAATAATGGCGATCACAACCAACAGCTCAACAAGCGTGAAGGCGGACCTGGAAAACTTCGATCGATACATAACAGGCAGTTCCTTTTAACAAGGGAAGGGAGAGAAAAAACGATCTGAATGGATTTGCCAGAATGCCGAAGGCCGGATTCTGGAGTGGAGTGTTTCTAGCGCAAACGGGCCACCGATTCACGTACTTGCAACTTGGCCGGCAAATTTGGAATTTCAAGTGGCTTGTCTTTGATCAAATTGATCAGCGCTTTCGCCGCCGCAGTTCCCATTTCAAAGGCGGGTTGACGCATCGTTGTCAGGGGGGGTGTCATGAATGCCGCTTCGGCCTGATCATCGAATCCAATCAGTGACACATCCTCGGGAACTCGGATCCCATGACGATGAAGTGCCAGTCGTGCGCCAAACGCTACCATGTCATTGGCGGCAAAGATCGCGCTGAAGTGAGTACTGCGAGCGAGCAATGAATTGACTGCGAGCACCCCTGACTGGGCACTGAAATCGCCCTGGTAAACGAGGTCGGAATCAAATTCAATTCCTGCTTCTTCCAGCGCTTTGCAGTAACCCTCAAAGCGGTGGATCGCATCGGCATGATCTTTGATCCCGCGGATCAAGGCGATGTCGCGATGCCCTCGCTCGATTAGATGCCTGGTTGCCTGGTATCCGGCTTCGACGTTGTCGATAAAGATGCACTGATTTTCCCATCCAGCCAATTCACGTGCCACGACGATCGTCGGTGTTTGCTCCCTGAGTTCATTCAGTTGGTGGAGTGGGACCTTGCCGCCGATCAATACCAGACCGTCGACCTTGCGTCCCAGCAGCGTATTGATGACGGCCATCTCTGTGCTTTGCTGCCACTGGCCGTCAACGAAGATCGGCGAGTATCCGGTCGAAGCCAAGCCGGTGATCACGCCTTGGGCCACTGTGTCATAAAAGGGGCTACCGATGTTCTGGGTCACAATGCCGATGGTCATCGACTGTCCGCTGGCCAGTCCTTGGGCGAACACGTTCGGCTGGAAGCCCAGCGTTTGCATCGCTTCCAGAACGGCTTGACGCTTGTCCTCGTGAACCAGCGAAGTGTTATTGATGACACGCGAGACGGTGCTCTTGGAAACCTTGGCCCGCTCGGCGATATCTTGAATCGTTATCTGGCTGTTCACCGGTCCGCTGCCAGCCTGTGATTTTTTGTTCACTTTGATCATGAAATCGATTTCATGTGGGGTCGTGAGAAGCACCGCAAAAGGGCTTTTCAGGAACTAAAACGAAGATTATCGTGAAACCGGTTTCATGACAACCCTTGACATGGGAATTTTTTTGAAGAAAATCTGCTGACGTCATGAAACCGGTTTCAGTATCACCAGACCCCCCCGAGTAACGGGTAAACCATGGATTCTTCCGACCCCAT
>JBFJVZ010000563.1:0-3500 GCA_041623895.1 Pirellulaceae bacterium | reverse complement strand
CCAGTCGCGAAAGGTATTCCTTCAGCGCCTTCTCTCGTGCTTCTACCGAATCGACGACTGTACCTCGACCAACCTGGTGGCTCACACGGTTGGAATGGGCCGATTGCCACTTCTGAAATGATTGTTGTGCTAACTGCCGAGCTTGTTGCGAGAAAAAATCAGGGGGTCCTCCCCCGTGCGCCGCCGCTGGCAATCCGGCAAGGCACAACAAAACGCAGCAAAATGGTAACAATCGCATCGCTTCTGCTCCCAACTGTTGTCGCGCATTGCCCCTTTGCTGGGTGGTCCAGCATGCCCGGCTCAGTTTCTGTGCGAACGTGCACGGTCGACACATTTGCCTTGACCGAATTGACACAGAACCCCTGAAACCTGCACCGCATGACAGTGAAAGCAAAAGCTGAGCCAATTACGCCCCGTCGGCCACATTGAAAGGCGATTGCTACGAATTGGCTGCAAGTTTTCCCCGACCTGGACCGAGATTTCGGAAACGCTGCGGTGGAGCTTTCGACCGACCCCGCCTCGGGCGATGCAACCAAGGCGCTCTGTCTTGCGGATTCGTGAGTGGGTCAAAGCCCAGTTTCGCACCCTTGACGTGCTGCTGACACCGATCGACATGATCAGCGTTAGACGCGGCGGGGGGGCTACCCGATGGGGAATCGGGAAACATGATCATCTGTTTTCCTGGTGCGTCAACTTCAGATATTCCTCGTAGCAAGGCTCGATCGTCGAATTCCCGCCGATGTCTTCTGAATGAACAAAGATGGCGTACCGTAATCGCAACGTTTCATTTGGTTTGACGATCACCTTGCTGGGCTTGCCTTTTCTCATTGAATTGCGACCGAATGGATTGGCAGCGACGAACCCGTAGTCGCGAGCATGCATCCAACTCTCACGAAAGTTCTCGGGGTGACACATCAGCGTCATGCCGACCCTCTGGTCGCCAATCACGCCGCTGTAGTCGCACCACTTTGCCGAATTGCTCCAGATCTCCCTGGCGCCTTTGCGGCCAACGGAGTCACTCAACTCACCGCCTTGCACTTCGCTCATGGGCGTTGCGACACGTAAACCGAGGCCCATCTCTTCTTGATCGCCGAAGAAAAACTCGTCATCCGCGCTGAAGGTTGAATCCCAGACCAGCAAGCAACCGCTCGGGCCAGGCAGCGTGCCAGCCCGCAGGTGAATTGAGAGGCGAAACTCCTCTTTGCAAACAAGAGAACCGTTAGGTCGCAGGTAGTGTTTCTCTTCGACGAACCAGCCGCTGGCAACACCGGAAACCGGCTCATGAACAAAGCGAACATGTTTCACTTTCGCTTTGTTGCGCCAGAAATCCGAGCCATTCAAATCTCCAAACGCCATCCAGATGCCGGGATGCATTGTGCTGTGGTCACGTTTGTCTTTCCCCGGTAGCGGCGGATGATTGCGTGTGACCTGGATGCCTTCAAGTGTCTTCACATGCGCAAAATAAGGCCTGGGAATCTCCGAGTCTTCGTACACGTAGGTGGCAATCGGTTTGTCGTCGATTTTGATCACCAACTCGCCGTCGCCTTGCTGAAAGTTGACATGGTCCGCCTGAGATGCCGGATCTTGAGCCTGTGTCGGCAAGGCAGCGTACATCGTGATAATGATTGAGCGAGAAATTAGCGCTCGCATGATGGGTCTCCTGGGACACTGTCTATCTTCATTCGTTGGGAGTGTCGCGGTAGGGGCGTCAGAGTCAATAGCCGAAATGGCCCGTCGGCTGCCTCGCACTTTGGACTTCTAACCCCGAATGAGCCTCTCATACGCCTTTCGGAACTGACCAGTGACCGCCGTCGCGATAGTCTCGCGTGAGCAACTTGTTCGCTGCTTCGTCCTGGTTGATCGATTCCTTAGCTGGATCGACTTGCAAGGAAAGCCCGGTGCGGACGGAGATGTTGGCCAGATGAATCAGCGCGACGGAGTCGTGGCCGATGGCGATGTCGGCGGCCGGCTTTCGGCTTTCCGCAATCGCCTGCAGAAAGTCGACTTGATGGTTCCTGGGTAGTTGGAGTGATTGCTTGGAAAAATCCTTCGGAGTAGCAACGGGTTGATTTGAGTCATCCCATAACTCCAGTTTGCCGCGTTTGCTGACAAACAGCATTCCTTTGGTTCCGTAGAATTCGACTCCCGTGTCACAGTTGTGCGGATAATTCTTGGACCAGATTCGCATTTCAAAGATCAACTGCTTTCGCTGCCCGATGCTGCCGTCGCCCGGCCACTGGAAAGCGCAGGTCGCTGTATCGGGGAACTGCTGGTCATCGTCAAAGTAATACTTGCCGCCGATCGCGGAGGCCGATGATGGCAGGCCTTCGACCCCCAATCCCCAGCGGGCGATGTCTATCTCGTGTGCTCCGTCGTTGCCGATATCGCCAGTGCCAAAGTTGTGCCACCAATGCCAGTTGTAATGAAAACGGTTCGATTGAAACGGTACGAACTCTGCCGGGCCAACCCACGTGTCGTAGTCAACACCGTTGGGCGGCGACGAGGGTTTGGCATGGCCGATGTTCACGCGTCGCTGGACGTTCCACCCCTTTGACATCAGCACGTCGCCAATCGCACCGTCACGAAGCATTTGAATCGCGCCCACCACCAGCGGGCTGGTGCGACTTTGGGTTCCATGCTGGACGACGACGTTGTTTCGCCGTGCCGCTTCGACCAACAGACGACCTTCGTGCAGGTTGTGACTGCATGGTTTTTCGACATAGACGTGCTTGCCGGCTTCGCACGCCATGATTGCCGCCGGCGCGTGCCAGTGGTCGGGTGTTGCGACCGCAATCGCATCGACCGACTTGTCGTCCAGCACTCGACGCAAATCGCCGGTAATCTGTTTCGCCCCGGACGCCCGCTGAAAATCCTGCGCGCGCTTTTTATCAGGATCACAAGCCCAAGCGATCTCGGCGGCATCGTTGAATCCGCGGTGCAGGCTTTTCGACCGGCCGCCACAGCCGATGAATCCGACGACCGCGCGCTGACCACGGGTCGCCGCGCGAGCTAACTTCGTATAGGCAATGGCCGACAAGCCGACCGCAGTGCTCGCACGAATAAAACCTCGACGTGTTGTTGTTGACATTTGGAAGACCTCGTTAAAGCCGCCATTGACTCCGTGAAATTAACGAATGGCTGTTGAACGCGAAACGGTCAAGAATAATCTCTAGGAAACGATCCAAACAAAGACGCCGACAATCCCACCAACAAATATCCACGCCACCATAAAGCCAAGGATCGAAGTCTGCGATGGCATTGGGAGTTCCAAACCGCCCACTGTCAGCAGCATTCGGCGATCAACCGCTGGAGTTGTTTCGGGCAATGTGCAAGGCTGCAAGACTTCCTCGCCAGGCTGCACCGGCGTACGGCTCAGCCGGTAAAAGCGATTCAGCTTATTCGCGCTCACGGGCGGCGTAAACAAGCTGACGGCAATTCCGGAGAGGGAAGCAGTTGTGCTGTAAAATAGAATCTGCCACGGCAAGTAGACGACGGTTTTG
>JBFJVZ010000562.1:0-3519 GCA_041623895.1 Pirellulaceae bacterium | reverse complement strand
CTCCAGAGAAAAACCAGGCTCAAATTACTTCCTAAGCCGGACACTCTCCTTGTCCTGGCGCCATTGCCAGGACAAGTCCTGGCCTACAGATGATCCCACGTCAGTGATAAAAATGCTCTAAGTGCTTTGACCGGCCAGATGCTCAGCAACCAGCTTGCCACTGGTCATCGCCCAAGCGATATGCAGTCCGTGACCCCAGAGGATCTGGCCGCCCAGTCCGTTTTGGCCGACCGCGTACAAGCCGGCAATCGGATTGCCCAAATCATCCAGAACTTCCAGTTGCTCACTGATCGCCGCTCCGCCTTCCGTGGTCGTGAAGTACGCTTTCAAGGGACCGAGCAGAACCCAACGATCTCCTGATAACTTTGGCAGTTCCCCGGATGATCTTTGCTGATTGGTACTGTCGATCGTTTGCCGAAGCTTTTGTGGTGGCAGCCCGCGCAGCTGCGCCAGTTCCGCTGGCGAGCTTGCCTGGATGGCCACGTCGGGACGTAACTTCAGGTAGTCGTTGACGTAGGCATAAGCGATCTCGGGAGCGGTGGAAACGAAATTCGGCCACTCGCTGAAACAATCAATTAAACCGCAATCGAGAAGCATGAAAGCCGACTTGTCACGCTGACAGGCAACCTTCAGTTCTCGATCCGGCCAAACTCGTTCGTCACAGAATCGCTGGCCGTCACGATTGATCAAAATTGCTCCCTGATCAAACAGCTTGTCTTCCGGGTGTTGCCAGGTGATCAGCAGCCGCTTGATGAATGCGTTGACGATCGGTTTGGGTACCCACGGCAACAGCTTGCCTGCCAGCCGTGCGGCCCGCCTCGATGTTGGTAACAAGCCGGCGACACTTGCGATACTGAGTCGACGCTGCGGTGGCGCGACGAATCGCAATTCCGGACCGTAGGTGACATCCATGTTTACCAGCCGAGCGCCGACCTGCTCGGCAAGTCGATGGCCATCGCCGGTGGAGTCTGAATTGATTCCTTCGATCGCTGAATAAGCGGGGCCCTTAAATCGTTGAATCATCTCGGGGGAGCCGGCGTAATCACCGGCTGCCAGCACGATTCCAATCCCGGCCTGAAATATGGTTTGTTGGCCTGAGACGTTGGCCACCACTTTTGACACGCGGTCGCCATCGCGAACCAATTCGAGGACCTCCGCATTACAAAGAATCTGTCCGCCCTTCGCCAGAACTTCGGCTTGTAGCGTGGCGATGTACGCCTTGGCATTGGGCACGACGTTGTGCATCCGCGGCCAACGATTGGGCGGTTCGGGGGAAGGTCCGTGAAAGCTGAGCCCCATTTCGGTCAGCCACTTCAGGGTCGCAGCGGTCTGGGACAGAAAGAATCGCCGCAGTGCATGATTATTGCGAGCTTCGATTTCAGGCTTGGCAAACTTTCCGGCATCCTCGGCATGCTCGTCCAGCGAGTCATCGATTCCGGCCAGCCGTTGTTGGGTCGTTCGGTTCGCGGTGAAGGAGCCCACGGCGATTCCGGTCGTGCCCCCGATCGCCGCTCGTTTTTCCAGCACGATCACATTTAGGCCCAGTTGAGCGCAGCGAGCAGCGGCGGCCAAACCGCTTCCGCCGGCACCGACGATCATCACATCGCATTGATTCAGCATGAGCGCGAGTTTCGGCCGAAAGTGCTCGCAGCTCAAGTAGGCTGGCAGTTGGGGGAAGCGAACCCTTCGTTCTCGCTGCCTGTCTGGGTGGAAAACCAAGGATCTGGCAAAAAACGGGTGTCGGTGAGTGTCTCGATTCCTAATCGACTAGTCAGGAGAGGGGCAGTTCATTAGCATCTGTCGATAGATGGAGGGCATGAAAGCCATCCAGCGGGCCGTGGCGTAGTCTGGTAACGCGCTACACTGGGGGTGTAGAGATCGCTGGTTCAAATCCAGTCGGCCCGACTGTTCACTAACTCTTGTCGAATTGCCAACTTACGGCAATACCGCCAACGTGGCGTGCGACCATCATTTGCAAGTTGTTAGGTAGTCCGACTACCTGAAAACAAAATGAGGCCACGAATGCCACGTCCAAAGTCAAAGCAGCCCACCTACGGATTCCATGTCAGTGGGCAAGCAAGAGTCCAAGTCGATGGTAAGGAAATCTATTTCGGCAAGTACGGCACGCCTGAGAGTTACGCCCGCTACGCGGCATTCTTGGCCGCCTATGCAGCCAACGGGTTTAAGGTGCCCGAGGACACGCCCACCCATCAAGCCGAATAGGTCATCACCGTTCGGCAGATTACCGCGGACTACCGCGCCCAGGTGCTACCCAAGTACGAGCACGCCAACGGGCATCACAACCGCCTATCGAATTTGCTTGACTTGCTGGATGATCGATACGGTGATCTAGAAGCGGAGCAATTCGGCCCGCGTTGTCTCAGCGACCTACGAGCGGTATTCGTCAAGGCTGGGAACTGCCGAAAGTACGTCAATCTGAAAACGCGTGACGTGGTTCGCATCTTCCGTTATGCCGTCAGCCGTGAATTGATCGCTCCCGAGCGATTGACTGCTTTGCGGTCGCTTGAATCGCTCAAAATCGGCGAAGCGAAAGACAACGCACCACGCGGCGCGGTGCCAATCGATGCGGTGAAAAGAACACTGCCCGAACTTGCATCGGTTCCAGCAGCAATGGTCCGCATCCAGATTGCCACCGGGATGCGCACCAGCGAGTTGTTTCGGATGACGCCGGCAATGATTGATCGAAGCGGTGACGTTTGGTTCTATCGGCCCGGAGCACATAAGACCGCCCATCATGGCAAGTCAAAGTCGCAAAGTGACGCGGCTGGCTTACACGAGTTATTTTGATCGATGGCTGCGACTTGCGGCCGAGTTTGGATGCACGCCCACCAGCCGTGCCCGATTGCAAGTGCCGCCGAAAAAAGAGGAAGAGGAGCCCGTGCAAGAATTGCTGATGCGGCGAATGGGATTGCACTGAGGGGTTGGCGGTGCTTGTGCGAATTTCCGCGAATTCTCGGAATTATCTTGATTGCTTTAGGTGCGGGCACGAATTACGGTCGGGAT
This sequence comes from Pirellulaceae bacterium, assembly GCA_041623895.1. Classification (GTDB taxonomy): domain Bacteria; phylum Planctomycetota; class Planctomycetia; order Pirellulales; family Pirellulaceae; genus JBFJVZ01. Next base: position 495 of record JBFJVZ010000562.1, on the reverse strand, counting down.
GATTTTCTACACACCCTGGAATCGCACCATGAGTATTCGACCGATTGCACTTGTCGTATTGGCCGTTGTTTCCGCCAGTCAGGCGTCCGCTGGCGTGATTTATGACGGCGGTGTGACCGATTTTAGTGGCAGTCATCTCAGTGACTTTGCTTTCTTTCAGCAAGCCGCCGATGACTTCATTCTCTCGGAGGGAGCAAGTACGATCACCGATGTGCACTGGAGCGGTACTTACGGCGAAATTCCGTCGCTCCCTACTGACGACTTTAGCATTCGTATCTTCGAGGACAGTGCTGGTGCCCCTGCGATTTCACCCCTCGTGGATCTGAACGTCGGCAACGTTGGCCGAACTCCGAGTGGCGACTTGTTTAACGGCGTGGAAGTCTTTTCATACCAAGTGGATATTGCACCGCTAACACTGACCCCAGATACGACGTACTGGTTGTCGATTGTCAATAACACGGTGCCCGGTACTGCCTTTGACGTCTACTGGGATTG
>JBFJVZ010000561.1:0-3527 GCA_041623895.1 Pirellulaceae bacterium | reverse complement strand
GCTGGTCACCCCTTGTAGCGGCCAGTCATGGACTCGTCCGGCGGGCAGTTTTTCGTTGGACGCTTGCCACAGAAATTGACCGTCGGCGGCGTCAAAACAAAGCAAGACTCCCAGGTCTGTGCTGGCGGGATATCGATCTAAATACCCCGCCGTGTTGTTGGTGCCGACAAACACCTTGCCCCCGGAGACGACGGGGCGACCCCAAGCCACCGATCCCAGCTTGGCCGACCAGAGAACGTTTTTTCCCGACGCAACATCAAAGCTGGTTGGCACGACCATCGATCGGTCACGAAAATAGTCTCGCAACAGCTGTTCGAATGGTTGGAACAACACGCCGGCAACGAAAACCACGGCCAGCAGTGATGCTAAACTAAACCGAATCAGAGGCCTGCGAATTGGTGTCGCTTGCTCGTGCTCTTGGTTGGTCATCTGCCGGACGTTGTTGGAAATCACCTGGCGAATCATTGCCCGGGTCGTTCTCAGGGCAAATCGGGAACGGGAAACAATTCAGTACATTTGCCCTACAATAAGCCTACAATGATTGGATCTTCCGGTGGCTTATTCCAATCCGTAAATCATGAGGTAGCAAGATGGCTTTTCGGCTTCTTTTGTGTCTATCCATTGTTAGCGCTTGCGCCGCGACAGAATCGCTGTTTGCCCAGTCTGCCCCGAACAGCAACCCCGAGTTGCGGTCGTTTGTGCAAGGTCGCGGTAGCGGTTCGGTCAAGTTGAAGCCGACGCATTTACGGATTTCGATCCCCATCAAATTGACCGAAGAAACTTCCTGGGACGCGACACAAAAACTTCGCAAGGTTCGCGAAGAGGTCGCCGACCGGGCGATCGAAATGGGTGCGGTCGAGGGTTCGCTGCGGAGCGTTGGCTTTCAATGTGTGGACACAACGAATCAAAGCAGTTCACTTGTAGCTGGCTTGAATCGTGGCGATCCGTTGGAATCAAAGTTCATGGCTACCTGTTACGTGGTGGCGGACTTCCAGATTCGTAAATTGGAAGACAACGAGGCGATGATTGCGATGAGCCAGTCCCAACTGGAGGAATTGTTTGCGTTAATTCCGAAACAGCAAAGCAAACGCCGGAGCTATTCGTACACGACTCTGTCCAGCGGACTGAACACGCAGCAGCTGGATAGCCCGTTGGCGCTGTTCTATGCAGCCGTGTCAAAGGAAGATCAGAGCAAGGCCTTCAAGACCGCCTTGGAGAACGCCAAGCAGGATCTGAGAATTGCGTTCGACGCGCTGGGTATCGACGCAAAGGTCGCGATGTCGATCCACCAAAGTTCGGTGTACAGCAGCTCCCGATACAGTCATCCTGTCGAAGCGGCGATCTTCCGTGATGACGAATCGATCGCCCTCAGTCTGTACCCGGACGCCGTGATCCACACTGTGCGGCTGAATGTCAGTGCCTACTTTAACTCGCCCGAGTAAGGCGCGTTGCTCAGCAAGTGGCACGCGGCTCAGCAGGAGCTTCGCCCTCCCGGTGTGGATGATGGGTGCGACGGCGCCGGGAGGGCGAGGCTCCTGCCGAGCCGATCAATTGACGTGACGGCAAAACCTGGACGCGCGGCTCAGCAGGGGCTTCGCCCTCCCGGCGTTTGCCTGGTAACGAGAATCGGGAGGATTCCGCATATTCTGCTTGACTATCGTCGCTGGTGACACATGTTTCCGATGGAGCTGTGTCCGCACGTGCTCCTGATGGGACCCGCGAGGGTTCCGATAAAGGCAAACCGGTCGCGAGGTCGGGACGCAAAGCCACGGGTCTCAGTACTGAGACAGCCGGGTTACCGAAGAACCTATTCCGCCAATCAGTCAAGTGACTCGCCGAGACGGCCATGCGCCTTCGGCAAGCTCGCTTGCTGGAGAGTCCCATGTCGCCCCCCACGATAATGGTTGCCTCGATTTGTGTTCGTGCCCACCGAGGTGTGGTAACAGGGCACGATCTGCAGATGTCTATTGTGCCAGGCATGTCTGTGCGCTGGAAAGCAGCTGTCGGCCAGCCGATCCATTGCCTGCTACGATCCCGGCGTCGCAGGGAGGCTTGCGGATGATTGCGTACGAAGGACGCACAGAGACCGGATCAGCTTCTTTGCTGGGTCGGGAAACGAGCAGCAAACACTGCATTTTTCAGTACGGCGATTCGCACTTTGCGATCTTAGCCACGGCCGTCCGCGAAATCACTCACGCACCGCCGCTGGTCCGCGTTCCACGATGCCCGTCGTCGCTTGCCGGACTTTGTCACATACGCAGTGAATTCGTTCCCGTAATTCAACTTGGACCGCTGTTGGGGGAAGGCGAATTCCAGGCCACCCAATCGGCACAGCTGCTCTTACTGAGCAGCGCCTTGGGGGCTTGGGCGCTGATGATCGATCGTGCGATCTCGATCGAGACCATCGAAACACACGTTGACACGGTCGCGGCAGGCGACGGTCAACGATCCGCGGTGTTGGGGACGGCGACGTACGAGGCGGAAATTGTTCGCGTTTTGGATCCCCAAGCGCTGCTTCAGCTTGTCCATCAGTCAGGTCATCGACAGTGGGACAGCGGCCACGACCTTGAATCAGCACCACCAAAGTTTTCAGCCGAGGCATTCGCATGAAGATGCGTTCATCGATCTTGCTTAGCCATCTGATCATCGCCGGCATTGTCTTCGTGGCGAGCTTGGCATCCGCTTCGCTGGGCCTGACCGTCCAAGCCGCGATCGTTGTTGTGTTGTCTACCGTGGTCGCTGCCGCGGCAACGTACTTGCTGGGCAAGCGATTTCAACGTGGTATCTGGCAACTCAATGCACTTGCCGTGGAGGGAATCCAGGAACAATTGACCCCGACCGGCGTAATCGAATTTGACGCGTTGGCGGATCAGTGGTGCAAACGACTTGCCAGGTATGAAGACATGGAGGCGAACTATCGCACCAGCGAGCGAGAGGTGGACGCCATTCTTTCGCTGCTTGATCGACGGCGCGGCGGCGAGACAAGCTCGACCATCCAACTGCGCGCCGTGATTTCGGGACTCGGCAAAAACATGCATGGCGTGATGTCTGAAATCCAGCAAAACGTGCTCGAGATCGGGCGATGTACGGAAGAGATTGTCGCTGGTGCCGGAGCCCAGGACATCGTGGTTTCCAAGACCGGTGACTATATCGCACAAGTCTCAGCCAACATTGACACGGCCCGTGAGCAAGCGAAGGCCGTGCAAGTGCATATCAAGTCAGCCCATCAGACGGTAACCGGCGCCCTGGAACTGATCGACGAACTGTCCAACGGATTCAATCGGCTGCGGTCGTGTTCCACGGCCAGCAAGAAACAGGTGCGCGCGCTGTGTGACCCGACGCGGCAAATTTGCACGATCGTCGAAACCATCAGCAATGTGGCTGAGCGCACGGATTTGCTGGCACTCAATGCATCGATTGAATCGATCCGCGCGGGGGAACAGGGGCGTGGCTTCGCCGTGGTTGCCGACGAGATTCGCAAACTAGCCGAACAAACAACTCAGGCAGCCAGGGAAATTGGCGTGCTT
>JBFJVZ010000560.1:0-3536 GCA_041623895.1 Pirellulaceae bacterium | reverse complement strand
GAATGCTCGCTTAGACGAGCAAGCCTGACCCCAGGCTCTACGCTGCCACTGCTACGCAGTTGTCGCATTGTTGTGACAAACGAAATCGTCGATGCCTACAACCACCGTGACTCAGCAAGAAAGCCTGCCTTAAATTACTTCCTAAGCCGGACGCTCTCCAAGTCCTGGCCTACCTTTCCTGCCGCGAAGGCTTTTTTTGCCAGGACAAGTCCTGGCCTACCTTTCCTGGCGCGAAGGCTCTTTTTTGCCAGGACAAGTCCTGGCCTACCTTTCCTGGCGCGAAGGCTCTTATTGCCAGGACAAGTCCTGGCCTACCTTTCTAAGCCGGACGCTCTCCAACTCCTGGCCTACCTTTCCTTTATTCGCCCCAAGTCGTTTCAACCAAGAAGCCGCTCACGAAATCAACTCGCAGCGGAGGTCACTTCCCCCAGGACACTTTCGTAGGCGTCCACCATGTTCTCCCAGCCGTATTCATCGACCACGCATTTGCCTTCCTCGCCGATCATTTCTCGAAGTTCCGCATCTTCGATCAAGCGGCGGATGCCTTCGGCTAATTCGTCCACGGAATTCCTGACCAACAACCCGTTGCGTTCATGTCGAATGATCTCCCGCGGGCCACTTTCGCAGTCGACCGAAATGCTTGGCACGCCGGCAGCCATCGCTTCCAACAGTGCCGAGGGAAAGCCTTCATAACGACTCGGCAGCGCGAAGATCGTTGCTCTGCAAAGTTCCGGCCAGACCGGATGGACCCAGCCCGGCAGTTGCACGCGGTCATTGACCTCCAATTCAAATGCGATTTCCTGCAATTCGCTGCTTGCGGAACCTTCGCCAAGGATTCTGAGCGACCAATCTGGATGGTCAACCGTGGCCGCAGCAAAGGCTTGAATCAATCGATCAAATCCTTTTTCGTACTCCAAACGGCCGACACCAATGATCAATTTTTCTTGCGACGCCAGTTCGCGATCCGAACTTGACGGCGGCACGTCGACTGCGGAGGGAATTACTTTAATTGGATACGAGTTTAGCGATGCAAGATGCCTGGCGGAGGTTTCCGTCAGCGCGATGATACGGCTGGCGCCGGGATAGGCTTTGCGACGCGCCAACTCCCACAAGAATCCGAGTCGTTGTTTGGCTGGATCACTGCGTTCGCTGATGATCACTGGAATTTTCAATCGCCTGGATGCCAACAAGACTGTGATGTTGGTGCGATCACAAAATGAAAGTACCGCGTCTGGATGTTCCTCCACGAGCACCCTCTCGATGGCCTTCATTCGCGCTCGATTATGGCTCAGCTTTTGAAGCAAACCATGGCTGTCGCCCATCATATCCAGACTGATTCTTCGCACATTCGGGTCAACCTGGTAACGATCGGCCGCTGCGTCATCCAGCGTGACCAAGACCAAGCGGTGACCGCGGCTGTAGAGCCGAGAGGCGAGTCCCGCCATCACACGTTCGGCGCCGCCGCCGTGAAGCGAATGGATGATGCAAGCGATTTTCACGTCTACTGTGGGCCAGGTGCGGAAATTCCCATTATCACGCCCTGGCGGGTCAGGCCGTAAATCAGCGAATAACGGGATTTGAATGGTTGAAACGACTGAATCGGCAGACTAGCGTGGAACTGAGCTTCGCGGGGAGAGCTCTTTCTTGTCTGAAACACCTTCCTTTCCCCATATTCCTTGAGGTCTTTTGATGAAAAGGCTAGCCGTCGCTTCCCTAATCGCTCTCGCAGTTGCCGTCTTTGCCTCGGATACGGCGCGAGCGGGTCACCCCGCTGGTATCGGTTATCCGTTTTACCCCTTCGGATTCTATCAGCCCTATGGTGCTCGAATCGGTAGCTCGCTGCCGACACCGCCGTACTTTTCCATGAATCCACCGGTTTACTACGGTGCCCGCTATGCCCGACCGTACGGAATGAGCCCCTTTGCGTCTCCGCCTGTCGTAACAGCACCCGGCGGTTACGAAGGTCGTCTGCAACATCAGTTTCAGGCACCGCCCACGAAGCTATTTCCGCCCCGCTGCAATCCTTATCTGTGCAAGTCGTCAGAGTCGACGAATCCTTACGTAGACAAGTCCACGGTGGTTGCCCCGGTGGCCAAAGTCGGTGCCGTTCGCGAGAACCCATTTTTTCAGCCACCTGAACCAGAGAAATTGGCCAAGAACTAACCCTTCGTGCCGATTTTAACGCAGCGCCGCGATTGTCAGCCAACGGCTGAATCGCGGCGCTGCATCGGCATTTGCCGCTACAGCTACCGGGGTCAGGAACGAATCCCAAGAAACGGTGATGGCCGCTTCTACCGTCACGCTGTTGTCAGACGTTAAGCAAACTTGGCTTTCAGCGCTTCCAACAGCGCCGCATAAATCGGATTACAGAAGCCGGCAACCAGGTCCTCGCTCTCCTTGATTTCATAGTCAGACTCCCACTGCACGAACGTGGCGTTGGTGTCGGTCACCGGCCGCAACGTTACAGTTCCGATGTATTCCGAAACCGATTCCTTGGAAACTGGTTCGGGGCCATCATCGATGCTGTACGAAAAACAGTGGTCATCATCGTCGATCGACATCAGCGTTTCCTGAAAAGCACCATTGAGGACTCGTTTGGCGCCAACTTCGTCACCGGCGATCTTACCGACCGCGGTGCAGCTGGTGATCACGGAATCACACCACGACATATCGTGAAAATTGCGGACAGTTTTCCAGACTCGTCCGATCGGCGCATTTACAACAGTGGAGTTAAAACAATGGCCCATAAAAGCTCCCTCGGCTTCGCTGACAGAAATGGATGACTCACCCTCGGTGACAACAGTTTAGCGGAATTCTGCCCGGCCAACTGTCCTGGCGGGAAGCTTCAAACTGGCGTACCGCAACTGCAATCTGCTCATCAAGCTGAACCCCCGTCCGCGAGCTTTGCTCTCTGCGTGTGTCCGGTCGGTGATCTTTGTAGAATTTCTTCCTAACAGCATTTCTCGTTTCTCCCCAGCTAGAAACCGGAAGACTTCCGAACGCCTAAGATCGAAATTCGTCCAAATTCCGCTACATCAAAAAGTGCTTTTCCCATGAAGATGATCACGATTGTATTGTTGTCAGTCGCGCTGCTGGGATTTGCTGATGGAGCGCTGGCCGCCGACGGCGTCCCGGTCTCGCGGGTCTTAGTGATCGGGATTGACGGTCTTCGCCCCGACGCGCTCCGCGCCGCCAAAACGCCTCACCTGGACAAACTGATTCAGCACGGTTGTTTCAGCGATACGACACGGATCTTGGGAACGCGTTATCGCGACAACGACACGGTCAGTGGACCGGGATGGTCAAGTTTCTTGACCGGCGTTTGGGCTGACAAACACGGTGTGCAGAACAACGAATTCAAAGGCAAGAACTACGGCCAATATCCCCATTTCTTCGCTCTCTTGAAGCAACAGTTTCCACGAGCCCGTACGGGCTCGTTCGTCGATTGGGAGCCGATTGACATCCACATTGTCAGTCATGCCGACGTGCAAAAAGTGTTTCCGGCCAAAGGTGCCGAGGGCTACGCCAAACAAGAT
>JBFJVZ010000559.1:0-3538 GCA_041623895.1 Pirellulaceae bacterium | reverse complement strand
CTATGTCTACAACCCCCATGACCCCACGCCTTCGGCGGGATTTACCAACGGCCACATCGACGGCCCTCGCGATATCAGCAAGTCGGCAAGTCGCCGCGATGTGCTGGTCTACGATACGGCGGTGCTAACCGAGGATGTCGAAGTCGTTGGGCCCATCAGTACCAAACTTTTCGCCGCCACCAGTCGTCCCGATACCGATTGGATGATTCGCCTTTCGGACGTCCATCCGGACGGTCGAGCGTTGTTTCTGGGCGAAGGCGTCATGCGTGCTCGCCACCGCGATCCACAGCGAGGCGGTGCCTTCAACGCCAGCAAACTCAGTGCGATCGAGCCCGATCAGGCGTACGAGTACACGATTGATTTCTGGCGTCCGACCGGAAACGTGTTCTTACGCGGTCATCGTATCCGCATCGAGATTTCCAGCAGCTACTTTCCTTACTACCTGCGCAATCCCAATTCCGACGGAGACAACGTTGGTCTCGCCACCAAATTACATTCCGCCAACCAGACAATCTTTCACGACGCAGCAAGGCCCTCCCACGTTGTCTTGCCCGTGATTCCTCATCGGTAGTTTCGGAGCGTCGTCATGCGCGCCGGTATGCAGCGTTCATTGTTTTACCAGGGATTCCGCAGCAATGGCTAACCAACCCGAGGAGGATGACGAATTCCACCCCGACGATTTCAATTCCTGGAACAATCCCAGACAATGGGACAGAGGCCACCTGCGACGAAACCGATCCGTTTGACGGGTAGCCAAGAGACGAACGTGGATTTGGCCTGGTCGATGCGGTCGCGGATTCGGCCTCACCATCTTCGTACTCGGATAATTGTCACCTCGCCTCTTACATAAGATACGTGGAGCGCACAACAACAGCCAACTTGCAAACAGTACGAATCTCTGCCGAGTCACGAAAAGAGCGAGGAAGACAAGATCGAAGCGTCCTATGCGATCGAACTCCTGAAGCAAACCTAATTCGCATCTGGTGCGAGGTCAAAAAAGCTTGCTTTGGCCGCCAAGTTCTTTCTTTACCGATTCCTCCCAAAACTTCAGCCCAAGTTCACTTTTCGAGGCATACACTAATCGGTAAAGAGGCCCACTCGGGCCACGAATAACCAGCTCGTCGAAGTACTTGTAGTTTGCTTGGGATGAAAGTTGGTCTCGATAGATTTGGACGTACAACTTTCGCAGTTGCTGGGGTTCCGCGTTATTAAGTTGCAGCTTCCGTTCACGCCAGTTTGATCCCTCGCCAAACGCCTGGTCGAGTTTGCTTTCCTGATTTCCGAAATAGTAGGTTTCATGATTTCGCATGATGTCGATCTCAACTGGAAACAAGATGAGCAAATCAACGGCTCCACGCCTGGAGAGCGTGGCAACTGTTGACATGTGAACGTGCAAGCCGGTCGGGTCGAGGAAAGCGAGAGTCAAACTTCGGTCGGGTATCTCCTTCGCAATCTCACCGACCAATTCGTTGCAATCACCCCGGAATAGCTTGTAACGATTCGCTGCAGGACTCCGGTCCATCCGTTGTTCGCAAACATCCGCTGTCGAATCGTCCAATTCGCAAAGTAATATCTTCGAGAACGGCTTGGGGGCGTAAGCTGCGATAAGCGGTGAGCCTGGCAACCGCTCGCCGCTAGTCCTGACTTTGCAAACACCGGGGCCAGAAAAGAGATCAACGTAATTGACTCCGCCACCCCATTTGGGACTCCCGACCATTGCCCTGGTCGTGATTTCGATATACCGATTCCAGTGGAATAGTTTGTCTCCTGCCCAAGCTCCGGAATCTCTGGTCAAGAGACCGTCATCGGTCTCGACTAGCTTAACCAATTCCTGCCAGTGCCCTTTTGCCTTCCTGCTCACTACTCGTTACCCCGTACACTGTTGGCATTTCATCCCAGGTTTGTCCGTCCAGAACTCGACCAGCTGTCTTCTTTTGAACGCCGCCCCATTGCTTAAAGAAGAAAGGCACATCGCCTGCCTTGCAACGATCACGAATTTGTTGGACCCACTCAGCCTTCATTGGCCGAGCACCTGGCCCCGACTCTCCGCCAACGATCACCCAATGAATTCCACCGAGTGGCAATTTGGGAATCGGACCAAGAAGCGGTTCAACGGATAGAAATCGAACTGTCGCCGGAATCTTCGCTAGAGTCTTCGACCTCGATTGATAGTCCGAGTTTTCGACGCTCGTTCCCATCCAAATGTTTGAGCTCCAATCCAAAGACTTGCTTAACCCAAGAACTCGCGCTGGACGTTTCGTCAGAATTTGAAAAGTGTGTTGTCGTGCCATGTTCATGGTCTGAAAACACTTGATAATGAAGTCGTCAGGAACTTGCTTGTGGAAGAGATCACTCATTGAGTTGACGAAAACCAGACGAGGCTTCCGCCAGCGCAGCGGAAGCGAAACAATGTCATGCTGCAACGTCACTCGAAATCCGTTCGCATAACGTGGCTGTCCCATTGCCTCTAGGCGTTTTGCCATTCGCTCTGCGTAGCAGTGTTTGCAACCAGGACTAATCTTGGCGCAACCCGTAACTGGGTTCCATGTTGTCTCGGTCCATTCGATAGATGAATTGGCAGCCATTTAATTTCCCCCAACGTCACATTGTACTGAACGTGCGATCGCGAAAGTCAAGATGATATCGTCGTATAGGCAGGGATACAGTGAAAGAAGAGGCTAAGTCTACGTAGATAAACAGCCACGCAGAATTGAGAGCAAATGATTGTTCGGTCACGTGGCTCGGAAGCCACTTCATGCAGTCGTTTCGCCGTTGGGACGTTGGTCTCGGCGACACTTCCGTGGAGTGTTCGACGACGTGTTGCTTCGTTTGCCGCATCGGCTGCACGTATCGCGAAGTGAACCTGACGAATGAAAACAGTCGAACGTTTGAGGTTGCTTCATCGTTCCGTCGGATCATAGAGACTGCGGACACCGTCTCGCAGGTGATAGAGCTTCCTGATTTCGTCCTGACTCAGCACGCGGTTGAATACGGCCAGATCATCCATGTGGCCAACATACGACGCGCCCAGCACCAGCAAAACCTGAGATGGATCCCAGCCCAGAGTCAGATCCCAGTCTTCAATCGCACCGCTTAGCTCGCCGTTTAGATACAAACGACCCTCTGGTGGCTTGCGCTTGTTGTTGACGTTCTCCAGCGTAAAGACGACATGGGTCCACTTCTCACGGGTAAACGGTGGCCGCTCGACCTGAACCATCGGGCGTTTATCGAATGGAATATCGGCCCAGGAAACGTTGTCAGGGTTCCAGATGTCAAACAGTGGCCGAATCGCGTAACGAAAGTATCGCGGCGTTTCATCCTTTGAAAACTCCAGAAATATGAAGCCTTTTTTGCCATCATCGCCGATGATCTGCACGGGATCACAATAGCCGGGCTCCAGGTCCTGATCCGGATTCAGCCGCAGCCAGACCGATACCGTGGTGTTCCAATCTTTGTCGTTGTAGCCAAGGACACCCGCGTCTTTGAATGCCGGTCGAAAACCGCTCTTCTTTGTGAAATGCAATGCTCCGCCGAACCG
>JBFJVZ010000558.1:0-3546 GCA_041623895.1 Pirellulaceae bacterium | reverse complement strand
TGACGAACGCCGTGGCATCGTTGCGATCATCGACGTCACGATCACTGACCGGGCTGCCGGAGCGACTGCGATGTCGGAAACGAAAGATTTCCTCAAATTGGTCGACCAGCACCAATATGTTGGTTTCGCGCGGCAAACCCAGGTCACCAATCGCTTCGACCAGTCCCCGTGGGCCGCTGCGCAAAGTCGCCTCGGTGAAAGCGGCAGCGTGCGCAACGTCCTGCTGATTGTCCGCGTCAACGGACTCATGCAGCGCCACGGCCAACCGCGAAAACGGAGCTTCACCCGGCCGCATGATGACCATTCGCCAGTCGGTACCGGTATCCGACAGAAAACCTGCATCCAATGACGGCAGCAGCCCGGCTCGCACCAGCGACGACTTGCCCGATCCGCTGGCTCCCACCACCGCCACAAAACGGTGATCTTCCAGCTTGGCAAGCAGGTCATCGATCTGATCCCCGCGACCAAAAAACAGATCGCTTTCACTCGGCTCGAACGGCCGCAGCCCGGGATAGGGTCGGCGGACGCCAACATTGACTTGGGCGCTGTTCATGAGTTTGACTTTCGTTGCCGCAGCGCCGCCAGGTAGGCTTCCAGCTGCGTTTGATCTTGGTCCTCGATCACATGAAACCGTGGTGGCCGACAGCGCAGCGGCGCCTTGTGCTCCGGCGGCCCGACAAAGATCGCACATTCAGGAGCACGATGCTTTTTGTCCAACACGATGCGGCGAAATTGGCGTACTTGTTGCTGCACCCAGTTCTGAGGGCACTCGCCATACACGACCATCATTCCGTCGTAGTCGTCCGATTCGGCCAGATCAACCAGCGGGGTGGATTCGTCAACGATGTCAAAGGCGACGTCACTGTCGGCCAGACGATCGGCGATGGCGTCCGCAATCGCTAAATCTTTTTTGGCCACATTCAACAGAATGTAACTTTCGCCGCCGCTTGCCGACGGACGTTCAACCTGTAAGACAGTTTTACGAATCGTGTCGCTGATGATGCGTTTGAATTCTTCCAGGTCGGTGGCCAGCACGTTGTCCGAAAAGACCATCTCGCGATGCTGCTGATCGCGTACGGATGCGGCTTCCAGCGACGGGGTCCGCCACTGCAAGATCGATATGCCGGCTTCAGCAGCCCGCGCCGCTTGCAAGCCTTCGTAACCATGCGGCAGGTTCTCGGTCCGCGGTGACGGATAGGGACCAAGCAGTTGGACGAACAGCATCGCCTGGCTCAGATCTCGATCCAACTCTGCCTGAAATTCCGCCGGTGCACGCGGATAGAATTGTGTCGGCAGCACACGAAGCCCTGTCTGCGACAGGTAGCTCTGCAGCTGCTCGCGGTATTCATACAAATCCCCCGTCACTTCCGCCAGGAATACGGTCGGCTGACCCTGCTCGGGCAACGACGAAGAAGCACCGCTTGCTGACGGCTGTTCGCTCGGCGACTCTGGGGTTGTTGTCGGCTCAGCTTCACCGGCCTGCATTTTTTTCAATTGACTGGCCAGTTGATCGCGCAAGCGATGCAGCCGTGCAAAGTATTCTTTTTCCTGCGGGTCCGGTTTGGGTACGGCGAGCGGCATCGCGGCGCCGGTGTGCGCATCCTTGACGTAAAACGGATAACCATATAGTTCGCGGAGCTGTGGCGGCCATTTTTCAAAAGGGATCTCGTCGCGGTGCACGACGAAGATTCTGCCGTTACCGCTGGTCGGCCCGTGGGTTTCGACGAAGGCCGCCAATTCTTTACGGCACCATTCCGATTCCAAGTAGCCGTCGGACATGATCACCAACAGTGTCGCGCTGCCAGAGAGTCCGCCGCTGATTTCACTGCTTAACTGCCGGTTGCAAGCGATATCGGCGATGTCCATCCAGATGCTGGCACCTTTGGCGCGCTGATTCAACAGGGTTTGCAGCGATTGCCTTAGCGTGCGGACCCAACACGAGCTTTCATCGCCCGGCAGCAGCGGCTCGTCGTCGACCCGTGCATAGCTGACAAAGACATCGTGTTGATACTTCGGTACAAAAGCGGACATCGACAAAGGATAACGTCTCGATGGACTGGAAGCCTGTAAATACAACAAAACACCAAAAAGCATTGTATCCCGTGCAGCCCTGATTGCACGCCGCCCTGCTCGCCCCGGCAAAAGGCGGGCACGTCATTATCACCGAGTTGATCAACAGAACTGCATGCTTACGGTGAGTCGAACAATCGTTGATGAAGTTCGGCTAGTTCCTTGGCCGGGATCTTTGCCACTTTGCGGTCGTACGTCATCAGCCCGTTGATCTCGCCTTCGACATCCGTGGTCTGCGTGTAGACGCCGGCAGCGATGCCGCGCTGTCGAAAGTCGTTCAACATGTCCAGCGATGTGACGTAACGCTGCTTGTACTCCTCCTTCGTTTTCGGCAAACCGCCGTAGCCCCAGTTATCGCGGTTGGCGTCCCAAAGATGCCCAGTCACCGGGTAGCCGTGACCGCCGAATTCACCAATCACCTTGATGAAGTTTTGGTAACGAGTTTCATCAAAAGGAAAATTGGGGTGCGGATAGTTGTGGTGGTCGACAATGTCACCGACGGGCCAGAAATTTCCGCCGCTGGCGATGTTGACCAGGCGGCTGGGGTCGCGGGCAACGACGTACTTACCGACGTCCACCGTTCGGTGCTGGCCCCACGCTTCGTTGAAGGGCACCCAGACCACAATCGATGGATGGTTTTCCAAGCCGCTGATCATCCGTTCCAATTCGACCATGAATTGTTCGTGATGCTGGTCGGGCCACTCGGCATCTTGCGGATCCGGTTTCAGTCTGGTCCAAGGCGGATTGTGACCGGCGCTGACGTGATCTTGCCAAACCATCATCCCCATCCGGTCACAGTAATAGTAGTATCGCCGCGGTTCGACCTTGATGTGCTTGCGGATCATGTTGAAGCCGGCAGACTTCAGGAATTCAATGTCGTAGCGCATCGCATCGTCCGAAGGCGGCGTCAATAATCCGTCCGGCCACCAACCTTGATCGAGCGGACCCCAGTGAAAGATCGGTTTACCGTTCAGCAAGAATCGCCAGTGGCCGTCTTTGTCGCGGGTCTTTCCCACCGAGCGAATGCCGGCGTAGGACTGAACCCGATCAACCGGCTTGCCGGTCGCGTCCCAAAGCGTGATATCCAGCTCGTAAAGGCTGGGCGAATCGGGCGACCATCGTTTTGCATCGGGAATCAAAATTGAAAAAGTGCCCGCATCACCGGCGGATTCGCTGATTTTCTTGTCTCCGTCTTTGACGACGATATGAAGTTTTGCGTTTTCTGCTTCACCAATGACTTGCGGCCGCAGATAGATGATTCCTTTGTCGGGGTCGGTGTTGATCTTCAAATCGTCGATACGTGTTGCTGAAACATTTTCCAACCACACCGTTTGCCAGATTCCGGAGACCTGCGTGTACCAGATTCCCCGTGCGTCGATGACTTGCTTGCCGCGCAATTGCCAGCCCTCGGTTTCGTCTTCGACCCGCACAATCAATTCATTGGCGCCTTCGCGAAGTGCGTCAGTGATGTCCAGC
>JBFJVZ010000557.1:0-3559 GCA_041623895.1 Pirellulaceae bacterium | reverse complement strand
CCACCGAATGGTGGTCCATCAACTCCGGCGCTTTCAACAATCCAATGGCTTGAGTCTTGACGGCAACGTGAAGATTTAACACTCGTACTCAACCGCCGTATGCGGACCCGCATGTACGGTGGTGAGGGAGGGGTCCCGGAGCAATCCGGGCCCCTATCCCGATACCGATGGTTCTGGCCTGCGTGTTGCGCTAACGCTGTTCGCATTAACGAGGCAAAGACTCGGAATCCGCGGTCGTAGTTTTGCGCAAGTGGTTTCGGACAATCCCATGCATCCGGTAGTTGCTGGTGACGGAAAGCGTTGCTCCGCCGTTTTTCAGCCCGGTTCCTTTCTTTGCAGTGACAACGGGTTGAGGCATTGGAGCTTTGTACTCCTTGTCCAGCAGTCTTTGAAGGGACTTAACGAGCATTTCGATACTCGCCTCATCCTGGTCGCTCAGCTGGTAATGCATTTCAATGGGTGTCCGTAGTGCGGCGTCTTTAGTGGTGTACTGTACGACTTCGTCTTTCACGATGAAGTCGAGTTCGGCTTTCGACAGTACAAGACACAAGCCCATTCTCAAACTTACCGAATGAACATCGATCGTCAAAGGCGTTTCAAGGCTAACCTTCGCCTGATGCAAGGCCCGCTGCTGTGGGAAAATCGGAATTTGGTGTGCCTCAGAAATCTCTCGCATTAATTGGGAAAGTGGCATCTCCTTCACACGTATGGCAGTTTTGGAAAACAGCTTACCTTCCAATAATTGGTAGCTTGATTCAGCAAGCGTCTTGGAACGCGGTGTCGGTTTCTCAATCGTCAATCTTGTGACGCCGGATTTCGTGTCCGCTATTGTTTTTTTCGAAAAGGGATCGCCACCCGCAAAAGGATCATCGGCAATCGCACATAAAGCGGACAGCGAGCAATATGCCACAAACAATAAACGCATGATTCGTGATTGATGTCGCAAAATCTATCTCCTTGCCAGAACGTCACCGATCACGGGGCGGCGACGATTGATTGTCTATTGCAAATTCGCCCGACTTCGCCGCTCCCGTGCATCGGCTGGTTCGTCGGTCCGCTGGCCTATGTGAGAGATGGTGCCCCCGGCGGACGGAACGCCATTGTATCATCGCTCCGTCCCTTGAGCCTCGTTGCGTTCGGACAAAACGGTCCATGAAATCTCTCCGTTGCGTCCATCCATGAACATGGGAGCGTCGGAGATTTTCGTCCTCAATCCGTCTTGAGTGGTCGTGTACCAAAGGCCAGATCGTACAACGTCATGGAACGCGTTGAATTCACTTGCGTCCGCTCCGCCGGATGATCCTGCGCGAACGTACCAATCACGACAGAAATCCATGAAATCATCGAGACGACACGACAAACGATCATTCGAGCGTTGTGTGGCTCCCCGGAAGTTGCCAAACCAAGTCCCCTGATGTTCAAACGCCTCTTCGACGTGACCGAGGAGCATCGTGGCGTACCATAGTTCAAGCGTCATTTGATCCCGCGATTGTCCGACGAACGTTGCCATAACCGGGATCGCCCAATGTGGTGTCCAACAGCAATCGCGCCATGGCGATCTCCGGTTCATGGCGTGGTTATTTGGTCTTTCGCGGCCAGTTGACGGCGAACAACATGAACGACATTAAATCAAATGCGTGGCGTCACGGCAAATCGAGAAGCCTAATCGAGCAATTCGCGATCAGGTACTCGCGAATACGCAACTTCTTTCATTGTGTATCGACTGTGAGGTTCGTCGCGTTGGATTAGATGCCCGTCATCGCAAAGTTGTCGAAGGATACGTTTCATTCTGCGATAGTTTGTCTGCGGCAAGTGCGGGTAGTGCTCGATTCCCATGTGGCTGAGGGTAGTGCTTGGAGTCCAGATCACGTGTCGCTTGTGCCTGCGGTTGTAGATCACTGCGAGCACAGAATCGGCATCAAATTCAGAAGCGTTAGAGGACGATTCGCCCATGGCAAGCGGTGTATTCGATTCGGCGAATGAAAGCGGTCCGTTGTCGCTCGAACGACGTGACGATCACATGCCAATGTCCTCAACCAAATAACGTCCTGCGATAACCGAGTCGCGGGAGTTGAGTTTCCACTTCCAACCGCCCGGTCCGCGACTTCGGTTGATCGCATTATTCCATCGTCTTGGTGGGCGGCTGGCGGCGATGTTGCCGCAGGGATGAATCATACCCTGAAGTTGAGCGTCCAGGCAAATCGAGCGCATCGACCGTGCAGCATTTGCGCCGGGAAAGAATTGGCCACGGAGGACACGGAGTGCACGGAGAAAACTGCGTCGCCACGCTCTGTGTGACTCTGTGCTCTCTGTGGCTGGCTCGACCGCGCAACGGTTTTGCGAAGTTGGTTTGTGAACGGAGGATTTGTGGGGATGGTCGGAATTTTGACTGTCCAACACCGCCAGGTCAGCTGTGCCCCGCGGACCAACACCTATCGAAGGCGAGCACCTACACCCAGATGGTCACACGCGATCCAACGGCAACAGACCGCGCACCCGATTCAGCGAGCGAACGACGCACCACCGTCAAAAGATGCAATCGGCGCGACGACATTCCGTTCTTCAATCCGCGATCATCAACACAATCGCTGACCATCAGTGCTAGAACTCTTGACGGATGGAACGACAGCCGTAACCGGGCACGGCCAATGTGGTTTCCATTTTAAAACGCCCCATGCCGTGCTCCGGTGGATGGCATGGTTCCATCGTCTTGTTGGCAATGGGTGGTGCCGTTGAAGATGGCGTCCAATCTTACCGCGGAATGCGTTGGGGATGCAAATCGACCTGATCGACCGCGCAACTCAGGTAGCTGAACAATGTAAAACGCAGAGAACGCGGAGAACGCAGAGAAAGGTTCGGCGGCAGACTCTGCGGTCTCTGCGTCCTCCGCCTTAAATCGACGCGCACCCATTTGCGAAAGTGGCCCGCGACCGAAGGCATCCTGGGGCAATGGTCGGAAGTTTCGTCATCCAACTCCGCCAGGTTTGCTATGTTCCGCTTAACAACGCCGTCCGAGTCGAGCATAAGCCCGCCGGGTCTTGTCCCTGCCATTGGCAACAGACTTCAACGCGTCATATTCAGCGAATGAATGACGAACCATCAACAAACATCATGTCGTCGCGAAGTCATTCCACTTTCAATCCGCGATCATCAAGAGAATCGCTGACCGGCAGTGTTCAAATTCTTGACGGATGGAACGGTAGCCATAACCGGGATCGCCCAATTCGCTGTCCATTCGAAACCGCGCCATTGCGATCTCCGGTTCATGGCGTGGTTCTGCCTTTTTTGCGGCGGCGGACCGGTGTGCGATCACCATTCGATTGAAACGCAACCGCATTGGCGGATACGGACGCAAGCAATACCCCGTCGAATACTACGAGCGTAAGAGTCACGATACCACAAATCGAATTGGCGATGTCAATTTGAGTCGCAGTCGTAGCGGTCCGCCAAAGAAAGAACACCACGATCGATTGCAGAATTCCGATTATCACTGCAGATAGAAAGACAGAGTTGGCAGGTGAGAATCCGTATCGAAAAGGAATCAAGTCGAGATTTGGCT